>NZ_JAWOUH010000008.1:100051-185206 GCF_033339295.1 Vibrio sp. 704 | reverse complement strand
TTCTTTGTGCCTTGTTTCGCTAGTACACGACCAGCAGCCCAGCCAAGCTTAAGTACGAAGTCTGGAGTGATTGGGTATTGTCCTACTTTACCGCGCACACCGTCAGTACCAAAGTAACGTCTTTCATTCGACATAAACTTTCCTTTATTATTTTTAAATATTGTTTTTCGTCATCTCAACAACTTTCATTGCTTCGATTGTCTCTTCAAAGTCATGCACGCGAATGATCTGCGCGCCTTTCATCGCGGCAATCGTAGCACAAACAACACTTGCGTTCGTACACTCTGCTGCTGGCTTGTCTAACAGTTTGAAGATCATGGATTTACGAGACATGCCAGCCAAAATAGGTAGGCCGAATTCATGAAACTTTTCAAGATGAGCAAGCATATGATAATTGTGTTCGATTGTTTTGCCAAAGCCAAACCCAGGATCGAGAATCAGTTGAGATTTATCAATCCCTGCTGCTTCACACGCCGCGATACGTTCTTCTAGAAAAGCCGACACGTCCCCCATTAAATCATCATAATGAGGGTCAACTTGCATGGTCCTAGGCTGACCTTTCATATGCATCAGACAAATTGGAAGGTTTGCTTCTGCTGCGACTTCCAGAGCACCTGGCTCTTGCAGCGAGCGGATGTCATTGATCAAATCAGCCCCAGCATCAATTGCTTGACGCATCACTTCTGCTTTACTGGTGTCAACGGAAATCCATACATCATATTTTTCACGAATGGCTTTGATTACTGGGACAACACGCCTAAGCTCTTCTTCCAAAGACACATCCGGTGCACCAGGTCTTGTCGATTCACCACCAACATCAACAATACTTACACCAGCCTTTATCATTTTATCAACTTGAGCAAGAGCAAGTTCAATTGAGTTGTATTTACCGCCATCCGAAAAGGAATCCGGTGTCACATTTAGAATGGCCATGACATGTGGACGCGAAAGGTCCAAAGATTTGTTATTTGCTGTAATCATCATCATAAACACAAAAACCCCGAGATAACTCGGGGTTTAATATTATCGATACTCTTTATTCAGAGTCTTTCTTTTCAGGCGCTTCGTTAGAAGTTGTTTCAGAAGAGCTAGGCTGTTCTGCATCTTTCGCAGTCTCCGTTGCTTCTTCTTTAACTTCTTGCTTTGCTTGAGGCTTGTCGCTGTCTTCTGGTTTGCTTGCTGAGTTATCACTCCAGCCCGCAGGCTCACGAATTTCAGCTTTGCGCTCCATTAAGTCATCAATCTGGCGAGCATCAATGGTTTCATACTTCATCAGCGCATCTTTCATCGCATGCATGATATCCATGTTCTCTTGAAGAATCTTCTTCGCACGATCGTAGTTGCGGTCAATGATCTGACGAACTTCGTCATCAATCAACTTCGCTGTATCGTCAGACACATGTTTAGTCTGAGTTACACTACGTCCTAAGAACACTTCGCCTTCATCTTCTGCATACAGCAGAGGGCCAAGCTTTTCAGAGAAACCCCATTGAGTAACCATCTTACGAGCAATATCTGTTGCGCGCTCGATATCATTAGAAGCACCGGTTGATACTTTGTCAGCACCGTAGATAAGTTCTTCTGCTAAACGACCACCGTACAAGCTAGAAATCATTGATTCTAGGTGTTGGCGAGACATACTCACGCGGTCCTGCTCTGGAAGGTACATTGTTACACCCAACGCACGACCACGTGGAATGATAGACACTTTGTACACTGGATCGTGTTCAGGAACCAAGCGACCAACAATCGCGTGACCCGCTTCGTGGTATGCGGTTGACTCTTTAACTTCCTCAGACATCACCATTGAACGGCGCTCAGCACCCATCATGATTTTGTCTTTCGCCAGTTCAAACTCAACCATAGAAACGTTGCGCTTGTTACCGCGCGCAGCAAACAGGGCTGCTTCGTTAACTAAGTTTGCTAGGTCAGCACCAGAGAAGCCTGGAGTACCACGCGCGATGAGAGAAGGCTCTACATCACCCGCTAGAGGGACCTTACGCATGTGAACTTTTAGGATCTGTTCACGGCCACGTACATCTGGAAGACCAACTACCACTTGGCGGTCAAAACGACCAGGACGCAGTAACGCAGGGTCCAACACATCAGGACGGTTAGTCGCAGCGATAACGATAATACCTTCGTTACCTTCGAAACCATCCATCTCAACGAGCATTTGGTTTAGTGTTTGTTCACGTTCATCATGACCACCACCAACACCTGCGCCACGTTGACGACCTACCGCATCGATCTCATCGATAAAGATGATACAAGGTGCGGCTTTCTTTGCTTGTTCAAACATGTCACGCACACGAGATGCACCAACACCAACGAACATCTCTACGAAATCAGAACCAGAGATAGTAAAGAATGGTACTTTCGCCTCACCGGCAATGGCTTTCGCTAGAAGCGTTTTACCCGTACCAGGAGGACCAACCATTAGAACACCCGTTGGAATCTTACCGCCCAGTTTTTGGAAGCGGCTTGGATCGCGTAGGTAGTCCACCAGTTCTTTCACGTCTTCTTTTGCTTCGTCACAACCAGCAACGTCAGCAAAAGTTGTCTTGATTTGTTCTTCGCTCATCATTCGAGCTTTGCTCTTACCAAAAGACATGGCGCCTTTACCACCGCCGCCTTGCATTTGACGCATGAAGAAAATCCATACACCAATCAGTAAGATCATTGGGAACCAAGAGATGAAGATAGTACCAAGCAAGCTTTGCTCTTCTGGAGGCGTGCCTTGTACTTTCACGTTTTGGTTAATTAGGTCATCTAGAAGCTTTTGGTCATACACTGGCATGTAAGTGACCATTTTGGCACCGCCGCCACGACGAACAAAGCTAATTTCACCGTCTTTAAAAGTTGCTTCTTGAATCTGGCCTTGGCCAACTTCCTGTACAAACGTGGTGTAATCCACGGTTCTGCCATTGCTTTCTCCAGGGCCAAAGCTCTGGAATACCGACATCAATACGACGGCGATAACAAGCCACAGAATTAAATTTTTTGCCATGTCACTCAAGGTGTAAGCCTCTCGATAACTAATTGTAATTAAAGGTAGGGTACTACAGTTCATTAACTGTAGCTATAGTGTTAACACGCTCTCAAGAGAGCAAAATGGTTAACCTTTGTAACCAGTGGCTACGACGAAGACCTCTCGAGAGCGAGCTCGCGATGAGTCTGGTTTTCTAATTTTTACGGCTTTAAACATGTCTCGGACTTCTTTCACATACTGATCGAAGCCTTCCCCTTGGAAAACCTTTACGACAAAGCTACCATTAGGCGCTAGAACTTGTCGACACATATCTAAAGCTAATTCAACTAAATACATAGCGCGAGGTTGATCAACAGAATTGTTTCCCGCGATGTTAGGCGCCATATCAGACATTACTACGTCTACCATGGAAGGTTGGATCCTTTCTAGCAAAGCTTCCAATACTGCATCATCACGAAAGTCGCCTTGTAAAAAGCTAACGCCAGCAATCGGGTCCATAGGAAGCAAGTCACACGCGATGATCTGACCACTGTCCCCTACTATCTTAGCAGCATATTGAGACCATCCGCCCGGCGCAGCCCCCAAGTCGACGACTGTCATTCCAGGCTTTAACAATTTATCTTTCGTTTGAATCTCATCGATCTTGAAATAAGCACGTGAGCGGTAGCCTTTTTTTCGGGCTTCATTCGCGTATTTATCATCAAAGTGTTCTTTCAACCAACGACCAGAACTAGCCGAATGTTTTTGTTTACTCATTTTAATCCCAACAAGGCACAAATTGGAGCTATTGTTTTAATAGGCGCTACCTATTACTCAATAAATTATAGTCTTCAGCAATAGATGGCGTTAAAATAGCTTTTTTCAACCCTTATTTTAAAGAAAATTGGCCGCGTAATGAACCTAAGCACCAAACAAAAGCAGCACCTTAAAGGCCTAGCTCACAGTTTAAAACCTGTTGTGCTAATGGGCGCAAATGGACTTACAGAAGCCGTGCTAGCAGAAATTGAAATCGCTCTTAACCATCACGAACTTATCAAAGTAAAAGTTGCTTCGGAAGATCGTGAAACAAAACAGCTAATCATCGACGCTATCGTACGTGAGACGGGCGCTGAAAAAGTTCAGACTATTGGTAAAGTGCTTGTGCTATACCGCCAGTCTGAAGAGCGTAAAATCGAAATCCCTCGTAAGTAACTCTACTTACGTTGCTGAAGAAAAAAGGTCGCCTGAGGCGACCTTTTTGCGTTTTATCAGAGTAGTAATGCTACTCCAAACGACTTAGATATATTCTACTCGGTCAATTTCGAAGTCTTTCGCGCCACCCGGAGTTTGAATAGCAACTTCATCGCCTTCCATCTTACCAATCAGGCCACGAGCAATAGGTGAGCTCACTGAAATGCGACCTGCTTTGATATCGGCTTCGTCATCACCAACGATTTGGTACGTTTTTTCTTCTTCGGTGTCGATATCAATCAAGGTTACGGTTGAACCAAAAATAACTTTACCCGTGTTATCCATCTTCGTTACATCAATAACTTGAGCAACTGACAGTTTGTATTCAATGTCACGGATTTGTGCTTCACAAATGCCCTGCTCTTCACGAGCGGCGTGATATTCAGCATTCTCTTTTAAATCACCTAGCTCACGAGCTTCAGCAATTGCCTCTGAGATCTGAGGACGTAGTTTAAGTAGACGATCGAGTTCTGCACGTAGCTTTTGCTCGCCACGTAGTGTCATTGGAACTTTTTCCATTTTATAACCTCAAGCCCAAATGGGTCTTTGGACAAAAAAAGCCCACCCTGTCATAGGACTGGGTAGTGCGCTTAAAGATGTATTTCGTTTAGTGTAAACAAACTCCCGGACGAAATCATCTTAATTCGAAAGACAGCAAGACTATGCCTTTTCGGCATAATGATATAACTCACTTTTAGAGCGGTTCTAGGGCGAATCACCTTCTCAATTTATTGAAAAACAACACTGTTCATTACACCAAAAACCTCAAAAAAGATAAAAACTAATCAATGTCAGGCCAATGTCATTGCCAATAATTTCAATCAAAAACAGTAATTTAAATAAAAACAACGCACAATTGAACAGTGTTCATCAGTGGGATTTATATCATTTTACTAACTCATACGGAAACTTTAGCAGTAAAACATGTCCAGCGAGTTGTTAGATCAATGGCTTACAAGTGCGAACTATATCGCTCAATTAGCCAATTTTGGACCAACAACTTGTGAGAGATCACCTCTCCCCCATACAACAATGATTATGGACAGCTAACTAGGACAAATAAGATGAAAAAGACTCTAATTGCTCTTTCTGTATCTGCAGCAGCTATGGCAACTGGCGTAAACGCAGCTGAACTTTACAACCAAGACGGTACTTCTCTAGAAATGGGCGGCCGTGCTGAAGCACGTCTATCTATGAAAGATGGCGACGCTCAAGACAAATCTCGCATCCGTCTAAACTTCCTTGGTAAACAAGAAATCAATGACAACCTATACGGTGTTGGTTTCTGGGAAGGTGAATTTGAGACTGCTCAAAACGGTACTGTAGACGGCGACGACAAGAGCGATCTAGAAACTCGTCTTGCTTACGCTGGTCTTGGCGGTGCTTACGGTGAGTTCGCATACGGTAAAACTGAAGGTGCACTAGGCGTTATCACTGACTTCACAGATATCATGGCTTACCACGGTAACTCTGCAGCAGACAAACTAGCTGTATCAGACCGTACAGACAACATGATGGCTTACAAAGGCCAGTTTGAAAACCTAAGCGTAAAAGCAAGCTACCGCTTCGCTGATCGTATGGAAAACAAAAACACTGGTGAGTACTACGACAACAAACAAGACGGTTACTCTCTATCTGCAATCTACGCTCTAGCTGACACTGGTCTTGAGCTAGGTGCTGGTTACGCAGATCAAGACAAAGCTAACGAGTACATGCTAGCTGCATCTTACACAATGTCTGATCTTTACTTCGCTGGTGTATTCACTGACGGCGAGAAAATGGAAGATTCAAACAACAGTAACACAGTTGATTACACTGGTTACGAGCTAGCGGGTGCTTACACTCTAGGCCAAACAGTATTTACAACATCATACAACAATGCAGAAACTAACAACGAAACTTCTGCAAACAACTTCGCTGTTGATGCTTCTTACTACTTCAAGCCTAACTTCCGTGGTTACATTTCTTACAACTTCAACCTGATTGATGCAGGTGACAAGTTTGGTTCAACTGACACGAGCAAAACAGTTGCAACTAAGATCGATGCTGAAGACGAGCTAGCTCTAGGTCTACGTTACGACTTCTAATTCCGGTCTTTGACTAGAATATCGAATGCCCGCTTTAAGCGGGCATTTTTTATACTTCATTTTAAGCAGCGCGCCTTTCTCTCGTGTCTCATTCATGAAGACATTTGAAGCATTTCTTTAGTTACCTAGCATATTGAAAGGACTTGCGTATACTCAATCACATAACTCACCTTAGAAAGTATCATTATGCGTTTACGTTGGCCCTTGCTCATATTCTCTTCATTACTTTCTGCTTTTTCACAAGCGTACCCTCATCAAGAGGTGTTGCCTGAAGGCGCCCGCATCAGTTTAGTTGCGGAAAAACTCAGTGAAAATGCTGAGCTTGACGGTGTTCATCCTACCGAACAACTGTTCCCACCAGCGAGTACATTAAAAATCGTCACCGCATTAGCCGCAAAGCTAGAACTGGGTGATAACTTCCGGTTTCGAACCAAGCTGGAAACGTCGAACTCAGATACAGTGATTTACTTTGTCGGCGACCCAACACTCCAAACCAACGACTTAAAATCACTTCTCACTCTAGCTAAGAAAAATGGCTTAAAACGGATTAACGGTGACCTATGGCTCGATAACAGCGCATTCACTGGTTATAACCGTGCGGTGGGCTGGCCGTGGGATATCTTGGGAGTTTGCTACAGCGCTCCGGCATCGACCATCACACTCAATAACAACTGTGTACAAGCCTCTATCTATACACAAAAAGATGGTGGAACGCGGGTCTACGTACCAGAGCATCAACCTATTCGTGTCACAAGTACCGTAGAAACAGTTTCTAAAACCATTAAGAAAAGTCGTCATTGTGACTTAGGTTTAGTTGCAAATCCCGATAACAACTACAAGCTAACAGGGTGCTTGGTTGAAAGAGACAAACCATTGCCACTGAAATTTGCGGTTCAAGACCCTGAGCGTTACACCAGTCAAAGGTTGGCGGCTTTGCTCAAGGAGCTCAACATTGGGGTATCGGGAAAGATTAGGGTCGGTACGGCGCCAGAAAAGCAGCGAAAGCTCATCGCAATGCATCAATCAAAAGCCTTACCAGACATTCTCGAAGATATGCTCAAAAACTCTGACAACTTAATTGCCGACACATTAACCAAAACACTTGGCGCTAAATTTTTCGTTCAGCCAGGCAGTTTTACTAACGGGACAGAAGCGATCAAGCAGATCATTTTCGCCAACACTGGTATTGATATTCGTAATGCGCGCCTAGAAGACGGCTCAGGACTTTCGCGAAATAACCGGATCTCCGCGACCAAGATGGCTGAAATGCTGCGCTATATTTGGAAGCATGAAAACGAACTCAAATTGATTGCCATCATGCCGAAATCAGGTGAATCCGGCACATTAAAGTACCGACAAAGTATGCGAAAACTTCCAATTAAAGGACAGCTGATCGCGAAAAGTGGCTCTATCTACGGGACTTACAATATGGCTGGATATGGCTTGGATAAAAATGGTCAACCTAACACCATTTTTGTTCAGTTTGTTTCAGACTACTTCCCAGAAAAACGGGACGACAACACACCTGTCATCGCCCCGATTACACATTTTGAGCAGCTTTTTTACAATGACATTGTGAACTTTAGTCAGGCAATACCTAAGAAATAGTTCACCACGTTAAAGTAAATCCACATTCCTGAAATATCGACGATAGACGCAAGAACTGGACTCACCAATACGGCTGGGTCCAACTTGCAAGCTCGTGCAATAATTGGCAACAGCCCGCCCAATGTTGTAGAAATGGTGACTTGAATGAACAGCGCAACTGCTATTGCCAGTGCGATATCGGTCAGTTCAAAGCCTCCTGTTGATTGTCCTGCACTAAATAACATAATGCGTCCAATCATCACGATAGCAATCGCTAGCGCAATAAATAGAGCGACTCGGCTCTCTTTCCACAAAACTTCTAACCATTGGCGTTTTTTTAACTCTCCAGTAGCAAGAGCACGAATCACCAAAGTTGCTGCTTGTGTTCCTGTGTTACCACCAGCAGCTGCAATCACTGGCATGTACACTGCAAGTAAAACAAGCTGACTAAGGGTGTCCTCATACTGAGCGATGATCAAGCCTGACACTATCCCTAAAAGAGCCAGCGCAATGATCCATCCAATACGCTGTTTTACATGCCCTAAAACACTAGTTGATAAATAACCATCGGGTGTATCAACTTCAGACATATGCAGACCCAGTTGGTGAGCATAATGACGTGCGCGTTTGTCATGACCTGCTTGCTCAAGTTGAGCAATAAGACTATTCACATAGCCGACAGAGCAATGCTGTAAAATACCTACAGCCTCATCAATCGGCATAACCGTAAGCAAATGGACTTGTTGCTCTTGCTCGTACTGCAAGAATGCATTGCGAGCAGCACCAATTTCTACTTCAGAAAAGTTTGGTGTTGTTTCAATAAAAGTGTTGTTCATTACCGTCATGGCGAATCTCCCGATTGGCATTGGTAACGACCATCGACAAAGCATGAAAAGCCACTCTTGCACGCTAAAAGTCAGACAACAAATAAGATGCACAGAGAAAACCAATGCGAATGCACTGTCTATTCAGAATGTATGAAGGAAATAACGAGAAGAAAATTAGAAAAGATGCCTCACCACTTAGGTAAGGCGGAGATCGCCAATACCGAAGCGGGCTATTTCGCTCCCTTAATCTTACTCACCCAACGACTGGGAGGATGGTCGGTATTGTTCATGTAAATCTCCAATAGCGCTGCCATTATTGGCAGCGCTAGTATAGTAGCAAAGTTCATCAGGTATGGAAGTTTTACTTTGCCGTTTTTGCTAAATTTTCATACAAAAAAAGCGCCCTTCGGACGCTTTCATTTGCAGTCATTATGAATTACTGAATAGTAATACGAGCAAATTTACGTTTGCCTACTTGGAACACGTAAGTACCCGCTTCTGGAGCAAATTTGCTGTCCGCAATTTTTTCACCATCAATCTTCACAGCGCCCTGCTTAACCATGCGCATCGCATCTGACGATGATGGACATAAGCCTGCTTCTTTCAACAGATTACTCACTGGGCGACCTGCGTCAAAGTCAAACTCTGGCATTTCATCAGGAATTTGGTTCTTCGCAAAACGGTTTACGAATTCTTGCTCTGCTGCATCGGCATCGGCTTCACTGTGGAAACGAGCAATAATTTCTTTTGCTAGCAATACTTTGATGTCACGAGGGTTTTTGCCCGCTTCTACATCAGCTTTGAATTGAGCAATCTCTTCCAGAGGACGGAAAGAGAGCAGCTCGTAGTAGCTCCACATTAGGTCATCAGAAATAGACATGATTTTACCAAACATTTCGCTTGGCGCTTCGCTGATACCGATGTAGTTGTTTGCTGACTTAGACATCTTCTTCTCGCCATCAAGGCCCACTAGAAGCGGCATCATCAGTACAACCTGAGGTTTTTGACCGTGAGACTTTTGCAGTTCACGACCCATTAGAAGGTTGAACTTCTGGTCTGTACCACCTAATTCAACATCCGTTTCCATTGCTACTGAGTCCCAGCCTTGTAGAAGTGGGTACATGAACTCATGAATAGCAATTGGCTGACCACCCGCGTAACGCTTTTTAAAGTCGTCACGCTCTAGCATACGAGCAACGGTTTGGTTTGCCGCAAGGCGAATCATACCTTCTGCGCCCAGTTCAGACAGCCACTCAGAGTTAAACTGAATTTTAGTCTTTGCAGGATCGAGAATTTTGAACACTTGCTCTTTGTACGTTTCAGCGTTACGCAATACGTCTTCGCGACTTAGCGGTGGACGAGTTGTGTTTTTACCTGTTGGGTCACCAACCATTGCAGTGAAGTCACCGATTAGGAACGTCACTTCATGACCTAGTTCTTGGAACAAGCGAAGCTTATTGAAAATAACCGTATGGCCTAGGTGAATGTCAGGTGCTGTTGGATCAGCGCCCAATTTAATACGTAGAGGACGGTCTTCTTTTAGTTTTGCGATTAGCTCTTCTTCTGGAATCAGCTCTTCAACACCGCGCTTAATCTCGGCTAGTGCAGCTTCAATGCTCGCCATTCTTGTTCACTCCCACAGATTTGGCAAAAATATAATAGCTGAACATATTACTTGAATAGCGATGCATTTTGAAACACGTTAGACTAGGTAGTTGTCACTTTTTCCGTTTAATTTAGCAATCAAGTACCTCATGCATTCGATTTTTGTCCGACTTCCACTCTTGCACAAAGTATTGATCGGTTTTTTTAGTGCGCTGATTATCTTCGCGCTCTTCTTTTTACCTGATCCGCAAGACCTAGACCCGCAGCAGAGCCGATTAAAAGTTGGTCAACATTATCCTGTGCCAGTTTCCCTCGAACTCAGTGCACTAAATAGTTCATCGCCTGCGGTTCCCGCCGTGCTGCGCTGGGAGACATACAAGGTAAAAAATGGCGAGAGTGCTGCCATCTTATTTAGTCGCGTAGGGCTTTCTGCTCGTCTATTACATGAACTGGTGTCATCAGACAAAGAAGTGGAAAAACAGTTAACTCGGCTTCGACCTGGTGACCGATTGCAATTTGGTTTTGACGAAAATAACAACTTGGTGCAGCTAAGAAGAACACTAAGCGCGTTCGAGACTTTTCGTATCACATTAAAAGACGGCAAGTACGTTTCTGAAGTTGATAAAAAAGAAGTCGACTTCCAGTACAACTACGCTGAAGCCACCATCAAATCAAACTTTTGGAATGCAGGAATATCTTCTGGATTAAATGGTAACCAAATCATGGAACTGGCTGGCATATTTGGTTGGGACATCGACTTTGCTTTAGATATTCGTAAAAACGACAGCTTCCGAGTACTTTACCAAGAGGAAGTGGTAGAAGGTGAAGTAATCGGCCGTGGAAAAATCATTGCTGCGATCTTTAAAAACCAAGGCGATACCTTTACCGCAATATTGGATCAGAAAAGTGGCAAGTATTACGACGAAAATGGGCGTGCAATGAAAAAAGCATTCTTACGCGCGCCGTTGGACTTCCGTCGAGTTTCGTCTAATTTCAACCCACGCCGCTTACATCCAGTGACGGGACGCGTTCGTCCTCATAGAGGCACGGACTATGCGGCACCAGTGGGCACCCCGATTTGGGCGGCTGGTGATGGCGTTGTTCAAAAATCGTCTTACAACAAATTTAATGGTAACTACGTTTTCATTAAACATAGCAATACTTACATTACCAAGTACCTGCACTTAACCAAACGTACTGTACGAGCTGGTCAACGCGTTAAGCAAGGCCAAACCATTGGTACGCTTGGCGGAACTGGCCGTGTAACTGGCCCTCACCTGCACTATGAGTTCCTTGTGAATGGTGTCCATAAAAACCCGCGCACGGTGAATTTGCCACAATCTAAATCCCTGACAGGCAAAGCGAGACAAACTTTCATGGCAAACGCGAAAATTAGCATGGACAAGCTTGAACGCTACAGCAAACTGCTAGCAATGAAGTAAGCCAGGTATTGAAAAGGGCAGCGAAGCTGCCCTTTTTGTTTTGTCGATATCATCACGATAAAGCTTACTTTTCGGAGTGATGCTCTCTCCCGAGCATAAGCAAACACGGTGTCAGAACTAACGTTAGCAAAGTCGCAAACGCCAAACCACCCGCGACAGCGGTCGCAAGCTGAGACCACCATTGAGTGCTTGGTGCGCCAAACTCCACTTTCTGATTAACTAAGTCGATGTTCATTTCTAACACCATTGGCAATAAGCCTAATATGGTGGTCACCGTCGTAAGTAAAACGGGTCTTAAACGCTGCACACCGGTACGCAAAATAGCCTCAGATTTTTCTAAGCCACGTTTACGCATCTGATTATAAGTATCGATTAAAACAATATTATTGTTTACCACGATACCAGCCAACGCAATCACTCCAATTCCCGACATAATGATGCCAAATGGCTTTTGGAAAATAAGTAACCCAGCGAAGACACCAACGGTAGAAAACAGCACTGCACTAAGGATTAAGAAAGCTTGATAAAAGCTATTAAACTGCGTAATTAAAATCAAAGCCATGACACCAAGCGCGACAATAAAAGCATTTTGCAAGAATGCTGATGAGTTTTCCTGCTCTTCATTTTGACCCCGAATCTTATATTCAATGCCTTCCGGTAAGTCGAGCTGTTCCATTCCAGCGGCAATCTTAGGTAACTCAAGCGCCAAATTGTAACCTTCCACCATATCCGCTTTAATATTGATAACTCGATGACCGTCGACCCGACGAATAGTGTCTTGCTTATGATCTGGTTTGATTTGAGCAAAATTCGTAATCGGTACCAGACCAGCTGCCGTTTTCACTCTCAGTTGATCAAATCGACCTATGTCGCGCTTATCTTGCGGATAGCGCACCAAAATATCGACTTCTTCATCCGCATCATCGGGCAAATAATCGCCTATTTTCAAGCCGTTCGTAACAAACTGGACGGTATTCCCGACTAAAGTAGCATCCGCTGCAAAGCGAGAGGCGTCATCTCGCTGGATATCAATTTGCCAATCAATCCCTTCCTTATTAGTGGTATCACTCAAGTTGGTCAGTGCAGGATTACCATCAGCCCAATGTCGTACTTTTTTGGCTGCTTCATCTAACGCACTAACACTCAAATTTCGTGATGACACTTCAATCACGAGATCATGCTCGACAGGCGGTCCTGCGTCCGGGAATTTATACTCAAGTTCAACACCATAAAAGCGGTCTGTCGTCTCTTTTAGTTCCTCAATAATGGTTTTCACTTTGCGTCGATACTGCCAATCCACAGGCGTTATTTGAATCTGGCCAATCTCGTCCCCATTATCGCTCGATCCTGTGCGCGTGTAGACACTTTCAAACTCGTCATGACCGAGCATCACCTTCTCGATTTCGCGCATAACAACATCTTTTTCGTGAATAGACAGGTCACCATAAGAACGAACTTTAACGGTAAAAAAGGCAGGGTCCACCTCAGGGAAAAACTCTGCACCCAAGCCAGCTTTGTTGTAAGTGAAGCCGACACCTGCCGCTAGCAGTATCGCGCTGAGTAAGACTTTCCATGGATGACGAATCGCTACCGACAGAGTCTGGTAATAAAGCTTGGTAATGCCAGTCGCTTTTTCAAAGTTGCCGTTATGCAGCTCCACCATTTCTCGCTGAGCTTTCTGATTGACTACTTGAGGCTTGCCAATGATCCCACCGATGACAGGAACGAACAATAAAGCCATCATCAGCGAAGCGGCCAAGGTAGCAATTAAAGTAAGTGGTAAGTACTTCATGAACTCACCAGTTATGTCTGGCCAGAAAAGTAACGGAGCAAACGCAGCCAATGTGGTTGCTGTGGATGCGGTAATAGGCCAGGCCATTCGCTTTGCTGCATCTCGATAGGCTTCTTTACGTGGCGTTCCTTCTTGCATGCGCCGATCTGCAAACTCTGTCACCACAATGGCACCATCCACCAACATGCCTACCGCCATAATTAAAGCAAACAGTACGACGATATTGACCGTCAGCCCAAATACCGATAACACCAACAACCCAGTCAAGAACGATCCTGGAATAGAAATCCCCACGAGAAGCGCGGTCCTAACCCCCAATATGGCAATAATGACGATAACTACGAGGATAATTGCGGATAAGATATTGTTTTGTAGATCACTGAGCATCAATTTGACATCGTCGGATTGATCCCAAGTATATTTAACTTGCAAATTGTCGGGCCACTCGGCGCGCTTCTGTCCCAGAGCCAGTACTTCTTTTACCAGCTCAACCGTTTCAATGATGTTTTCCCCTGCCCGTTTTTTTACGTCCAAAACGATGGCAGATTCGCCATCTAAACGAGCAAAACTTTCAGGATCGCGAAATGCACGTCGTACTGTCGCCACATCGCCAAAAGTGATCACCTCTTTGCCATTCACCTTGATCGGTAGTTCAAGCACATCTTTCAGTGAATCAAAAACCGATGGGACTTTTACCGAAAAGCGTCCATACCCAGTATCGACAAACCCCGCAGCCACAACTCGGTTATTCAAGGCAATTAAATTATAGATGTCCGCTTGATCGAGACCGTAGCTTTCCATCAATAGCGGATCGACAACTATCTCCACGATGTCTTCGCGATCTCCTGCGATTTCAACCTCAAGAACCTGACGGAAACTTTCCAAACGATCACGTAACGTTCTGGCAATCTGAACAATGGTTCGCTCTGGTACGGTGCCATAGAGCACAACGGTCAAAACAGGCTCTTCAGATGCAAACGTGACTTCGTTTACCGTCGGCTCATCACTGTCCTCTGGTAACTTTGGCTTCGCAAGATCAACCGCATCACGCACATCTGCCATCGCTTTATCAAGATCCACTCCGACACTAAATTCCAGCGTCACCGAAGCATGACCTTCTGATGCCACAGAGGTCATCTCTTTTACGCCTTCAATTGAACGCAGCTCTTGCTCTATTGGACGAACCAATAAACGCTCGGCATCGACAGGAGAAATGCCTTGATGCCCAACAGAAACGTAGATAATAGGAATGGTAATATCAGGGCTCGATTCCTTGGGGATTGTGACGTAAGTAATGACACCTGCAATTAATATCATCACCAACAATGTCAGCATAGTGCGAGCGCGAGATAACGCAGCATCAATCAGAGTGTACATAGGTGCTCCTTACTACTCATTAGCCGCTTCAATAACTACGTCATCAACTTTATTGGCCAGTACTTGATCACCATCTCGCACAAAACCTTGTCCCAGCACGATAATGTCTACACGCTCTCCTAACCCAGAGAGCCACACACCATCATCCTCGGCCTTAACGAGTTGAATTGGAACAAACTCAACATGCTCATTACGCAGTGTCTTGACACCTAAGTTACCTTCTTCATCGAGTGCTAACATGGCAGCCGTAATCTTTACTGCCAACACTTCACTCAAAGGTAGCTGTACTTCTGCGCTCATACCAGCAGGAATTCTTGCGTCTTGATTATCAATTTCGATTTCAATTGGAAATGTATTAGTAGAAGCAGAAGAAACACGTCCAATGTAGCGCACACGACCTTGATGATGCTGTTGGTTAATGGTTCTTACGTCGGCTTCTAGGCCTTCCTTAAGGTATTGTATATGCCGTTCACTGACATCGGCTTCAATCACTAAAGTATCCAAATCAATGACCGTCGCAATAGGATCGCCAATCCCGACAAAATCACCTAACTCAACAAAGTGGTGATCTACGATGCCATCAAATGGCGCTTTAACCTCAGTATTTCTTAAAGCCGTTTGCACGTTACTCAAATTCGCACGTGCATCTACCAACGCTGCTTGCGCTGTCGCAAACGCAACCTCACCTTGCAGTCCTCGACTTTTTAGCGATTTAGCTGCATTAAACTCTTTTTCTTTAACCAACAGCATCGCCTGGGCCCGTTTAAGTTGAATGCCAAGGTCGCGCTTATCGATGTTTGCGATCACTTGTCCCTGTTTGACCGCTTGGCCTTTCTTTATGTTAAGACTGACTATTTTACCTGCAACTTCGGCGCCAAGACGCGCTTGACGATTGGGCGCTGTTCGTCCATACAATTCAATGGTTTTACTGGTAGGTTCGGCAAGAAAAGTATCAAACATCACCTTTGCAAGTGGTGTCGTGTTCGTGGATGTTGAAGAGTTAGGATGATCATCTTGTGCTTTGAGTTGGCCGATGGTTAGCCATGCAACAAGAAGTAAGACGAGGATAAGAGATACTAGCCAAGGGCGCTCGACAATTCGGCGTCCAAAAGAAAGTCCAGACATATAAAGTCCTTTTTATTATTTCTCTGCATATCTGCGAGCGTGTGCTTTACGTGACATCCTTCTACATAAAGCACAGGCAGCCATTAGCTGCCTGTTAGGTGTTAATTACACACTGAACGATGCACCACAACCACATGTTGTCGTTGCATTGGGGTTATTTACGAAGAAGCGCGCTCCTTCCAACCCTTCTGTGTAGTCAACAATACCGCCAACGAGATATTGCAGACTCATAGGGTCTACAACCAGTGTTACACCACTGTTTACGATTGTCGTATCGCCTTCGTTTACATTTTCATCAAAAGTAAAGCCGTATTGGAAGCCGCTGCAGCCGCCGCCAGTAATGTATACGCGCAGTTTCAATGCTGGGTTTTCTTCTTCAGCAATCAATGCTTTAACGCGAGATGCTGCTGCGTCAGAAAAAGATAATGGTACGTTTACTTCGCTCACGAAGACCTCTCTCACTCGTGTAATGCGTCAAGCCTGAAGCAAGACGTCAAATTTGTGCTAATTGAGACGATTATCCAATACCTGACAAACTCGTTCAAGTATTCGCCGCCGATTCTTTATAACAGATGCGGATATATAAGATTACACTGCGAAACAACACATAAATTAAGCAAAACGTTTCTAACTTGATTATAGCTAGGTACAATGCGCTCCACTTGGTCCGAGCAATCAAAAGAGGATAACCCCATGACCAAATCATCAGAGCTGTATCAAAAAGCTCAGCAAACCATCCCTGGCGGTGTCAATTCACCAGTTCGTGCATTCAACGGCGTTGGCGGCTCTCCGCTATTTATCGAACGAGCAGACGGTCCACTGATTTTTGATGCCGATGGTAAAGCGTATATTGATTACGTTGGCTCTTGGGGTCCAATGATTCTTGGCCACAACCACGCGGTTATCCGCGAAGCAGTAATTGATGCAGCGCAACGCGGTCTTAGCTTCGGTGCGCCAACAGAGCTTGAAATCGCGATGGCAGAATTAGTTTCTGAGCTTGTTCCATCAATGGAGCAAATACGCATGGTAAGTTCTGGTACTGAAGCTACGATGAGCGCGATTCGCCTTGCACGTGGCTTCACCGGTCGCGACAAGATCATGAAATTTGAAGGTTGTTACCACGGCCACGCTGACAGCTTGCTAGTAAAAGCAGGTTCTGGTGCACTAACACTAGGTCAACCAAGCTCTCCTGGCGTTCCTGCAGATTTTGCTAAGCACACGCTAACAGCAACATTCAACGACCTAGATTCTGTACGCGAGCTATTTGCTGCTAACAAAGGCGAAATTGCTTGTATCATCGTTGAGCCAGTAGCAGGCAACATGAACTGTATTCCACCAGTGGAAGGCTTCCACGAAGGGCTACGTGAAATCTGTGATCAAGAAGGCACGCTACTAATTTTTGATGAAGTAATGACAGGCTTCCGTGTTGCTCTAGGCGGCGCGCAAGCACACTACAACATCAAACCCGACCTAACGACACTGGGTAAAGTGATTGGTGGCGGTATGCCAGTAGGTGCTTTCGGTGGCCGTAAAGAAGTGATGCAATACGTTGCACCTACAGGCCCAGTTTACCAAGCTGGTACCCTTTCCGGTAACCCTGTCGCAATGGCAGCAGGCTACGCATGTTTGAACCTTCTAAAAGAAGAAGGCAACGAAAAGCGCCTAGCTTCTAAAACGAAACAACTTGCTGAAGGTTTTAAGTCTCTAGCAGAAAAACACGGTATTCCGCTAGTTGTTAACCAAGTGGGCGGTATGTTCGGCTTCTTCTTCACTGACCAAGAAAAAGTAACTTGCTACGAAGACGTAACGAAGTGCGATGTAGAACGCTTCAAGCGTTTCTTCCACTTAATGCTAAAACACGGTGTCTACCTTGCGCCATCTGCGTTTGAAGCGAGCTTTACTTCACTCGCTCATGGTTCAAAAGAGATTGATGCCACACTAGAAGCTGCTGACCGCTGTTTTGCTGTTCTTGCAGAAGAAGCGAAGTAATCGCTAAAAACGGCGATAACGCATTTAGAAAAGGACCGTAACGGTCCTTTTTTATTGCCAATTCAAAATAACCAATATCGCTAATACCCCAACGACAATGCCAAACCACGGTATTCGCTTAGCTTTTTTCTCGGTTTGACACTTTTTATCACCGTTGCAACAACCCATAGCTCATCTCTTGATTGATAACCGACTGATTTGTAGTCATTATAGCAAGGTACATCGCCCTGCTCTAATTCGGCATTGTCATAAGCTTGAAAGAGTTAAGAGTGCAAAGTAATAAAGGTTACATGCCATCATTGAAGGCATAAACCGTAAACGTCACCTGTAAGTTGGACTAATACCATGCCAAATAATGTAAAAATAACGTCGAGTCACCGAGTACTAATGGTTGCTTTACTCGCCGCTGCTTTTGCTTGCTACTTATTGGTTGAGCCATATATCAATTCAATTGTGATGGCTTTTATCATTTCTTTGCTCATGTTTCCGATACACGAATGGTTTGAGCAGAAAATTCCCAAGCACCCCAATATGGCGGCACTGCTGTCATGTGTCGTCTTGACGTTTATTATTGTTATCCCGCTTTTATTTGTGTTTGCCGCCATTGTTCAGCAAGGCTCTGTTTTCTCACAAAATACATATAATTGGGTTACCAATGGTGGCATCCAAGATATATTCCAACATCCTTTCGTTATCAAAGGCTTATCGATTGTTAATGAGTACTTACCTTTTGATAAAATCGAGCCCAAAGCCATTGCTGAGAAAATTGGTCAATTTGCCACATCGTTTGGCTCTAACTTAGTCGCTATCAGCGCAAAGATTTTAGGAGACGCAACCAACTTCCTAATGAACTTCTTCCTAATGCTGTTTGTGCTGTTTTTTCTGCTTCGTGACCACGACAAAATTATCTCTGCGATTCGTCATATCCTGCCACTCTCACGTAGCCAAGAAGACCGCATATTGACAGAGATAGAGCAAGTTTCTAAATCAGCCGTAATGGGCTCATTCATGACAGCGATTGCTCAAGGTCTGGCTGGCGGTATCGGTATGTGGCTCGCCGGCTTCCCTGGGTTATTTTGGGGAACAATGATGGGCTTTGCATCATTCATTCCAGTGGTAGGAACCGCACTAATCTGGATTCCTGCAGCAGCGTACTTGTTCTTAACAGGCGATATGACTTGGGCTATCTTCTTGACGGTGTGGAGTGTAGTTGTCGTTGGCTCTATAGATAACCTATTGCGTCCGTTGCTAATGCAAGGCAGCGCCGGCATGAATACCCTTATGATTTTCTTCTCATTACTGGGTGGTCTGCATCTGTTTGGTTTGATTGGTCTTATCTACGGCCCACTTATTTTTGCCGTGACCATGGTACTGTTTAATATCTACGAGGAAGAATTCAAAGACTTCCTTAACCAACAAGACAACAGCTAGTCACCGCTTAATCACTTCAAGCTTGGGGCAGATTGTGCGAAAATCTGCCCCAAATTATTTCTGATGAACCAAATTTATGTCTGCTTATATCGCTCCTAGCCAAATAGCTCAGCGCCAACTTGAATACTTCAACGGAAAACACGTTTTAGTCGCTGGTGAAGTTGAAGACCTATTTCCTCTTGAGTTAGTGGCTCATTGTGAGTCTGTTGAAGTGTTTACTTCCAACTATAGCTACTACCGCCAAATTCAAACCTCTGACAAAGTGAAAAGTCATTTTGGCTCTGTGTTTGATGTTGAAACAAAAGCAGACATGGTCCTTTTATACTGGCCAAAAGCAAAAGCCGAAGCAGAATACTTGCTGGCGATGTTGATGGCGAAACTGGGCATTAACACCGAAATCGTCATCGTTGGTGAAAACCGCTCCGGCATCAAGAGCATCGAGAAGATGTTCCAAGAATACGGCCCTGTGAACAAGTACGACTCTGCTCGTCGCTGCTCATTTTACTGGGGTAATTGCCTCAATGAACCAAAACCTTTCAACCAAGCAGATTGGTTTAAGTCTTACACTGTTACACTCGGTGAGCAGTCGCTAGCGGTTAAGAGCCTACCTGGCGTATTCAGCCATGGCGAGTTCGACTTAGGTAGCCGATTGCTGCTTGAAGCCTTACCTAAGCTGTCGGGCAAAGTGCTCGACTTTGGTTGTGGTGCAGGTGTACTCGGTGCGTTTATGGCGAAAGCGAATCCAGAGATCGCGATTGAGATGTGTGACATTAATGCTTATGCGATCACTTCTAGCCAAGCCACATTAGAAGCGAATGGTTTATCCGGACGCGTATTTGCATCAGATATATACTCGGATACCGCAAAAGACTACCGCTTTATCGTCAGCAACCCGCCATTCCACAGTGGTCTAGACACAAATTACAACGCAGCGGAAACCTTGTTGGGTCAGGCACCACAATATTTAACCAAAGACGGCGAAAT
This sequence comes from Vibrio sp. 704, assembly GCF_033339295.1. Taxonomy (NCBI): domain Bacteria; kingdom Pseudomonadati; phylum Pseudomonadota; class Gammaproteobacteria; order Vibrionales; family Vibrionaceae; genus Vibrio; species Vibrio sp. 704. The sequence continues at coordinate 164,738 of NZ_JAWOUH010000008.1, read as the reverse complement.
GGTGATTGTCGCGAATAGTTTCTTAAAATACCCACCAATTATCGAGCGGGCGTTTAATAATTGCGAGACGCTAAATAAGACCAATAAATTTTCTATCTACTACGCGAAAAAATCATAACTTCCCCCCGCGCGGGCACAAACCTGCGCGATTTTTTCTCATAAATTCAACACTCATAAGAAAAACTGCGTCACCCTGCACGCTTTACAACTAACTTTCTTGTCAAAGAAAAAAAACTCGTTAATTTTGTTAATTCTATCTAGTTGAACATCTTATCCGTTTTTAACGAGAACCTCGGCAGCGAAGTATGTTTTAGAACTGCCCATTATGAGTTGTAATCTTATCCATGTTTAAATTCTACAAAAAACAGAAATTTAAGCGCCTTCAGAGTACACTGATGACCGCATTTCTGGTGCTCAGTATCACACCTCTTACCATTACTGCGATCTTTTTCTTGCAGTCCCACAGTAAAGATCTGCAAGAACAAAGCACCTCGCACTTACTGTCTGTTCGAGATACAAAACAGCAGCAAATCATCGACTACTTTGAGGCACGAGAAACCGAAGTCATGGGCTTTGTGCGCTCAGAGTTGGCTTACGCCAGTGGTGGCCGATTCTACGGTCTCGTCAATGCTTTTAGTCGTTTAGGCAATGATATTGAAGAGTCTCGTAAAAACGCCCAACAGCGCTACATCGAGGGCAGCGGAGACCAAATCAAAACCTCAACGTTACCCGAGTCATCCAACTATGTAGGAAGTGAACGTTACCGGCTTTTACATAAACGCTATCATTGGGCCTACTTAGAGCTCCTCAAGCGCTCTGATTTTAATGACATTTTGCTGGTCGACATCAATGGTAACGTCACCTACTCGATCAACAAAGACGATAACTACGGAACGAACTTGTTATCAGGCCCCTACAAAGACTCGGCACTTGGCAAAACTTTCAAGCGTCTCGCCGATGATGTGACTGAACGTCGAAAAGTAAACGAAGACTACACTCCTGTGATTGTGTCTGACTTCGAGCTGGAAGGGGGGAAATCAGTCGCTTGGCTAGGTGCACCAATTGTTCAGCAAGGTTATCTACACAGCTATGCCATGTTCCGCTTGCCAAATAATGGCATCACTAAGTTAGCCGCAGACGCCAACCGAGAGTCATCAATTAACACCTTGCTGGTTGGAAATGATCACCAACCTCGCACAATTAACACGAAACAAGACGATATTAAGAACAGTTTAGAAGTGATCGATAAAGCACTCTCTGGTGCATTTGGTGTCGGCACTTACACAAACGGTTTAGGTGAAGAGATCATCGCGGCTTATGCACCGATTGAAACTCGTGGTGTGATTTGGGCGCTCGTCGTACAGTTACCAGAAAACGAAGCTTTCGCTCGTATCCATCAACTCGAAAAACTATTCGTTATCGCTATGTTGATCGCCATTATCCTTGTGGTGATCGCTTCTCACTATTTATCAAACTTTATCACTTCTCCGTTGCTGAAATTGACTTGGGTTGCCGAAAAGGTCTCTGCAGGTGATCTTGATGACACGTCTTTTAATACTGTTCGTAAAGATGAAATTGGTCGGCTTGCGTTAAGCTTTGAACGAATGCAACGCTCTATTCGAGAGAAGATTCAAACCATTAAGAAGCAAAATGAAGAACTAGAAAGCAACATACAGATCATTCAAAAACAGAATGAAGAACTGCAATTGGCCGATAAATTAAAAGATGAATTCTTAGCCACGACTTCTCATGAACTTCGTACACCGTTACACGGCATGGTCGGGATTGCTGAAACCTTAGCGTCCGGCGCCAATGGCGCGATCCCCGCTAGCCAGAAATATCAGCTTGATATCATCATTAAAAGTGGTCAGCGTCTCGCTAATCTAGTCGATGACTTGTTGGATTATCATAAAATGCGTTATGGAAGCATGGATATCCAGAAATCAGCAGTGAGTTTGGGCAGTGCAACACGATTGGTTTTAGAGCTTTCTAGCCATTTACTTGGAAGTAAAACCATCCGCATCATCAACCAAGTCCCAGCGGATTTAAAAGCAGTGTCAGCTGACCCGCAACGCCTTGAACAAGTGCTATATAACCTGATTGGCAATGCGATTAAATACACCTCAGAAGGTAAAATTGTTATCTCCGCTAATGTGGTAGATGATCATGTACGCGTACAAGTCGTGGATACTGGACAAGGAATTCCCGCAGAACAACTTGAGCATATTTTTGAACCACTTATCCAAGCAGGGCAAGACGCGAGCCGTTATCGTCAAGGTGCAGGGCTTGGGCTCTCCATTAGCCGGCAATTGATCGAATTAATGGGAGGCTCGTTATACGTCAGTAGCCAACCAATGGTCGGAACTACCTTCAGTTTCACTTTACCGCTCGCCAGTGAAGAAGAAATCCAAGCAACCCAGACTCTAGCTGCGCACGGGCACTTCCAAATTCCTGAAGTTAATGTAGAGAACCGCGAAGACTTATCACTTCCAGAGAACCCAGACGGCCCGTTACTGTATGTTGCTGACGATGAACCAGTAAACTTACGCGTGCTTGAAAGCTTTTTACGTTTAGAGGGCTATCGTGTGCGTACCGTCTCCGATGGGCCAGAAACGTTAGCACTCGTCGAGCAAGAGAAGCCGGAACTTCTGTTATTGGATATCATGATGCCAGGCATGAGCGGCTACCAAGTTTGTAGTGAACTACGTGAAACCTATGATCATGCCGAGTTGCCAATCATTATGCTCACCGCACTCAGTCAAACAGAAGATCGTGTAAGAGGTTTTGAAGCAGGAGCCAACGACTATTTATCGAAACCATTTAATAAACAAGAGTTGGCGGCACGTATCCAAGCGCATTTAACGGCAAGTAAAGCAGAAATGCGCCATATGGAAAACAAAGTGCTAGAGTCTGAACTTAGACAGCGAGCAGTCGTTGAAGCAAGCTTACTTGAGACTCAAGGTCGTCTGTTGGAACAGCTAGAATCGGCTCCTGAAGCTATCATCTGTCTACGTGAAGACAAGCGTATTCGCTTTGCTAACGAAGCTGCTTGTAAGCTATTCAAGCGCAGCTTAGAACAGCTAAAGCGCTCATCTGCTGATGAGCTGATTGCCCCTAAATATCTAACCGTCAAACAACCTCATTACTGTGGCAAGATTGATATCTATATTGAAGATATTCGTCAGAACATCGAAGCAGACATTCTTAAGCTCCCTGAAGGTTCAGGGTTAGATATCATGTACATCTTTAATGTCGGCGGTGGAGCCAGTGCCGCTCGCATACATAATCTAGAAACCGCCGTAGAAGTGCTTTCAAGTTATGCATTTGATGGTGACAAAGACCAATTACAAAAGCTAAAAGAGCTTGGCGGAGAATTTACGCGCCTTGCAGACAAAGCGCTCGGTAATAAAAAAGACAAGCAAGAACTTATGCGAGAAGTTCTAGTAGACGCAATGACACATGCTTTAGAGTATTGGGAATCTGTAACGGGTGAAAGTAAGTTCGCATTTGCAGAGCAAAGTGGCTTGTGGCGCGTTTATCTAGACCGTAGTACTTTGCAAACACGCACTTTAGATAAATACATGCGTATAGAAACATTACCCAAAACACCACGTTGGAGAACGGTGCTAAGCTCGATAGAGTTCATTCTCGAACACTGCAAAGAACAGAGCCCCGAGAGAGCATACATAGAAGCACAACGAGATAAACTACAGCGACTATTGACCAGCTAATATTTATCAAAAAACTAGCCCAGCGTGCATGCTGGGCTTTTTTGTTATTCGAGTATTCCCTTCCTAGAGATAAAAGAGACCGCCTCTTCCTACCCCGTTAACATATTTCCAATAACGAACATTTGGTTAGACAACGCTATCTATTGTTGGTCTTCAAAACGTACGACCTTATCCATTTAACTTGTCTTAACTAGGTAAGTTCGAGCAACCGAAAAACTTCATTCATACAATAAAAAAAGGACAACAAACGGAAGAAAACTGTCGATAAAAAAGGCCATTTTTCAGATAACAAGCGGATTTTGACGAACTATTGATAGAGATTGCGAACTTAATCACAACAGAACGGCAGATTAATTTTTAGCTGATTAATTAACACCATTTCTGCATGTGAGCGAGATCTCCGAACCTAGAAACCAAGCAAGAAACGTATATTTAAAAAGGACCAACAGGTTAGTAATCACCAACATTCATTATTAACAAGGATATAAACTGCGACGCATATCAACGTTTATTTTTTGGCCCAATGCTGGTTAAAATTAGCCAAAATAACGTTTATAACGGAGAGCTCAGAGATTTTAACGTTTTTAACGGGAATCAAGTTTGATTATTTTATGGATAAGGTGTTTTCTTACTCCTGCCTAAGGCCTACAGGCCACTCTTGGCGAAACTCAATGTTGTAATGAGTAAGGCATGTACAAGAGGTAGGTCTTAGAGAGTGTTTATCAATTGATGACATTCAATTCCATTTAGTGAAATGAAAGCAAATAGTAAGGAACAGCTATGCTTGCCAATATTAAAAAAACAGCACTAGCAACAGCAATTATTGCAACGGCTACTACAGGTTTTGCATCGGTAGCTACTGCGGCTGAACGCAGTGAACTGACTATCCACCCTAAAGAGTTTACAACTTTCGTTCGTAACTTTAACCCTTTCTTGGGTGCAACTAACCTGCACACAACAACCGACTTTATTTACGAGCCGCTCGTTGTTTTTAACGAAATGCACGGTAATACGCCTGTATTTCGTCTAGCAGAAAACTTTACCATGGCTGATGACCTGATGAGCGTAACCTTCGATATCCGTAAGGGCGTAAAATGGTCTGATGGCAAAGCGTTTACCGCTGATGATGTTGTTTACTCTTTCAACCTAGTTAAAGAGAAGCCAGAGCTAGACCAATCTGGTATCAACTCTTGGGTGACTGGCGTAGAAAAAGTTAACGACTACCAAGTTAAATTCCGTCTAAGCGAAGCAAACTCAAACGTTCCTTACGAAATTGCGAAAGTACCCGTCGTACCTAAGCACGTATGGAGCAAAGTAAAAGATCCAGCAACATTCACAAACGAAAATCCAGTAGGCAGTGGTCCATTTACCGAAATCGACACTTTCACACCGCAGCTATATATCCAGTGTGAGAACCCGAATTATTGGGATGCAGACAACCTAGATGTAGACTGTCTGCGTGTGCCGCAAATCGCGAACAACGACCAATTCTTGGGCAAAATCGTTAACGGCGAAATGGACTGGACGTCTTCATTCGTACCAGACATCGACCGTACGTACGCTGCAGCAAGTCCGAATCACCACTACTGGTACCCACCAGCGGGTACTCAAGCATTTGTAGTGAACTTCAAAAACCCAGACGCTGCGAAAAACGAAGCGCTAACTAACGTTGACTTCCGTCGTGCGTTCTCTATGGCGCTAGACCGTCAAACTATTATTGATATCGCTTTCTACGGCGGCGGTACAGTGAACGACTTCGCATCTGGCCTTGGCTACGCATTCGAAGCTTGGTCTGATGAAGAGACGCACAACAAGTACAAAGGCTACAACACATACAACGCGGAAGGTGCGAAAAAGCTTCTAGCTAAAGCTGGCTTCAAAGATGTAAACAAAGATGGCTTTGTGGATACACCATCTGGCAAGTCTTTCGAGCTTCTAATTCAATCACCAAACGGTTGGACTGACTTCAACAACACAGTACAACTAGCCGTTGAGCAACTAGCAGAAGTGGGCATTAAAGCTCGTGCTCGTACACCGGACTTCTCGGTATACAACCAAGCAATGCTAGAAGGTACTTACGACGTTGCTTACACCAACTACTTCCACGGTGCAGATCCACACTTGTACTGGGATAGTGGCTACAACTCGAAGCTACAAGCTGGTGACGGCATGCCTCGCTTTGCAATGCACTTCTACAAGAACGATAAGCTAGACGGTCTTCTTAACAGCTTCTACAAGACAGCAGATAAGCAAGAACAGCTAGAGATCGCTCATGGCATTCAGAAGATCATTGCTCAGGACCAAGTAACTATTCCTGTGCTATCTGGCGCGTACATGTACCAATACAACACAACTCGCTTCACTGGTTGGTGGAACGAAGAAAACCCTAAGGGCCGTCCAAACATTTGGGCAGGTATCCCAGAGCGTCTACTTCACGTACTGGACCTAAAACCAGTTAAATAAGTAGAAGTTCATTTCAAGCGGCATACATCCCGTGTGCCGCCTATAAAAATCCCTTGTTAACGAAACCAATATGTGGCGCTCGTCGTCAGGGGATTTTTCGCTCTAAATTTCGCTAGGAGCGACCTGAAACCAGAAACAGGGAAAAAATCTGGGTGAGTAAGGTGTGAGTTATGGGTTATTTTTTAAGACGTTTGTCGTTCTATCTTGTCGCGCTCTTAGTTGCAGCGACGTTAAACTTTATTATTCCGCGAGCAATGCCTGGTGACCCAGTTACCATGATGTTTGCTAATGCTTCAGTACAGGTGACTCCAGAACGAATCGCAGCAATGAAAGAACTGCTCGGTTTCGTTGATGGGCCAATTTACATTCAGTACTTCTCGTACATTAAAAACATTCTAAGTTGGGAATTGGGCACCTCAATCCAGTTCTACCCACTTTCAGTTAATTCTTTACTAGGTAGTGCATTTGGCTGGTCACTATTTCTAGCTGGTACTGCGGTTGTACTTTCTTTCTCCATCGCTTCTGTCCTTGGTATTTTTGCCGCCTGGAAGCGCGGTAGTAAGTACGATGCATTCGTAACGCCTGGCACATTGATCATTCAAGCTATTCCACAAATGGTTATCGCAATGTTAGCGCTGTTTACCTTTGCGATTGGCCTGAAATGGTTCCCATCTGGCTATGCTTACACGCCAGGTACTATTCCTGATTGGACAAGCTGGGAGTTCATCAAGAACGTGGGTTACCACGCTGTACTACCTCTATTCTGTGCAACCATCGTTCAAATTGGTGGCTTCCTAGTTAACATGCGTAACAACATGATCAACCTTCTCGCCGAAGACTACATCACGATGGCTAAAGGTAAAGGGCTGAGTGAAAACCGCGTCGTCTTTAATTACGCCGCACGTAACGCACTACTTCCAAGTGTTACCGCACTGTCTATGTCTTTGGGTATGGCCATTGGTGGTCAATTGATCATCGAGATGATTTTCAACTACCCAGGTTTAGGCACCGTGCTACTTAACGCAATTCACGCTCGTGACTACCAAGTACTTCAAGGTCAGTTAATTATCATGACGATGTTCATGCTGTGCTTCAACTTAATGGCTGACATGCTGTACATGATTCTAGACCCTCGCCTACGTACGGGAGGCAAATAATCATGAAAGAACTATTCAAACTTATTTTAGGTAACGCATTCGCTCGAATCGGTCTTGGTATTGTTACCGTATTCGTATTCGTTGCGATCGCCGCTCCTTTACTTACAAAGCATGCGCCAGACAAGCGAACCGGTAACCCACACGAATACCCAAGCTTTGTTGTAAAACAGGCACAAAACAATCCTGATGGTTGGGTCGCTAAAAACCTAGCAGACGATCGTCGTACGCTGATTATGTCTAAAAAGGCCGACCACGTATTAGGTACTAGCCGAATGGGTCGCGATATCTGGTCGCAAGTGGCTTACGGTGCACGAGTATCACTGGGTGTAGGCTTTGGCGCTGGCATCATCGTGTGCTTCTTAGCAACAGTCATTGGTATATCGGCAGGTTACTTCGGCGGCAAAGTGGATGACGTATTGAGTGCCGCGATGAACATCATGTTAGTAATTCCGCAGTATCCATTGCTATTCGTGTTGGCGGCCTTTATCGGTGAAGCAGGCCCACTCACCATTGCCTTGATTATCGCTGGTACTTCTTGGGCATGGGGTGCACGTGTTGTCCGCTCTCAAACTATGGCACTACGCGAGAAAGAGTTCGTTAAAGCTGCCGAAGTATTGGGAGAGTCTTCATTCCGCATCATCTTCGTTGAGATTTTACCAAACCTTATCCCAATTGTCGGTGCGAGCTTCATTGGCTCAGTAATGCTGGCGATCAACACTGAAGCGGTCATTTCGTTCCTAGGTTTGGGTGATGCCAACACGATCAGTTGGGGCATCATGCTTTACAACGTGCAAACCTCATCAGCCATGCTGATTGGCGCATGGTGGGAAGTACTAGCACCTTGTATTGCCCTAACACTACTGGTTACTGGTCTTGCTCTGTTGAACTTTGCCGTTGACGAAATTGCGAACCCTCAACTTCGTTCTCACAAAGGCATGAAACGCTGGAAAAAACTAGCTGCAAAAGACAAGAAAGAACGTGAGCCTGAACTGGCACCACAAAATGCACTATGGAGCGGAGATAAATAATCATGACTGCACCACTAATTTCCATCCGTAACCTATGCGTAGACTACATCACAGACGCGGGCGATGTCCGCGCCTGTAACAACGTGAGCTTCGACATTGCACCAGGTGAAGTATTCGGTCTGGCTGGTGAATCTGGCTGTGGTAAATCCACTGTTGCCTTCTCACTAATGCGCCTTCATAAGCCGCCAGCGTTTATCACAGGTGGTGAGGTTATCTTCAACGGTGAAGATATCCTTCAGTACAGCGATGATCGCATGCAAGCGTTCCGCTGGAGTGAAATGTCGATGGTATTCCAGAGTGCGATGAACGCTTTGAACCCTGTTCTAACCATGGAAGAGCAGTTCTGTGACGTCATCATGCGTCATACCAATATGACTCGCGCTCAAGCAAAAACACGCGCTGAAGGTCTGCTGGAAATCGTTGATATCCACCCTAGCCGATTGAGTGATTACCCGCACCAGTTCTCTGGTGGTATGCGTCAACGTCTAGTAATCGCAATCGCTTTGGCTCTGAACCCAAAAATGATCATCATGGACGAACCGACTACCGCATTGGATGTAGTGGTTCAACGTGAAATTCTACAAAAAATTTACGCGCTTAAAGAAGAGTTTGGTTTCTCAATTCTATTCATCACACATGACTTGTCATTGATGGTCGAGTTCTCGGATCGTATCGGCATCATGTACTCAGGTGAGTTGATTGAAGTCGCGCCTTCTAAGCAAATTCTGGAAAGTCCTTACCACCCTTACACCAAAGGTTTGGGTAGCTCTTTCCCTCCACTAACTGGACCAAAGACCAAATTGACTGGTATTCCAGGTAACCCGTTGAACTTGCTAGAAGTTCCACAAGGCTGCCGCTTCCAAGCTCGTTGCGATCGCGTACATGAAGCATGTACACGTGTACCAACCCAATTACGTCAAATTGAACCAGGTCGCCTCTCAAATTGCCATTTGTACGGCGACACCATTGCTCAAGCTAAGGTTTAACAACAAAAAAACGCTAGCTAAGAACAAAAATTACACTGGAGAGAATTATGAGCAAACAATTCGGCGAACTGCTGATTGAGGGTAAAAATGTCGTTAAGGACTTCCCTTTAAACAGTAACTCAATCAAACAATCTAAGATGCGCGCAATCAACGACGTCTCTTTCAAAATGTACAAGAGCCGCGGCTTGTCAGTGGTAGGTGAATCTGGTTCAGGTAAGTCTACTACTGCAAAAATGATTGCAAAAATGTACGCACCAACCGATGGCATCATTGAATACAAAGGTCGTGATATCCAAGACATCACCTCTCGTCACGATTTAATGACCTACCGTGAAGGTGTACAAATGGTGTGGCAAGACCCATTCGGCTCGCTAAACCCAACACACAACATTTTCCACCATATTGCGCGCCCGCTGCTGATTCATAAGAAAGTAGCACCGGGCAACAAGAAAGAACTGGAAGAGCGTGTGTACGACCTACTTGAACAAGTTGGTCTTATTCCACCAAAAGAAACGGCGCAAAAGTTCCCGCACCAGCTATCTGGCGGTCAGCGTCAACGTGTAAACCTAGCTCGTAACATCGCAGTTGGTGCAGAAGTGGTATTGGCGGATGAGCCAACATCGATGCTCGATGTATCAATCCGTGCCGGTGTTCTGAACTTGATGGAAGAGATGAAGTTCGAGAAACAAATGTCTCTGCTTTACATCACTCACGACATCGCAACAGCGCGTTACATTGCTGAAGATCTCGCGGTCATGTACGTAGGTCACATGGTTGAATGGGGCGATACTGAAGAAATCATTCACGATCCTCAACACCCATATACGCAACTGTTGGTATCTGCGGTTCCAGATCCATCGAAGTCTATTCACGAGAAACTGAAAGGCAACAAAGGGGAAATCCCACTTTGGACACCAGAATCTGTCGGCTGTCCATTTGCTGGACGTTGTGTACACGCTACCGACAAATGTCGCGAACGACTACCGGGCGTCACTCAACTGTCCGACAACCACTTTGTCCGCTGTTACTTATTTGAAGATTAATCATAACGAGGGTCAGGTTCAGCCTGGCCCATTCCTGTTTTTATCGTTTCCCGGAGACATTGAATGCTGCTACTGACTAACCACATTGGTTATGAACGTCTGGGCCCAAAGAAAGCCATTATCCAGACCGAACAACCACACTTGTCTTCTTACACTGCTCAATTGATTTGTGCCACTAGCGAGCAAACCGTGGCAACTTTTGCGGTTGAAGAACAAGGTAAAGTGGCGAACTGGCATCAGGGCTATTTCTACCTCATCGACTTTTCCTCTTTCACAACGTCAGGTGACTATTTCTTGCAAGTAGAAGATACGCGCTCTTCCTCTTTCATCGTTGGCGAACACATTCTGTTGGATCAAACTTTGTCAGATGTGATCCACTACTTCAAATCGCAACGTTGCGGCGGGATCTTCGATCAACAAGATCGACAACTTCCAGTACTAAACTCCAATAAAAAGGTTGATGTACACGGCGGCTGGTACGACGCATCAGGAGACGTTAGCAAGTATTTAAGTCACCTTTCATACGCGAATTATTTGAATCCTCAACAAACCCCAATGGTGGTTTGGAACATCCTAAAAGGGGTTTCATTGCTTGAAGGAAGCGAAGACATTGCAGCTTTCACACGTACACGTCTGATTGAAGAAGCCCTGTTCGGTGCAGACTTTCTTGTGCGTATGCAAAACGAAAAAGGCTTTTTCTACATGACGGTCTTTGACAAGTGGAGCAAAGATACTGCGCAACGCGAGATTTGCGCGTACGAAACTCAACTTGGTCACAAATTTGACGACTATCAAGCAGGCTTTCGACAAGGTGGCGGTGTCGCCATTGCAGCGCTAGCGGCAGCATCGCGTTTAAGTGTTCACGGTGAATACGATCAACAAAAATACCGCAACGCTGCCGAAAATGGTTACTGGCACTTAAAAGAGCACAATACGCAGTACCTCAATGATGGGGAAGAAAACATTATCGACGAATACTGTGCGCTACTGGCTTGTGTAGAACTGTTTAAAGCAACCAAAGAAACTCGCTACTTGGAAGAGAGCCGTTTGTGGGCGCAACGTTTAGTTGCACGCCAAATGAGCGACGAGCAGATTCAACACTTTTGGTCAGCAAACCAAGACGGCAGCCGTCCATATTTTCACGCAGCCGAAGCTGGTCTACCAGTTATTGCCCTATGCGAATATCTATCAATTGAAGACGACTCAGCACGAGCGGAATCGGTAAAACGTATCGTCAACCTAGCGTGTGAGTTTGAGATCACAATATCGAATAAAGTGATCAACCCATTCGGTTACCCTCGCCAATATGTTAAAGGCGTAAATGAGTCAAAACGCGAGGCATTTTTTGTCGCACACAACAATGAATCTGGCTATTGGTGGCAAGGCGAGAATGCTCGACTGGGCTCACTCGCGACCATGGCGTACCTTGCTCAACCGCATATAGCGTCGCAAGAAGTACAGCAACAACTTTCTGTGTTTGCTCAAGATGCATTGAACTGGATTGTAGGCTTAAACCCATACGACATGTGCATGCTAGATGGCCATGGTCGTAACAACCCTGATTACCTCCCTCAATATGGTTTCTTCAACGCAAAAGGTGGCGTGTGTAACGGAATCACTGGCGGCTTTGAAGACGAGGAAGACATTGCATTTAACCCACCAGCACAAAAAGAAGACGTGTTACAAAACTGGCGCTGGGGCGAACAGTGGATCCCGCATGGCGCTTGGTACTTACTCGCGATAATGAGTCAAGCTCAGCATGTTTCTCAGTTGGCGACCTCTAAAAATATGAAGGAAGAATAATCATGGGAATGTATTTTGTCGGTATCGATGGTGGCGGCACGTCATGTCGAGCCAGGATTAAAGATTCACAAGGTAATTTTCTTGGCGAGGCCAAAAGCGGCAGTGCCAACATCATGCTAGGTGCTGAAATAGCAATGGCTTCGATTCTTGAATCCATCACTTCGGCTACCGAGCAAGGCGGTCTGACACAACAAGATTTCGCGTCGATGCACGTCGGCTTAGCCCTTGCTGGCGCAGAGCACAAAGCATCTTGGCAAGCCTTCATGTCTCTTCCTCATCCATTTGCCAGTATGACTCTGAATACCGATGCCTACGGTGCGTGCGTTGGTGCGCACAATGGCGAAGATGGCGCAATCATGATTGCGGGAACCGGTTCTTGTGGCATCTACCTTAACGGATTGGAGCAACACGTTGTCGGTGGTCGTGAGTTCCCTATTTCGGATCAAGGTGGCGGCGCAGTGATGGGGCTACGCCTAGTTCAGCAAGTTTTGTTAGCTGAAGATGGCATCAGAGAAAAAACGCCCCTAGCACAACACGTTATGACGCATTTCGAAAATGAGGTCGACAACGTGGTGGCGTGGTCAAAACAGGCGCTTCCTCGTGATTATGGGCAGTTTTCTCCGGCTATTTTCCAACATGCGGAACAAGGCGATGCACTGGCCATTGAAATGCTGAAGCAAACCGCAGCGGATATAGAAATGTTTCTCGTGGCATTAAACAAGCGCGGCGCAACACGTATTTGTTTAATGGGCAGCATAGCTGAACGCATTGTACGTTGGCTTTCACCACCAGTTCAGCAATGGATTGTTGAGCCACAGTTTGACGCGATTGAAGGCGCAATTATGTTTGCTGGCAAACCAGAACATAACCTTTACTCGCTCAGTGCGGCGTAGGAGTAGATATGGAATATCGTGTTGATCTCGTAGTCCTTTCTGAGCAGAAACAAAACTGCCGCTTTGGCCTCACCTTTCATAACTTGAGCGACCAAGACCTAAACAGCTGGAGCTTAACTTTCGCTTTCGATCGTTACATTCTTCCAGACAGCGTTTCAAATGGTCAACTGACTCAAATTGGTAGTTTTTGCACACTTAAACCAGAAGGGGTGGTACTGGCTGCCAACCATCACTATTACTGTGAATTCAGTATTGGTTCGAACCCATTCCGTTATTACTCGGATGGCTTTAACGAAGCGATGATCAACTTTGTCGTTGATGGAAACCCACAGCGCGCACAAGTGGATGTCACGCCTATCGTATTAGCTTCACCATACCGTGAACGCAGTGAGATTCCGGCAAGTTTAACCCATGCACAGCCCTTGCTGCCAAAACCAAACCATATTGAGGTCAGCGATCACTATTTTAGCTTTGATCATCATGCTGGCGTCGCGGTTTATTCAAGCCTGGCCAATTCAGCTAAAGAATGGCTACTTGAAGAGCTTAAGCGCATTCACCAATTTGAGTTCGCATCAGACAATGGCAGTCAGATCATCTTCAAAGGCAACCCAACCTTGGATGAAGGCGCTTACAAACTGAAAGTAGCCGAAGAGTCAATCAAAATTGAAGCAGGATCTTCGTCTGGTTTTACCCATGCTTGTGCAACGTTATTACAACTAGTCAAAGTTGGCGATCAACCTAACTCAATGGAAGTAGTTTGCTGTTCAATCAAGGACAGGCCACGCTTTCGTTACCGCGGTATGATGCTCGATTGTGCTCGTCATTTTCACTCCGTTGAGCAAGTCAAACGCTTGATCAACCAACTGGCTCATTACAAGTTCAATACGTTCCATTGGCATCTTACCGACGATGAGGGTTGGCGAATTGAAATCAAATCACTGCCTCAACTGACCGATATTGGTGCTTGGCGCGGATTGGATGAGATCAATGAACCACAGTACACGCACTTTGATGAACGTTACGGCGGCTTCTACACGCAAGAAGACATCAAAGACGTTATCGAATTTGCATCGCAACGCGGCATCACCATCATTCCTGAAATTGATGTACCTGGTCATTGCCGAGCCGCCATCAAGTCGTTACCACACCTATTGGTAGAAGCGGAAGATACCACCGAATACCGCAGTATTCAGCATTACAACGACAACGTCATTAACCCTGCTCTGCCGGGGAGTTATGAATTTATCGACAAAGTGCTAGAAGAAGTCTCTGCACTTTTTCCTGCGCCTTACGTTCATATTGGTGCCGACGAAGTACCTAACGGCGTATGGTCAAAAAGCCCAGCATGCCAAGCACTAATGGAACAACTGGGTTACAGCGACTACAAAGATTTGCAAGGACACTTCTTACGTTATGCCGAAGACAAACTTCGTAAATTGGGCAAACGCATGCTGGGCTGGGAAGAAGCTCAACACGGCGACAAAGTCAGTAAAGATACGGTGATCTACTCATGGCTAAGCGAAGAAGCGGCCTTGAACTGTGCTCGCCAAGGCTTTGATGTGGTGCTGCAACCAGCACAAACCACTTACCTAGATATGACCCAAGACTACGCACCTGAAGAACCGGGCGTGGACTGGGCAAACCCACTGCCACTAGAAAAAGCTTACAACTACGAGCCGCTCGCTGAAGTGCCTGCTGACGACCCAATACGTAAGCGCATTTGGGGCATTCAAACAGCATTATGGTGCGAAATTATCAATAACCAACCTCGCATGGACTACATGATCTTCCCTCGTTTAACTGCAATGGCAGAAGCATGTTGGACAGACAAACAACACCGAGATTGGACCGACTATTTATCACGCTTGAAAGGCCATCTACCTCTGCTTGATTTGCAGGGAGTGAATTACCGTAAACCGTGGAAGTAATACAAAACTGATGTCGAAACATCACGCTTGAAGAGTTTTTAAATTTTGGCTGCTGATGCAGCTTCGTAAAAAGGAAAGACACAAATGAAATACGGCTATTTCGATAACGAGAATCGCGAATACGTCATCACTCGCCCTGACGTACCAGCACCATGGACCAACTACCTAGGTACTGAGAAGTTCTGTACGGTTATCTCGCACAACGCGGGTGGCTACTCGTTCTACAACTCTCCAGAATACAACCGTGTTACTAAATTCCGTCCAAATGCGACATTCGATCGCCCAGGACACTACGTTTACTTGCGTGATGATGAGACAGGTGATTACTGGTCAATCTCTTGGCAACCAGTTGCGAAGAGCCTAGACGAAGCAAACTACGAAGTTCGTCACGGCTTGTCTTACTCTAAGTTCAAATGTGAATACAGCGGTATTACCGCAACAAAAACTCTGTTCGTGCCAAAAGGCGAAGACGCTGAAATCTGGGATGTAGTGATTAAAAACACCTCTGACAAACCACGTACGATCAGTGCATTCTCATTTGTTGAGTTCTCATTCAGCCACATTCAATCTGATAACCAAAATCATCAGATGTCTCTGTACTCGGCAGGTACGGCTTACAACGAAGGCGTGATCGAGTACGACCTGTACTACAACACCAACGATTTCGAAGGCTTCTACTACCTAGCTTCAACATTTGCCCCAGATTCATACGACGGCCAACGTGACAGCTTCCTAGGCCTATACCGTGACGAAGCAAACCCGTTAGCGGTAGAACAAGGTAAGTGTTTCAATACAGCGCAAACTTGTTACAACCACTGTGGCTCTTTGCATAAGCAATTTACTATTCAGCCGGGTGAAGAAGTTCGCTTTGCTTACATTCTCGGTATCGGTAAAGGCAACGGAGAGCGTCTGCGTGCTAAGTACCAAGACCTTGCAGAAGTCGACAACGCATTTGCGGGTATCAAAGCACACTGGGATGAGCGTTGTGGCAAGTTCCAAGTGAAATCACCAAACGAAGGTCTAGATACCATGATCAACGCTTGGACGTTATACCAAGCGGAAACGTGTGTGGTGTGGTCTCGCTTTGCTTCATTCATCGAGGTGGGAGGCCGTACTGGTCTTGGTTACCGCGATACAGCGCAAGATGCAATCTCAGTTCCTCACGCTAACCCAGCAATGACGCGCAAACGTATCGTTGACCTACTGCGCGGCCAAGTAAAAGCGGGCTACGGTCTACACCTATTCGATCCAGATTGGTTTGATCCAGAAAAAGCGGATGTTAAACCATCTAAATCTCCAACCGTAGTTCCAACACCTTCTGATGAAGACAAAATTCACGGCATCGAAGACACCTGTTCTGATGATCACCTATGGCTAGTTCCAACCATCTGTAAGTACGTGATGGAAACCGGTGAGCACAGCTTCTTCGACGAAGTGATCCCTTACGCCGACGGTGGCGATGCAACGGTTTATGACCACATGAAAGCCGCGCTAGACTTCTCGGCTGAATACGTAGGTCAAACCGGTATCTGTAAAGGTCTGCGTGCAGACTGGAACGACTGTCTGAACCTAGGTGGCGGCGAATCTTCAATGGTGTCGTTCCTACATTTCTGGGCACTGCAGGAGTTCATCGACCTAGCGAAATACCTAGGTAAGGAAGCCGACGTTGAAAAATACACCGAGATGGCAGCAAACGTGCGTGAAGCGTGTGAAACACACCTTTGGGACGAAGAAGGCGGCTGGTATATCCGTGGTCTAACGAAAAACGGCGAAAAGATCGGTACAGCGCAACAAAAAGAAGGTCGTGTACACCTAGAGTCAAACACACTTGCGGTACTTTCTGGTGCGGTATCTCAAGAGCGCGGCGAAAAAGCGATGGACGCTGTCGATGAGAACCTATTCTCTGAATACGGCCTCCACCTAAACTCACCATCTTTTGCAACACCGAATGATGATATCGGCTTCGTAACTCGTGTTTACCAAGGCGTAAAAGAGAACGGTGCGATATTCTCGCATCCAAACCCATGGGCTTGGGTAGCTGAAGCGAAACTGGGTCGTGGTGATCGTGCAATGAAGTTCTACGATGCGCTAAACCCATACAACCAGAACGACATCATCGAAAAACGTATCGCAGAACCGTACTCCTATGTGCAGTTCATCATGGGTCGTGACCACCAAGACCACGGTCGTGCAAACCACCCATGGTTAACAGGTACATCTGGCTGGGCTTACTTCGCTGTTACCAACTTTATCCTTGGTGTGCGTACAGGCTTCGATGGCCTAACTATCGATCCATGTATCCCAACGAACTGGCCTGGTTTCGAAGTGACTCGTCAATGGCTAGGTGCAACGTACAACATCAAAGTCGTTAACCCAGACTTAGTAAGCAAAGGCGTTAAGTCGATTACTGTGAACGGTGAAGCAGTGAATGGTGCCTCTGTACCAGTTCAAGCGGAAGGTTCAGTAAACGAAGTTATCGTTACTCTAGGTTAATCATCTTTTGAGGGAGAGCTTTTCCCCTTTTGATTTATCCGATGCACTTGAGTTTGATGTGTGCATCGGTTCGCTAGCAAAGATTTAAGAGGCGGTGGGATGCCGCTCTTATCGAGGATCGAATCATGATCAAATTTGGTACAGGCGGTTGGCGTGCATTTATCGGTGAGGAGTTCACCAAAGATAATGTACGTTTGGTCGCTCAAGCAGTTGCAAACATCACGAATAACGAATCGGTTGCTGATCGCGGTTTTGTGATTGGCTATGACCGTCGTTTTCTTTCCGATAAAGCAGGTCGTTGGTTCGCTGAAGTTCTAGCAGCAAACGGCATTGTGGTTAGCTTTATCGACAAATTTGTCCCAACACCTATCGTAATGTTTAAAGCGAAAGAAATGGGCTGCGCATACTCGGCATGTATTACCGCATCACACAACCCTGCCGATTACAACGGCATTAAAGTCTTCATTGAAGGCGGTCGTGACGCAGATGAAATCATCACCCAAAAAATCGAATCACAAATAGACGCGCTCACTGCGCACGATGTAAAAAGCGTCGACTTTGAACAAGCGGTTGAAGATAAGCTGATTGAAATCATCAATCCGATGAACGAATTCGTTGACTCAATCATCGACTTTATCGACATCGAAGCGATCAAGAAGGCGAATTTACGTGTTTTGATCGACCCAATGTTTGGTGTCGCGAAAAACGCACTGCAAACCGTATTAATCAACGGCCGCTGTGACGTTGATGTGATTAACGATGGCAAAAACCCAGATTTCGGTGGGTTAATGCCTTCGCCAAGCGCTGCAACACTCTACCGTTTGATGCACCTAGTGAAAGAGCAAGGTTACGATATTGGCATCGGTACTGATGGCGATGCGGACCGTCTTGGTATTATCGACGAAAAAGGTAACTTCATTCATCCAAATGAAGTGCTACTGCTGCTTTACTACTACCTACTTGAATACAAAGGCTGGAAAGGCTCCGTGGTACGTAACATCGCAACCACCCACCTTCTCGATAAAGTCGCCGAAGATCATGGCGAGAAATGCTTTGAGGTTCCTGTAGGCTTTAAGCACATCAGCTCCCAAATGGAAGCGGATGACTCACTGATTGGCGGGGAAAGCTCTGGTGGCCTAACCATTCGCGGCCACATCAAAGGTAAAGACGGCGTATTCGCATCAAGCCTATTGGTAGAAATGATTTCAGTAACCGGCAAGAAGCTGTCTGAGTTGCTGGATGAAATCTACGGCAAGTACGGCTATGCCTACATGGCAGAAGGCGATTGCAAGTTCAAACCAGCGCAAAAAGACGTACTGTTCAACAAGATTTATGTTGAAAAGCAGTTGCCTGAGTTCGAGTTTGAAATCGAAAAAGTCAGCTATGAAGATGGTGCGAAAGTCTACTTCAAGAACGGCGGTTGGATCATCGCTCGCTTCTCTGGCACTGAGCCACTGCTACGAATTTTTGCAGAGATGCAAGATAAGGACACTGCGGAACGTGTTCTTCAACAGTTTAAAGACTTCTTGTCTTTATAACTGAACCTTGTGCCCGCTTCGAGCACTATGATGAGAGTCAACGCTGTCTGAAAAGGCGCTCATCAACAGGAGAAGAGCACTTGCCCGGCTCCACAGCCGGGCTTTTTTATTGTATGTTGGGAAGTCGTAAACGAGATAGAAAAGATACTCAGGAGCGTTAAGCAAATGCCAGGACGCCTTGCGTTTCAATTTTCACCGCGACGGACTCACCTATATTTAATGCTTGCGAAGCTGTAGCTAACAAACGGTCACCATTCGCGTTAATCACATAACGGCAGTGATCACCCATAAAATGCTGTTCCAATACGGTTACCGAACTATCTTCATCGGATTGAATTTGCACATGCTGCGGTCTTAGCAGTAAAGAGCACTCCGCCTGTACTGGAATATCTTGTTGAGCCGTGGCTTCAACCACGCCCAAGTGGGTTTCATATTCTGAATTCGAAACCCGTTTAGCAGCAAGGTAACTGCCACCACCTAAGAAATCAGCGACAAATTTACTTGAAGGCTGGTAGTAAAGCTCAGATGCTGTGCCATATTGCTCGATGACTCCATTGTTCATCACTGCCATTTTATCGGCGAAAGCAAAAGCCTCTTCACGGCTATGCGTAACAAAAATGGCAGTCACACCTTGGGCCTTAAAAATCTTACGGATCTCACTTATCAACTCATGGCGAACTTGCGTATCAATATTAGAAAACGGTTCATCAAGTAACAATAAGTCTGGGCTGTAAGCTAATGAGCGAGCAATCGCAACACGCTGCTGCTGTCCACCAGACAATTGATGAGGATAACGATCGCCATAACCTTGAAGATGCACGAGTTCTAACATCTCTTGAACTTTGGCATTTTTCTCTTTTGTCGAGCACTGCTTTAAGCCAAAGGCAATGTTTTGCTCCACCGTCAAGTGAGGAAAAAGTGCGTAATCTTGGAAAATCATCCCGATATTACGCTGTTCTGGCGGCAACCAGTTTTCCCCATCATCAATTGTGACGCAATTTAGACTCATTTCGCCTGACGTTAACGGCAATAATCCCGCAACGGCCTTTAATAGTGTTGTTTTCCCACAGCCACTGGCTCCTAGCAAACAGACAATCTGCCCTTGTTCTACCTCAAGAGACAATGATTCGAGTACAGTTTGATCGTCATATTGGCACGTTAGGTTTTTAATTGATAATGCACAGCTCATCAGTGATTTTGCTCCAGTGAACGGTTAACAACAACAAGCGGGATCAACCCAACAAGAACCAACAGAACCGCTGGCAAAGCGGCCAATTCTAAATGCTCATCCGAGGCGAAGTTATAAACGTATGTGGCTAGTGTTTCAAAGTTAAACGGACGAAGTAACAAAGCCGCATTAAGCTCTTTCATCGACTCGATAAACACTAATAAAGCCGCAATCAGTGCACCGCGCTTAACCAGCGGAAAGTGCACGCGCCACAGCATGGCATTGGGCTTACAACCCATAGTGCGCGATGCCATATCTAACGACGGAGAAATTTTATTTAAATTACTTTCGATACTACCAATCGCTACCGCGGAAAAGCGCACAACCATGGCAAATACTAGTGCGAACATGGAACCAGAAAAGATAAGTCCCGGCCTTCCCCACTCCATGGCTTTAGCAACATCGTTGACACGATGATCCATAAACAGCACAGCGACCATCACACCGATGGCTAGTACCGTTCCTGGTACTGCATAGCCCATAGAAGAAAGACGCATAAATGCCAAGCTTTCTCGTTTACCACTGACTCGATGGGTAAAGTTAACGATCAGTGCGACAGCAACACCAATAATCGCAGCAATAACAGACACAACTAAGCTATTCCATGCGTATTCACGAAACTCTGAGGTCCAACTCTGCGCAAAATAAGTGATCGCATAATCAATCAGCTGTAGTAGCGGCAAAATAAAAGCGACTGAAACCAAGCCCCAACACCAAACCAGTGCGGTCCACTTTTTCCAGCCCGTCAACTCGTAACGAAAATCTTCGTGACTGTTAAATTGGCTTTGAAAAAGCTTTTGTTTACGGCGGCTGTATCGTTCGGCACTAAGAAGCAGTACTACAATGACGAGCATCATGGCAGAAATCTTGGCTGCCGCATTAAGATTAGAGTACCCCAACCAAGTATCGTAGACCGCTGTGGTTAACGTATTCACCGCGAAGTAACTTACCGTACCAAAGTCACCGATGGTCTCCATTGCGACCAATGATAAACCTACTGCGATAGAGGGTCTTACTAACGGCATCGAGATGCGCCAAAAGCTTTCCCATGGAGAGCACTTGAGCAAACGCGCGCTTTGCAATAAAGAGACATTTTGCTCCATAAACGCAGCCCGGCACAATAAATACACGTAAGGATACAACACCAAAGCCAACACAAAGGTCGCACCAGGCAACGTACGAATGTCAGGGAACCAATACTCGCCAGGTCCCCATCCGGTTACATCACGCAAAAAGATCTGAATCGGGCCTGCAAAATCAAACCAATCAGTAAAAATATAACCAATGATATAACCTGGCATTGCAAGAGGTAGCACCAATGCCCACTGCAACCATTTTTCGGTCGGCAGTTTACACATGGCCATTATCCAAGCGCTTGGAATACCAAGAATTAAGGACAGCACCATTACGCCAACAGTTAGCGCAACCGTGTTAAAAATATAAGTCGGCATGACCGTTGCCATTAAATGAGCAAACAAATCATCCGTTTCACCAATTGCGGTGTAGAAGATCGCTAAGATCGGCAAAACCAGTAGCAGAGTTATTACCCCACTACTGGTTTGCCATAAAGAGTGTTTATCTTTCATCGCCTAATTACTGCAAGGCTGTATGAAATACAAATGCTGTTGCAAATACATCTCATATCCTTTAATCAAATGGGGGTACTGTTATACCCCCACAAGGAATTAAAGGTCAAATTTCACTTCATCTAATAGCTTAATTGCCGCTTCGTGGTTGGCTGCAATATCGTCTAGAGAAAGCTTGTCTGCTTTAAAGTCACCCCAAGATTCCACAAGCTCAGAACGCTTCACGCCTTCTTTAACTGGGTACTCGTAGTTAACTTCTGCGTACATTTGCTGCGCTTTGTCACCCGTTAGGAATTCCATTAGCTTCACAGCATTGTCTTTGTTTGGAGAGTACTTAGCCATCGCCATACCAGAGATATTCACGTGAGTGCCTGTAGTCTCTTGGTTAGGGAAGTTGATGTAAACTGCATCAGCCCAAGCTTTTTGCTCTTTGTCGTTAACCATTTTACCTAGGTAGTAGCTGTTACCTAGAGAAACATCACATAGGCCTTCTTTGATCGCTTTAACTTGTGCACGATCGTTGCCTTGTGGTTTGCGAGCAAGGTTTGCTTTCACGCCTTCTAACCACTCTTTGGTTTCTGCTTCGCCATTGTGAGCAATCATTGCTGAAACTAGAGAAACGTTGTACGGGTGCTTACCGCTACGAGTACAAATTTTACCTTTGAACTCTGGCTTAGCTAAGTCTGCGTAGTTGAAATCTGCGCCTAGTTTACCTACGCGATCACGTGATGAATAAACGCTACGAGAACGTAGAGTTAGAGCAAACCACTCATTCTCTTTATCTTGGTATTGAGCAGGTACGTTTTCTTCAATGATTTTGCTATCGACTTTCTGAACTAAACCTTTGTTTGTCAGTTCAGCTAGACGGCTGATGTCTGTCGTAAGAATAACGTCAGCAGGGCTGTACTCACCTTCTTGAGCTAGCTTTTCTGCTAAGCCTTTTTTAGCAAATTTTACGTTTACTTTGATACCAGTTTCTTTAGTGAACTCATTGAACATAGGTTCAACTAGGAAAGGTTGACGGTAAGAGTAGACGTTCACTTCTTCAGCAGCCATTGCTGTTGGAGCTAGAGTAGCGCAAGTTAGTGCTGAAAGAGTTAGCAGTTTTTTCATTGTTTAATCCTTTACCATGCTAATGATAACGTTTATCAGTTGCGTTATTATATGTATGTTCAATAAGAAGACAATGACGAATATTAAAAAACCTGCTCATCGGAGCAGGTTTTATTGTGTTAAGTGTGTAACCATTTATTACAAGCTAATGATTATTTCACCGTAACAAACTCTGGGTAAGCACCAACACCACAATCATGCATGTCCATACCTTCCATTTCTTCATCTTCTGTAACGCGAATCCCAACGGTCGCTTTCAAGATTGCCCACACAACTAGGCTAGCACCAAATACCCAAGCAAAGATAACTACGGCACCTAAAAGCTGTGCACCAAACGTTGCATCACCGTTGCTCAGTGGCACTACCATTAGGCCGAAGAAACCACACACACCGTGAACTGAGATAGCACCTACTGGATCGTCAATTTTAAGTTTATCTAGAGCAATGATACTGAATACTACTAGTGCACCCGACACCGCACCAATCGCAACCGCGTACAGTGGTGATGGCGATAGAGGGTCTGCAGTGATGGCAACCAAGCCAGCTAGCGCGCCATTGAGGATCATCGTTAAATCGGCTTTACCCCAAGTAGTTTTACAAACGAATAGCGCCGCAATTGCACCAGCAGCCGCTGCTGCGTTAGTGTTTAGAAAGATCTGACCTACCGCTGTAGCATTCTCAAAATCTGAAACCATCAACTGAGAACCACCGTTAAATCCAAACCAGCCAAACCAAAGGATAAAAGTACCCAACGTTGCCAAAGGCATGTTAGAACCTGGAATCGGATAGATTTCACCATTTTTACCGTACTTACCCTTACGCGCGCCAAGCAGTAACACACCAGCAAGAGCAGCAGAAGCACCTGCCATATGTACGATACCAGACCCCGCAAAGTCACTAAATCCAGCTTCTGCTAGGAAGCCTCCACCCCATGTCCAGTAACCTTCCATTGGATAGATAAACGCAGTTAAAATCGCAGAGAAAATCAAGAAAGACCAAAGCTTCATGCGCTCAGCTACCGCACCAGAAACGACGGACATAGCAGTTGCAACGAAGACAACTTGGAAGAAGAAGTCAGACTCTAAAGAGTGGTCGGCCCCTTCACCTTGAGTACCAATTAGCGTACCAAATGAAGGTAACCAGCCTCCTTCTCCATTATCGACATACATGATGTTATAACCGACAATCAGAAACATCGTGCATGCGATGGCGTACAAACAGATGTTCTTCGTAAGAATTTCTGTTGTGTTTTTAGAGCGCACAAGGCCAGCCTCTAGCATCGCAAAGCCTGCTGCCATCCACATTACCAACGCACCGGAAATGAGGAAGAAAAAGGTGTCAAGTGCGTAACGTAACTCGGTTACTGTTGTTGTTAATTCCATAATAAGTATCTCCAATCCTTTGAATTCTTAAAGTGCTTCTGCGTCCATTTCGCCAGTTCGGATACGCACCGCTTGGTTCAGATCGTAAACAAAAATTTTACCGTCGCCGATTTTTCCGGTTTGCGCAGCTTTTGTAATTGCTTCAACAACGCGATCTACATTGTCTGCGTGAGTCGCGATTTCAATTTTCACCTTTGGTAGAAAATCGACTTGATACTCTGCACCGCGATACAATTCCGTGTGACCTTTTTGACGACCGAACCCTTTAACTTCTGATACTGTCATCCCTTCGATACCGACATCAGCCAATGCTTCTCGTACATCGTCTAATTTAAACGGCTTAATAATGGCATTGATTATTTTCATTGAGTTATCTCCGAAGCTTTCATCCTGAAACACTTCTTATAATCCAATCTACGTGCCAAGTTTTTAAGTTATTGAATAATAAAAACTAACCTCAATTTACATATCTATAAACAAAAAGGGCGCACCATATCGGTGCGCCCTTTTCACAAATTTAAAGCAACGGCAGAGAAGTTACCCAAAACT
Organism: Vibrio sp. 704; assembly: GCF_033339295.1. NCBI lineage: Bacteria > Pseudomonadati > Pseudomonadota > Gammaproteobacteria > Vibrionales > Vibrionaceae > Vibrio > Vibrio sp. 704. Next base: position 139,817 of record NZ_JAWOUH010000008.1, on the reverse strand, counting down.
GTGCATTAAATGTTCAAAAAGTCTTTCCACTGTTCGATAAGTGCCATGAAATCCTCTATCCCACAACTTGCTGTACTTTCTGCATTGTAGAAGTCGAACTCACTTTCCATCTCGACATCATATTCATGGGCTAATGCGTTTTCTTGTACAAGAACTTCGTCGCCCTGAATCATCAAGCTAATTTCCGTGCCTGTTAGGTTATGCTCCTGAGAAGGCGCTAAAAATGACCGCTCAATTAGCTTTTCAACCTGTGCAGTCTTCATCGGATCTTTGCCAATTTCTTCTTGCAACCAGCGCCCTACAATCTCATGTCCCATGCTACATTTTACGTAGTACTCGCCCATCAACGTGTTACGAATGAATTCAAATTCCACCGAGATTGCCTCTTTCGTATCAATTTGGTGCGAGTATAGCGAATTGCTCCCATAAAAAAAGCACCTCATGTGAGGTGCTTTTGAATTGTGCATTTCTGATTATGCCGGTTCTTGGAAGATCACTTCGTCCGCTTTCTTGGTGTATTGATCCATTTTATGGAAGTTCAAGTAGCGGTACGTATCCGTTGCCGTAGCGTCGATTTGCTTCGCGTATTCTAGGTATTCTTCTTTGGTTGGAATCTTACCTAGAATTGCACCTACTGCAGCTAGCTCAGCTGACGACAGGTAAACATTCGCACCAGTACCCAGACGGTTCGGGAAGTTACGCGTTGAAGTCGACATTACTGTTGATTTATCTGCAACACGCGCTTGGTTACCCATACAAAGTGAACACCCTGGCGTTTCAATACGCACCCCTGCACGTCCGAAGATACCGTAGTAGCCTTCTTCAATCAGTTGGTCTTTATCCATTTTTGTTGGTGGCGCTACCCAAAGGCGCGTTGCTAACTGGCCATTGAACTTATCAAGCAATTTACCTGCTGCGCGGAAGTGACCGATGTTCGTCATACAAGAACCGATGAACACTTCATCAATCGCTGTGCCTTGTACTTCAGACAACAAACGAGCGTCATCTGGATCATTCGGTGCACATAGTACTGGCTCATTGATTTCAGCCATATCGATTTCAATCACATGTGCGTATTCAGCGTCTTTATCTGCTTGCATCAGCTCAGGGTTTGCTAGCCACTCTTGCATTGCAGTAATGCGGCGCTCGATAGTACGGCGATCACCGTAACCTTCAGAGATCATCCACTTCAGCATCACGATGTTAGAGTTTAAGTACTCTTCGATCGACTCTTGAGACAATTTCACAGTACAACCTGCCGCCGAACGCTCTGCAGATGCATCAGAAAGCTCAAATGCTTGCTCAACCGTTAGCGTTTCTAAGCCTTCAATCTCAAGGATACGGCCAGAAAATTCGTTGATCTTGCCCGCTTTTTCTACCGTTAGTAGCCCTTGCTGAATCGCGTAGTAAGGGATGGCATGAACAAGATCACGCAGTGTAATACCCGGTTGCATTTCACCTTTAAAACGAACCAAGATTGACTCTGGCATGTCTAGCGGCATAACGCCTGTCGCAGCTGCAAAGGCAACCAAGCCCGAGCCAGCTGGGAATGAAATACCCAGAGGGAAACGAGTATGTGAGTCACCACCCGTACCGACAGTATCCGGTAGTAGCATACGGTTCAGCCATGAGTGGATAATACCGTCACCAGGACGAAGAGATACACCACCGCGGTTCATAATAAAGTCCGGAAGTGTATGGTGAGTGTTAACGTCTACTGGTTTTGGATAAGCCGATGTGTGACAGAAAGACTGCATGACAAGATCAGCAGAGAAGCCGAGACACGCCAAGTCTTTAAGTTCATCACGAGTCATAGGGCCAGTAGTATCTTGCGAGCCTACTGTCGTCATCTTCGGCTCACAGTAGGTTCCAGGACGGATGCCTTCTACGCCACATGCTTTACCAACCATTTTCTGTGCAAGCGTGTAACCCTTGCCAGAATCTGCGATTTCACCAGGTTTACGGAATACATCCGAAGGCTCAAGACCTAGCGATTGACGCGCTTTGTCTGTCAAACCACGACCGATGATCAATGGGATACGACCACCAGCACGAACTTCATCAATCAGTACTTCTGTTTTTAGCGAGAACTCAGCTAGAACCTCACCAGTTTCGTGGTTGCAAACTTTACCTTCATATGGGTAAACATCGATAACATCGCCCATGTTGAGCTTAGTTACGTCAACTTCGATTGGTAGTGCGCCAGCATCTTCCATTGTGTTAAAGAAGATAGGGGCAATTTTGCCACCAAGCACATACCCACCAGCTCGTTTGTTTGGAACGTAAGGGATATCATCACCCATAAACCAAAGCACTGAGTTTGTTGCCGATTTACGTGAAGAGCCAGTACCAACAACATCACCAACGTAAACCAATTGATGACCTTTGTCTTTTAACTCTTCAATTTGCTTGATCGGGCCAATAGTACCCGGTTGATCAGGGTTTATTCCTTCACGCTCGTTTTTAAGCATCGCCAGTGCGTGTACTGGAATATCAGGGCGAGACCAAGCGTCAGGTGCAGGTGAAAGGTCATCCGTGTTCGTTTCACCTGTTACTTTAAATACGGTTAGAGTGACTTTTTCTTCAAGCTTAGGCTTAGAAAGGAACCACTCAGCATCAGCCCATGATTGAAGTACTTTCTGTGCATGCGCATTGCCAGCTTTCGCTTTCTCTTCTACGTCATAGAAAGCATCAAACATCAGCAGCGTATGAGACAGCGCTTTTACTGCGATCTCTGCCAGTGCTTCATCATCCAATAGCTCAACTAGCGGTTCGATGTTGTAACCACCTTGCATAGTGCCTAGCAGTTCAGCCGCTTTTTCACGACTCACTAATGGTGATTTAACTTCACCTTTTGCTACTGCTGTTAGGAAACCCGCTTTTACATAAGCAGCTTCATCAACACCTGGAGGGATACGGTTTTCAAGTAGGTCAAGAATGACTTCTTCTTCACCTTGCGGGGGATTTTTCAGAAGTTCTACAAGTCCAGCAACTTGTTCTGCGTCTAGCGGTTTAGGAACAACTCCTTCAGCAGCACGCTCTTCGACGTGTTTACGGTAGGCTTCAAGCACGACTTTTTCCTCTCATTGCGGTTCCTCCTCTATTATTACTATTGTTAAAGTAAAGGAGTGAACATCCTTGGAAACTTGGCTCTCCATTGCCCTTGTTTTCATTCAATTATGATTGAGAAACAGCGCCGTAGAGGCCAAACTGTGGGCAAAATAATAGCAAATTTAACCTTAAATTAAAATCTTATCATTTTGACCAACATAGCAACTTACGACTAAAGTTCTGCTAATTTTGACCAAATATGCCAAGTTTTTGCTTTCTCATACCCGGTTAATTAAACGATGTTCCTACGATCAAATACACAGCATCCAAATCTTGCTCGGTACGACCGTATGCCAACATTATTGGTCCTATTGGTGAGTCAACACCAAAGAAGATGGAACCAGCATTGTAAAGCGGCGCTTCGTTTAGTTTCAGATCATTATCAGACCAAACACCGCCATATTCGACCGATGCGCCCAGGTAGACTGGAGCTTCAAACAATCCGAAATCATTATCAAACCACTTATATCGGTACACCAAACTGCTGAAAAATAAGTTCTGTCCGATCAGGCTATTTCTTGGGATTCCCGATAGGCTTAAGAAGCCGCCCAACTCTCTGGGATCAAGCGGTAAAGATGAGTTTTTACTCTCTACAAAACTATATTCAGCATGTCCGACTAAAGTATGACGCTGATGACTCACTGCACCTTTAAATCGTGCAGAGATTTCATAAACGGTATCTTCAATAATTTTGTCAGTTTCTAAAAGGCTAACGCCCTGAGGACTTTGATCATGAGACACTAAATATTCGAGATCGACTAAAAGCCCACGAGTCGGAAATGCGAAATCATCAAGTGTGTCTAGGCGATAATTGGCAAACAGACCACGACGTTCAAAATCCAATTTACCAGCAGAAGCCAAAGTAGAAAGCTCAATATCTCCGGTAGAGTAGCGAGCGCCAAATCGAAGTTCTTGCCACAATGTGGGTTGGATACCTATCGCTAACTCTGTTGTAAAATCATCGTAAGTGACCGGAAAAAAGTCATTTACTGACTCTAAATCTGGTGCTTGAGGCTCTGTTAAAGGTAAGTTTCGGCTCTCACTGCCATAGGAAATTCGCCCCGATACAAAAAGTTCTTGGCTAGATAAAACAGGGGAATACAACTCAGCTTCAATCAGCTTATCCGTGCCCATTTCTACGTTGAACGCCAACTCCGCGCCATGAGAGTTCAAGTTGGTAAAGTTGGTCGATATTCCTATGCCGTACTGGCTATCTGTATCGAAGTCATCTTCAAGAAAAAATCGGAAGTTGAGATAATTAGGCCCCCACGACTTCTCGTTAACATCAAAAACCAACAATGTCTCACCATCCACCTCTTCAAAGTGATAAGTGATGAGCTCGAACCGATCTAACGCGTAGAGGTTTTCAACGGCTTTCTCAATTTCGGCCGTTGAAATACGACGTCCGGTTTCTAATTCAATACGATTCGTCAACAACACATCGCTGTAGTGCGTGTTATTAACAATCACTATGTCATCAACCACACGCTGATCGCCATAAATCAAAGTTTTACGAACTTCTTGTTTGCGATCGATGTATTTTTGATAGTCCGCGTTGGACAAGCGTAACTCTTTCAGCTTGTCTTTTAATTGCTTGGTAATATCGTACCCAGCTTGAAAAGCCCAAGGCATTTTGTCGAACTCGACGGTTTCCATGGTGCCCACATTGGGACGAATATAGATATCTTGAGGTTCAAGCTCGTCCACTTGCTGTTGTGTACTACGACGAACGAGATAGTTAGAGAGTTGGTCCGCGACAGTAAACAGCCCCGTAAATTCATCTTCGGTTTTGTAATCGGTGCTAATATCGACGGCAATAACGACATCAGCCCCCATGGCGCGAGCCACATCGACAGGCATGTTATTGACGACGCCGCCATCAACAAGCATATGGCCATTGAGCTTATAAGGAGGAAGCGCTCCTGGTACAGACATGCTAGCCATCATTGCATCAACAAGGTAACCATTGCCCAGTACGACTTCTTCTAGGGCAAGAATATCTGTCGCAACAGAACGATAGGGAATGGCAAGATCATCAAAAGAATCGAATCGCCCTAAGTTCCCTGTAGTCTCACGCAATACTCGCAACATGTTCTGGCCTTGCACCACACCCGTTGGTGCTCGTACCTCACCGAATCTTAAGCCGAGGTCGGTATTAATTTGATAGCGGTCTTCATACTCTTTGTCACGAACTCTACGTTGGCTACGGTCAACACGATCTCGATAACCGCTGCCCCAATCGACGGTGTAGATAAAACTCTCGATTTCATCAGCACTCATCCCCGTGGCATAAAGCCCACCCACATAGGCGCCCATACTGGTACCGGTCACAATATCCACAGGAATCTGCATTTCTTCCAATGCTTTTAAAACTCCAATGTGTGCCGCCCCTTTCGCTCCGCCACCAGCGAGCACAACCGCCACCTTTGGTCGAGGTTCCAAGTCATCCGTTTTTGTTAGAGAGTTTGCGAGGGAAACAGAAGGAGTGATCATCAAAAAGGTACTAACCCAAAGCGCAAAGTTGCGAACCGATGGGCTTGATAACAGCTTTTTGAACATTCACTTCTTCCTTTATTGAATATCTGATCAAGTAGGGCGTGCTAGCAGTACTGTACTAACACGCCCTAATATGTACTAAGAATTAATCAGATAAACAAGCTAATGTTGTTGATTTGGCGATGCTACCAATCAAATATGCTATTTAACCAGTTTGATTTCTTCTCACACTGTTGCTTTATCTGACCGGTTTTATCCCAAACCGGCAGTTTGTAATCACTACGGCAGTTCATTTCTAAACCTCCATCAGATGTAGGCTTGAACCCTAATGTGGTGATTTCTCTTGGCCATGGGAGCTCTAAACGCTCAGGAATACGCTGCTTCAAGTACTCTGCGTATACTCGTAATGCACCACTCGACCCCGTTAGATTCACGGGTTTATTATCGTCGCGGCCTAGCCAAATTGTCGTCACCTCACGACCATCAACACCGACAAACCAACTATCGCGGTTATCATTACTGGTACCCGTTTTTCCTGCCAATGCAGCCCAACCAAACTGGCTTTGTAAGAAGCGGCCAGTGCCTTGAGCAACCCCTTGTTTCATCGCGTAGGTCGTTAGCCATGCTGCTTGTTCATCCACGGCTCTTGATGAACGAGGCAAGGATTGATACAGCACATTACCTTCCATATCCATGACTGAGCGCAGAGCGGTCAGTTTTGCACGCTTACCTGAATTCGTCAGAGTCTGATACATCTGTGCGACTTCGAATGGCGTCAAAGAAAACGAACCCAAAAACATCGAAGGCACTGGGCGAATTTCGTCTTTGTTCACGCCCAAACGCTCTAAAGTATTGGAGACTTCAGGAATGCCAAGTGCCATACCTAAGCGCACGGTTGGTACGTTAAGTGATTTCGCTAAAGCAATGTAAAGTGGCACATCACCACGATATTTTCTATCGTAGTTGCGCGGCGTCCACACGTTACCTTTACTGCTCTTCAGACTTAACGGCGTGTCGTGTAGCGTCGTGCCTAGGTTGTATTTATCCGGTTGTTCTAGAGCCGTTAAGTAAATCGCTGGTTTCACTAAAGAACCAATCGGACGACTGGCATTGAGCGCGCGGTTAAAGCCTTCATAACCGACACGTTTACCACCTACCATCGCACGGATTTCACCACTATGGCGATCAACGGCCACAGCTGCGGCTTCTAACTCTTTACCACCCCGTTTAGCTAGTTCTGGGATCTTTTTCGCGATAGCTTGTTCCATTTTGCTTTGCGATACTGGGTCCAGAGACGTAAATACGCGCAGTCCGGTCTCTGCCTTAAATCGCTCCCCAACTTTTTCTTTTAATTCAATACTCAATTGTTGGAAATAAGCTGGCTGACGGCTCGCAATACGTGGCTTGCTTTGCGTATCGAGTGGACGACTTACAGCTTGTTCATACTGCTCTGAAGTCAACATGTTTTGCTGCATTAACAGGCGCAGAACGAGATCACGACGCTCTTTCGTTCTCTCAGGGTAACGAATTGGGTTGTAGTAAGACGGTCCTTTTACCATCCCAACTAACATCGCCAATTGATCGATTCGCAACTCCTGAATTGGCTGCCCAAAATAATAACGCGACGCCAAGCCAAACCCGTGGATCGCTTCACCTCCACTTTGACCTAGGTACACTTCGTTTAGGTAGGCTTCTAAGATACGATCTTTGCTGTAACGGTAATCCAAAATTAGCGCGATATACGCTTCTCGAACTTTACGCCACAGTGTTTTATCACGAGTCAAAAACAGGTTTTTTGCCAATTGCTGAGTCAGCGTACTACCACCTTGAACAGTACGACCCGCCTTAATGTTCGCAACCAATGCACGTGCAATCGCGAGCGGTGACACCCCGTCATGTTGATAAAAATCCCGGTCTTCGGTCGCAAGCAGTGCATCCACCAAAATTTCAGGGAACTGATCACGACGTAAGAAAAGGCGCTGTTCATCACGGTCTTTCTCCAGCATGCCCAACATCTTCGGTTCTAGGCGCAAGTAACCAAGGTCTCCTCGAGATTCTAAAGACTGAATACGTTGCAAGCCGGAATCAGAGAAATGCAGCATAATGTGACGATCCGGCTCGGGACCATCGGCAAACTCGAATGGACGACGAATCAATTCAATCCGAGTGGAAGAAGAGGAATATTCGCCTGGGTAACGAGGTTGACTCACTTTACGGTAATTCAACACATCTAGCTCGTTGCGCAGTTCTTGGATGGTGATATTCTCACCAGGGCTTAGATTCAAGATACGGGCATAAACCACCGTTGGCAGCTCAAACAGCTGACCTTCAAAGCGTTCTTTCACCACACTATCTAAGTAAATCCCAACAAACAGCAAAACAGCGGCAAGTGCAACGCCAGCTTTCCAGCTAAACGACCACAGAACTTTCAACCACGAACGTTTCTCGTTAGTCGGCTTTTTACTCGGCGTACGTCGAGTCTGTTTTGCGGTTCCTTTATTGGTTGTACTTTTCTTCGCTGGCGCTTTTTTCGCGCTAGGCTTCTTGCTGTCAGTCATTATTCAATTGTCTTTTTGTTTTCGTTGTTGCTACATGATTGGCAGGATCATCTGGCCAAACGTGTTTTGGGTAGCGCCCTTTCATCTCTTTTTGAACGTCTTTGTAGCTTCCGTTCCAGAAAGCCGCCAAGTCCGACGTTACTTGCAATGGACGTTGTGCCGGTGAAAGCAGTTCAAGCACCAAACGCTTGCGGCCAAGAGCTACCGTTGGGGAACCACTCTCCCCAAATACTTCTTGCATACGCACCGATAATATCGGCTCGTGGCCATATTGGTAACGGATACGCTTCTTTGAACCTGTGGGTAGTTGGTAATGCTCAGGTAACCATTCATCCAGTTGTTGATTGAGTGGCCAACCTAATAGAGCATTAAGCGCTTCGACCAAGTTTATCTTGCTCAGGTCTTTAACCGAGCTGACAGACGTCATGTATGGTTCTAACCACTCCTCTAATGAATCCAGCAAACTGGCTTCATCAAACACTGGCCATGACTGCTCAGGTAACCATTCCACCGCACAACGAATCCGAGCCAACAAGCTCTCCGCTGCCGGTGTCCAGTTTAGACTCTGTAAGCCCTGGCGGCGGACATACGTGAGTAAAGCTTGTGTCATTTTTTCTTTGCCCGGGCTTGGCAACGGCTCGCGTTCAACGACCAGCAGACCGAGTTTTGTTTGTCGCTCAGCTATTAGACGGCCTCTTTTTTCATCCCAGTCCACTACTTCTTCAGACGAAAATAGCGTATCAAAGGTCGTTCGCAATATATTGACATCCAATTCACATGCCGAATGAATTTGACTTGAATTAGAATGAGAACGCATTAAGTCAACGGCAACCAAATACTCACAGCCACCTAGCATGTCTTCCTGATGACATTCTGCACCATGACCATTAGCCAAAGTAAATCGCCCAAATTGATTTGTGCGCTGCTGCGCAATGCGATCTGGAAATGCCAAACTTAACACCAGCGGTAATGCATCTTCATCCACGCCTTTCAGGTCAAATACCGTATCCAATTTGTACGCCAGAGATTGAGCACGCTTGAACAACATCGACTTTTTTGGATGAGTACCAACAAGCCAACGATGCAAGCTATGAGCGATATTGGTAACATTTCTCTCTGGCTCTTCAATCAGTGCGACCGCCGCCAAAGCAGCATTTAACATCTTATCACTGTAAGATAGCGCTTTAATTAGCATCGCAGCCGCACGAGGCTCAACGCCTAGTTCATGCGCCTGTTTTCCTTCGGACGTTAATTGCCCTTTTTCCGTCAGTAGTCCCAATGACACCAATAGCTGCTTCGCTTGTTCCAATGACGCATTAGCGGGAACATCAAGCCACTTTAGATCGTGGATATCACCCGTTCCCCAAAAGGCAAGCTCCATAACTAAACTAGCCAAATCGGAATGCAAAATTTCGGGTAGGGGAACCAGCGGTTGCTGCTTGAACTGGCTTTCAGAATAAAGACGAACACAAATGCCCTCTTCTATTCGTCCCGCTCGTCCTGCACGCTGAATCGCTGAAGACTGTACAATGCGTGTTTGCTCTAAGCGTGTTAAACCGTTTTTCAAATCAAAGCGGGCAATACGCTCTAACCCAGAATCAACCACGAGGCGAATGCCTTCAATCGTTAGTGAAGTTTCTGCAATGTTGGTCGCTAGAACGACTTTACGCTTACCTTGTTCTGCTGGCGTAATCGCTTTTTGTTGATCTGCAAAACTCAGTTGACCATAAAGTGGGCATATGTCGATATCATCCGCTAAATGAGACAACCGCTCTTCAACTTGTTTTATGGCACCAACACCCGGCAGGAAAGCCAACAAAGATCCGGACTCTTTGTTCATAAGACTTTCTATTGTTTTTGCCATACTCGTAGGTAAATGCTCGTTCACACCTAACGGCTGGTAGCGCATTGCCACATCAAAGCTGCGCCCTTCAGATTCAATGTAACTGGCTTCCGGCAACAACGATTGTAATGCTTGTTGGTCAAGCGTTGCCGACATTACCACCAGCTTGAGATCGTCTCGCAATGCCTCTTGAACTTCTAAACTGAATGCCAAAGCGGTATCGGCATGAATGCTGCGTTCATGAAACTCATCAAAGATCAGTAGATCAACCCCATCCAGTTCAGGGTCAGTTTGGATCATCCTGGTCATGATCCCTTCGGTCACGATCTCCAGCTGCGTTGCAGAACTTACCTTTGCCTCGCCACGAACTCGATAACCCACGCGTTGACCAACTTGTTCTCCCAATTGCTCAGCAAGATAACGGGCAATGTTACGCGCCGCGAGTCGTCTTGGCTCAAGCATGATGATTTTTCCAGCAACCGAATGATTTAAGAGTAACTGCAAAGGGAAGTAAGTCGACTTACCGGCACCAGGCGCCGCTTTTAAGATCACTTGATGTTGATTTTTGACCGCCGTCAGCAACTCAGGCATCACGGCTTCAATCGGCAATTGTGACAAAGAAAATACCTTATGGTGTAATGGTGGCTACATTGTACATAAAAAATTTTTTGTCTAAATAAGCAAATGCATTTCACACCCGCTTTAGAGTCCGCCACTCTACTCAAACGTTATAAACGCTTTCTTGCCGATATCGAGCTCGATACTGGTGAAATCCGTACAATCCACTGCGCAAATACAGGTGCAATGACGGGTTGTGCTACGCCCGGAAACAAGGTTTGGTTTTCTACTTCCGACAACCCGAAACGAAAATACCCCAATAGTTGGGAGTTGAGTGAAACCGAACAAGGCCACCGTATTTGTATCAATACCGCGCGCGCCAATCAATTAGCCGTAGAGGCTATTGAAAATAATGTCATTTCAGAGCTTTGTGGTTATGACACACTTCAAACTGAGGTGAAATACGGCAATGAAAATAGCCGAATTGATATCTTGCTCAGCGCAGACGACAAGCCAAAGTGCTATATAGAAGTGAAAAGCGTCACTCTTCTTGATGAGACCGACTCTACTGGACAAGGATACTTCCCAGATGCGGTCACGACTCGGGGACAAAAACACCTGAGAGAGCTCACAGAAATGGCACAAAATGGAAGTAGAGCCATACTTTTATTCACTGTTTTACATTCAGGTATTGAAAAAGTATCCGCGGCGCACCATATAGACGCGAAATATTCACTATTACTCAAACAAGCACAAGACGCTGGAGTGGAAGTTCTCTGCTACAAAGCTGAACTGAGCGATACTGGAATGAAGCTGATTTCCGCTATTGATTTTATCAATTAAGAGAAAAAATGATGTCGTCTTCACATTGACGATAACTTTGCGATTCAGTATTTGCTTGCACCGCCTCTTTTTGCTATAGATACCCGCCTTAAATTGACTGCGTAGCAGTTGACTAGGTGTAAGTAGGAGATGCTGTATGCCAGAATCAAAGAAGAAAACGATAGGCATCCTAGCCATTGCCGGCGTGGAGCCATATCAGGAAAAACCTGGTGAAGAGTACATGTCACCAGAGCAGGTTGAACACTTTACGAAAATCTTAACAGCTTGGCGCGACCAGCTAAGAGCTGAAGTGGATCGTACTGTTCACCACATGCAGGACGAAGCAGCAAACTTCCCAGATCCAGTTGACCGCGCCTCTCAAGAGGAAGAGTTCAGCCTAGAACTGCGTAACCGTGACCGCGAACGCCGTTTGATCAAGAAGATTGAAAAGACTTTGGATAAAATCAAAGAAGACGATTTTGGCTTCTGTGAGTCTTGTGGCGTAGAGATTGGCGTTCGCCGTCTTGAAGCACGTCCAACCGCTGACCTTTGTATTGACTGTAAAACACTTGCAGAAATCAAAGAGAAGCAAATGCAAGGTTAATCACCCAGCATTATGATTGTTGAAGGGAGCTCAGGCTCCCTTTTTGTTTTGGCTATCTTCGCACCCTATTTGTTTACTAAATTCGAGATACACGCATGACACGCTATGTAGGTCGATTCGCCCCATCTCCTTCTGGTCCACTGCATTTTGGTTCACTGATTGCCGCTCTTGGCAGTTATTTTCAAGCGAAAGCACAAAACGGAGCTTGGTTAGTACGTATTGAGGACTTAGACCCACCAAGAGAAATGCCAGGTGCAGCGCAACTTATCCTAGAGGCACTCAAGGCCTATCAGCTGCATTGGGATGGAGAAGTGGTATACCAGAGCGAACGTCACGACCTTTACCAAGCTCAAATAAACAAATGGCTCGAAAATGGGGAAGCCTATTATTGCCAATGTACTCGTAAGCAAATTAAAGAGCATGGCGGTTTTTATCCTGGCACTTGCCGCGATAAAAACTTGAAAGACGGCGCGATTCGCCTAAAAATGACCAAGCCTGTCGCTCATTTCCTCGACCAAAAACGGGGAACCATTACTATTCCAGAGCAACTCGTTAATGAAGATTTCATTATTAAACGTCGAGATGGATTATTTGCTTATAATCTTGCGGTAGTATTGGACGACATCGACCAAGGCGTCACAGAAGTCGTGCGAGGTGCAGACTTAATCGAGCCGACAGGGCGTCAAATTAGCCTGTACCAAATACTTGGTCAGCCTGAAGTTAGCTACTTGCATTTACCATTGGCGATGGACAACAACGGCAATAAATTGTCGAAACAAAATCACGCGACGGCTATTGATATAGATACACCAAAACCTACTCTATTGCGCGCCATGACATTTTTAGGTTTCGAGATACCTGAAACCGTAAGGGCGGCCAACATAGAAGATATTCTTCGTTGGGGCTGCGAAAACTGGCGCTTGGAACAGCTTCCAGCAGAGATCGAGATCACACCGTGATTCTCAAATGGCATTGTGTAGGCTATCATTAGCCGCAAATTAGGCCCTAGAGGCGTATAAAACTAACCAAAGCAAGATTGGATTAAACCCAGTTATTGCCAGATGCACATGAATACAAACGACTATACACCAAGCGAACCTGCCACAATTCCAGAGCTCGCTCTCAATGTAATAACTCGTGAAGAGCACAACATTTCGCGTAAGCAGATCAGTGATAATGCGCTGAAGGTACTGTACCGCCTAAATGGTGCTGGTTTCGATGCTTTTCTTGTGGGTGGCGGGGTTCGAGACTTACTGCTTGGACAAAAACCAAAAGATTTTGACATTGCGACCAACGCAACGCCGGAACAGATCAAACAGCTATTTCGTAACTGCCGTTTGATTGGTCGCCGCTTCCGCTTGGCTCATATTATGTTTGGCCGAGATATCATTGAGGTTGCGACATTCCGTGGTCACCACCAAGAGCAAAAGAATAAGAGCATTTCTCAGCAATCAAAAGAGGGTATGCTGCTGCGTGACAACGTCTACGGCACCATCGATGAAGATGCTGAGCGCCGTGATTTCACGATTAACTCGATGTACTACAACATCGCAGATTACTCGATTCACGACTACGCACGTGGTATTGAAGATTTAGAAGATCGCCTAATTCGACTGATTGGTGATCCAGAAACACGCTACCGTGAAGACCCTGTGCGCATGCTGCGTGCGGTTCGTTTCGCGGTAAAACTAGACTTTGATATTGAAGAAGACACCGCAGCGCCAATCGAACACATGGCACCGTTGCTCGGTGACATTCCGTCAGCGCGTCTTTTTGAAGAGTCACTCAAATTATTGCAATCCGGTCATGGCTTAGAAACCTACCACCTACTGCGTGAGTACAACCTATTCCAGCAACTATTCCCGACGATTGCAGCGCACTTTACAGAAGATTACTCCTCTCACACTGAGCAGATGTTGGATCTTGTCCTAGATTCTACCGACATGCGCATCGAAGATGGGAAACGCATCAATCCAGCATTTATGTTTGCTGCAATGCTGTGGTACCCACTGTGTGCGAAAGCCGATGAACTGATGGAAGAGCGCAACTTAGGCCATTACGACGCCATTATGGAAGCGAGCAACATCATTCTTGACGAGCAAGTTCGCACAATTGCCATTCCAAGACGCCACACCGCAACCATTCGCGAGATTTGGCAGTTACAGCTTCGTCTTCCACGACGTAACGGTAAACGTGCATTCCGTCTTATGGAGCTCAATAAATTTAGAGCTGGCTTTGATTTTCTTGAAATGCGCGGTGAAATTGAAGGTGGTGACACTCAGAAGCTTGCCAAGTGGTGGGAAACTTTTCAAAATGCAGGCCGAGAAATGCGTCAAGCAATGGCTGCCGACTTAGACGGTCAATCACCGAAAACAGGCCAGCGCCGCCGTAAAACTTATCGCAAGAAAAAGAGTAAGCCCAAATCATGATTACAGCGTACATTGCGGTAGGCAGTAACTTGGCTGATCCTATCAGCCAAGCGAAGCAAGCGATTGAAGCATTAAAAACGCTGCCTAAATCAGAGTTTGTTCAAGCTTCTTCGCTATACAGCAGCACGCCAATGGGGCCACAAAACCAACCGGATTACATCAATGCGGTTGTGTCTATTAACACCAGTTTGACGCCTATTGAATTGCTCAATTGCACACAAGCTATAGAGCAAGAACAAGGGCGTGTCCGTAAAGACGAACGCTGGGGACCAAGAACCTTGGACCTTGACATTGTGCTTTATGGCAATGAGGTGATTAATTCCGAGAGGCTGATCGTTCCTCATTATGGAATGAAAGAGCGTGAATTCGTACTCTACCCTCTTGCGGAAATTGCACCAAGTTTACAACTCCCTGATGGGACCGAGGTCTCTAAACTACTGGAACAAGTAGATAGAAACGGCCTCAGTATCTGGCAGTCATAGCCAACTCCTAGTAAGGATAAAACCATGAAAAAAATGACCATCAACGACCTAATCAAGTGGAAGCAAGAAGGTCGTAAATTTGCTACTTCAACCGCTTATGATGCGAGCTTTGCCCAACTGTTTGAAAGCCAAGAAATGCCAGTACTTCTTGTCGGTGATTCTCTAGGTATGGTTTTGCAAGGTCACAACGATACTCTACCAGTAACGGTCGATGATATCGCTTACCATACTCGTTGCGTACGCGCTGGTAGCCCAAATTGTTTGTTGATGGCAGACATGCCATTCATGAGCTACACCACGCCAGAGCAAGCTTGCGAAAATGCGGCTAAACTGATGCGTGCTGGTGCCAATATGGTAAAAATTGAAGGTGGTGACTGGCTTGTCGACACGGTGAAAATGCTCACTGAACGATCAGTTCCAGTTTGTGCTCATCTTGGTTTAACTCCTCAAGCTGTTAATATTTTTGGTGGTTACAAAATCCAAGGTCGCGATCAAGAAAAAGCAGACCGCATGGTAAAAGACGCATTAGCGCTGCAAGAAGCAGGCGCTCAAATCGTCTTACTAGAATGCGTACCAGCTGAGCTTGCTGAACGTATTACGCAAGTGCTTGACGTTCCTGTTATCGGTATTGGTGCAGGTAACGTAACAGATGGTCAGATTCTCGTAATGCATGATATGTTTGGTAT
Organism: Vibrio sp. 704; assembly: GCF_033339295.1. Lineage (NCBI taxonomy): Bacteria > Pseudomonadati > Pseudomonadota > Gammaproteobacteria > Vibrionales > Vibrionaceae > Vibrio > Vibrio sp. 704. Next base: position 124,228 of record NZ_JAWOUH010000008.1, on the reverse strand, counting down.
TTCTGCCAACTACATGCCGAAATTCTCCAAAAACTTTCTTTCTGAAACAGGTGATATGCGCAAAGCCGTTACTAAATACATTGAAGATGTAGCCAACGGTGTATTCCCAGACGACGCTCATACCATTGCCTAGAGGATAAATGCATGCAAACTTTTGCGGAAATCTCAGCAGTTCGTGAACAACTTAAAACCTTTAAACGTGAAGGTCGTAAAGTGGCGTTTGTCCCTACCATGGGCAACCTTCACGAAGGCCACTTAACTTTAGTGCGTAAAGCACGCGAATACGCTGATATCGTTGTCGTAAGCATCTTTGTTAATCCGATGCAGTTTGATCGTGCAGACGATTTAAATAATTACCCACGCACGCTAGAGGAAGACTTAAGCAAGTTAACCTCTGAAGGGGTCGATGTGGTATTTACGCCAACACCAGAAGTTATCTACCCAGAAGGTCTGGATAAGCAAACCTTCGTCGATGTCCCTGGCCTATCAACAATTCTCGAAGGCGCGTCTCGACCAGGTCATTTCCGTGGCGTGACGACGATTGTGAATAAGCTGTTTAACATCGTACAACCGGATGTCGCGTGCTTCGGCGAGAAGGACTTCCAACAACTTGCTGTTATCCGCAAGATGGTTGATGACCTAGCAATGGACATTGAAATCATCGGTGTACCAACCGTACGTGAAATGGACGGTTTAGCAATGAGTTCACGCAATGGCTTGCTTACGCTGGACGAGCGCCAACGTGCTCCTGTACTTGCTCGTACAATGCGTTGGATCAGTAGTGCCATTCGCGGTGGCCGCGATGACTACGCATCGATCATCGAAGATGCAAGCGACCAACTTCGAGCTGCAGGTCTGCACCCTGATGAGATCTTCATTCGTGATGCTCGTACATTACAAGTGATCACACCAGAAACGACACAAGCTGTCATTCTGATGTCTGCGTTCCTAGGCAAAGCTCGTCTTATCGATAACCAAACGGTAGATATGGTTGTCGAAGCGAAGGAAGAAGCTGAATCTAACAATACAAACTCAGAGAACGCAGAGTAAGCTCTGAGCCATAAAAGTAAAAAGGTCGACTCTTAGTCGACCTTTTTTATACTCTACGTATAGACGCAATCTAACCCTTCAGGGCGAGTTTTAAACCGCTTGTGCAGCCACATCCACGCTGGAATATCACGTTTTATCATTTTCTCAAGCTCTTGGTTCAAGATGCTTGCCGCTTTAACCGCATTACGTCTCTCGAAACGCTCGCTAATGTCTTTTCCAATGTACAGCGTGTAATGGTGATTTTTACTCACTGTAACGCCAGATATAACCGCGCACTTTGTTGCATCAATGAGAACACTAGACCCGACGGTACTCGCCGCTTGTTCAACAGCAAAAAACGGCGCAAAAACAGAATGGCTAACGCCATAATCATGGTCGGGCAAATACCAAAGTCGATGACCATTCTTCAGAACTTTGAGCATTGATTTCACGTCTTTTCGATCAATCATTTGATGTCCAAAACGAGTTCGACCTCGATGTTGAATAAACTCATAAGCAGGATTCGAATTTGGGCGATAAACGCCATAACCTTGGGCAAACTGGCTAAAAATACGAGCGGTTATCTCCAAGTTTAAATGGTGACTGCACACCACCAACACACCACGTCCATTCTTTTCCTCAGCGAGTAAACGATCTTTTCCAACAATAGAGGTTATCCGACGTATCCGCCAATCTGGCCAAAACCAGGCGATACCAGTTTCGATGATCGCCATTCCAGTATATTGAAAGTTTTTTCGTACTACGTCCTTACATTGCCAATCCGTAAAATCAGGGAAACACAGCTGGAGATTACGCAGAGCGATCTTGTGTCGGCGCTTCATTACATGCATCGCAATACAGCCGATGCTTCTACCTAAGATTCGCAATACTACGTATGGCAGTACATTAACAAGAATCGCTAAAGATCCAAATGCCAGCCATACAGACCAATATTTGGGCTTAAGTAACTGATAGGAGAAAGGCGGCGGCGGGACAATATTCATAGGATCACTCATTTATTACAAATGATTGAAACCTACCATGATAAAAACCGAAAAATTGTATGGGTATGTATTGTTATGCACGCGAAAGAGCAGCGTGAATCGCCGCTCTTTGCTTTATGAGAATGGCTTAGCTTCTTAGCCCAATCCCTTTGGTTACTAGATAATGCGCAATGGCATACAGTGCAACAACAAACACTGCAAGTACACTAAATGAAGTGACAATGCCCACATCCGAGACACCTAAAAAGCCGTAGCGGAACGCATTCACCATGTAGACGATTGGGTTGATCTTAGAAACACCTTGCCAAAATTCAGGCAGCAGACTGATCGAATAAAAGACTCCTCCCAAGTAAGTTAAAGGAGTCAATACAAACGTAGGGATGATCGAAATATCATCAAACGTTTTTGCGTAAACCGCATTGATCAAGCCACCGAGAGCAAATACAACCGACGTCATGAAGACAGTCGCGACAATAATGCCCCAGTGCTCCACTTGCAAATCAACGAACAAAAGTGACACACAAGTAACAATTGCACCGACCAACAAACCTCGAGTCACGCCGCCCATCACATAGCCAGCAATAATCACATAGTTTGGTACCGGTGCCACCAGCAGTTCTTCAATATTCTTCTGTAGCTTTGCACTAAAGAATGACGACGCCACGTTCGAGTATGAGTTAGTGATCACCGACATCATGATCAAACCTGGAACAATGTACTCCATGTAACTAAAGCCGCTCATCTCACCAATTCGAGAGCCAATAAGATTGCCGAAAATGATGAAGTACAACGTCATCGTAATGGCTGGCGGCACTAAGGTTTGCACCCAAATACGTGTAAAACGAGTGACTTCTTTGCTCAGCAAGCTGCGAAATGCCGTCCAATATAAACCGTACATTTAATTACTCCCCTCTCTTACAATGCTGACAAACAACTCTTCAAGTCGGTTGGCTTTGTTACGCATTGAGAGAACTTTAATGCCATGCTCTGTTAACTGACTGAATACCGAATTCAATCCTTGGCTCTTATCTAGTTCTATCTCTAAAGAGCCATCAACAATACTTTGTCGATTAACACCTTCAAGCTCAGGCACCTCGACTTCTGACTCAATATCCAAGATAAATGTCTCGACGCTTAGCTTACCTAGTAACGCCTTCATGGTGGTATTTTCAATCAGCTCACCACGATTAATAATGCCGATATTTCGACACAGCATCTCCGCTTCTTCTAGGTAGTGTGTCGTTAAAATAATCGTAATTCCTTGCTCTTGGTTGATCTCTTTCAGAAACCCCCACATTGAGCGGCGTAGTTCAATATCCACTCCAGCCGTTGGTTCATCTAAAATGAGTAATTGCGGCTCGTGCATCAAAGCTCTTGCGATCATTAAACGACGCTTCATCCCACCGGATAGGTTACGAGCACGCTCTTGGCGTTTTTCCCATAAATCCAATTTTTTCAGGTATTTTTCTGCTCTTTCTTTGGCTAACACTTTAGACACACCGTAATAGCCAGCTTGCTGCATCACAATTTGCTCAACGGTTTCAAACTGGTTGAAGTTGAACTCTTGTGGCACCAAGCCTAAATTCTGCTTGGCCAATTCGAGGTCGGTATCAATGTCATAACCGAAAACTTTCGTCGTTCCGGAGGTTTTATTCACTAAGGAGGAAATGATGCCAATCGTGGTCGATTTTCCTGCACCATTGGGACCCAGAAGCGCGTAGAAGTCACCCTTTTTCACTTGGAGACTTATACCTTTTAACGCCTCAAAGCCACCTGCATACGTCTTGCGCAGTTGTTCAATTTCTAATGCGTACATAAGGTCTTGATTGCCGTTTGTTTGTGATTACTAATACCGACTCATATTTAGCAGCGGTTTACTACAAAATCGCCTTGGGTATCGTATTGGAGGTCCATCAGTTTATCGTTGAATAACGATGATTACAAATAAACCTTTCGATAATATTGGAAATATAACCCTTACCTCGTAAAGGTTATCTCTGAGTAAGACAAAATAGAGCATAAAAAAACGCAACAGGACACTGTTGCGTTTTTAACTGTCAGAATGATTACGCCGTTATGCGCTGATACTGGTCTGCCTCAACATGTGCCACCGCCGCATTCAATGCTTCGTAACGGAATTGGTACATATTTTCATCAGGCACAAGGTCAATCACATGGAATTTCTCTAGCTGTTCTCGTGTTCGCTCATTCGGGCATAATAAATACACGGCACAATTGGCATCGAGAGCATCCTTAATCGCATTCTCTAACGCCAAACCGACGGTCACATCAATCATTGGTACATCCGTAAGATCGAGAATCATCACGTCATAGTCCGAAATACTAGAGTGCTGACGTGAAATGGCTTTAGAAACACTAAAGATCATCGGACCGGAAAGATAAAAGAACAGCACTTTTCCATTCGCACGATCCAACAAACCACGCTCGCTGTCAGTCAACGGCACATCATCTTCATCCGCGTCGCTGATCGCTTTTACTTGTCGTGCCTGCTCTCGGCTCAAACGCTCGATGATGATAATGTTCGAGATAAAGACGCCTAAACCCACCGCAACGATAAGATCAACGAATACTGTAAGCAGCATAACGCCATACATCACCGCCATTCCGGAAAAGCTTACCTTATGTGCCCTCTGAATAAAGCTCCAGTCTAGGATGTTAAAGCCAACATACACCGCAATGCCTGCTAACACAGCCATCGGGATTGGCTCTGTTAGCCCACCAGCAACCAGTACAACCAACGCCAACATTAGTGCGCGAATCACACCAGATAATGGCGAACGAGCCCCAACTTGGATATTCGTTACCGTCCCCATGGTAGCTCCCGCCCCCGGCAGCGCACCAAACAAGCCAGAGATCATGTTAGCTAACCCTTGACCTCGCAGCTCTTTATCTGAGTCGTGTTCTTTACGAGTTAATGAGTCACCGATAACCGCCGTTAACAAAGTATCAATACAACCTAACGTGCCGAGCACTAATGCATCAATGACCATCTCGACAAACATATCTGTGTCAATATAAGGGGCGACGAGAGAAGGTAACCCAGCAGGAATTTCACCGATACGACGAATATCTTCTATATCAAAGAGAATCACAGACAATAACGTTACCGCGACCAATGCCACGAGCTGTGCAGGAACGTATTTACGATATTGCTTAGGGAAGAAAAAAAGAATCCCCAAAGTCAGTAGTCCCAAAAACAACTCACTGAATTTAAGGTTAGAAATAGTCTCCGGCAAAGCAGATAACGTTCCGAGTACTCCCCCTGAAGGCGCAGCATGCCCCATCAAAGGCGATAACTGCAGAATGATAAGAATCACACCAATGCCAGACATAAACCCGGAAATAACGCTGTAAGGCATCAAGGTAACGTATTTACCCAGTTTTAACGTCCCCAATAGGATTTGGAACGCGCCAGCCATCATGACAACCGTGAAAGTCATAGCCATGCCCGTTTCTGGGTATTTCGCCATCATACTGGTTAATACTGCGGTCATGATTACCGTCATTGGCCCTGTCGGTTCTGATATTAACGTATTAGAACCACCAAATAACGAGGCAAACAAACCGACCATTATTGCTCCCCAAAGGCCGGCCTCAGCACCGGCTCCGGATGCAACACCAAACGCTAACGCCAGAGGGAGAGAGATAATCGCCGTGGTTACCCCGCCAAATACATCCCCTTTGAAATTGATATCTTCAAAACGACTACCGAACACTGCTGATTTTCCCTGCATTCAATTTTAAAAAGTAAAATATCACTACTTTAACGAGCTAGGCGAAAATTTAAACCATAAATAGATTAAGGCTAAATTCACACCACAAATAGTTTCACCAGATTTTACTTTTTTCTTAATGAAAACTAGTCAGATGAGTCCTATCTGACGAATATTTAACGAGATCGAAATTGTAACATTGTGTATAGTTACAACACTGATCGCTTGCATGTGCACACAAACAGCGGCAGCGATTTTGTCTTTTAAGGGAAGTAGTTTGCAAAATGCCGGAAATAAAACAGTTATTTGAAAACAATTCGAAATGGTCTCAAGAGATCAAATCTGATCGACCTGAATACTTCGCAAAACTCGCTGAGGGGCAAAAGCCTGATTTTCTTTGGATTGGCTGCTCTGATAGCCGCGTCCCTGCCGAGCGACTAACCGGACTATACTCAGGTGAACTCTTTGTTCATCGGAATGTTGCAAACCAAGTTATCCATACTGATCTCAACTGTCTATCCGTCGTCCAGTACGCCGTAGACGTTCTTAAGGTTAAACACATCATTGTCTGTGGACACTATGGATGTGGTGGCGTAAATGCAGCCATTGATAACCCTAAGCTAGGTCTTATTAATAATTGGCTGTTACATATCAGAGATATCTATTTCAAACACCGCACTTACCTAGATCAAATGCCGCAACAAGATCGAGCGGATAAACTAGGCGAGCTTAATGTTGCAGAGCAAGTGTACAACTTGGGTAACTCAACCATCCTGCAAAACGCTTGGGAGCGTGGACAAGATGTTGAAATTCATGGTGTGGTATACGGAATTGAAGATGGTCGCTTAGAGTACTTAGGCATTCGTTCTAACTCTAAGGAAACCGTAGAAGCGTCTTACCAGAAAGCTCTTTCGACGATTCTAAATACAGATAACAAGCTGCTTTGTCGCTAAGTCATATCTAAAAGTTGAACAAAAAACGCCCATCTTAGATGGGCGTTTTTTTATATTTTTAATGCTGCTCTCAATGATTATTCTTGAGGTACAACTTTACCGATGTATGGTAAGTGGCGGTATTTCTGCGCGTAATCAATACCCACACCAACGACAAACTCATCTGGGATTTCGAAACCAATCCAATCCACAGGAACATTCACTTCACGACGAGATGGTTTATCTAGGAGCGTACAAATCGCGATAGACTTCGGCTCACGTAGCGAAAGAATCTCACGGATTTTATTTAGTGTGTTACCAGTGTCAATGATGTCTTCAACAAGCAGAATATCTTTACCTTTGATGTCATCATCCAAATCTTTCAAGATACGAACGTCACGTGAGCTTTCCATCGTATTGCCGTAGCTTGACGCAGTCATAAAATCAACTTGGTGAGTCAGTTCGATAGCACGTGCCAAGTCTGCCATAAATACAAATGAGCCACGCAATAAGCCTACCAACACAAGATCTTCACTACCTTGATAACGCTCTGTAATTTGTTTGCCTAATTCACGAACTCGCTCCTGAACTTCTTGCTCAGAAATCATGACTTCTATTGTATGTTTCATACTGTGCTCAATCTAAATTTGTGGGTTGAGGTAAGTCGCACGCAAACGATCACCTAATCTTACGGCGTGTAGTGTATCACCACGTTCATTGGGTTGAAAGTCACATCCTGTTGCCAAAAAATCTTGGAAGAAGGTCTTAGTTTTATAAAGTTCATAGCTAAATTTATCAATAATAATGACATTACTGTATATAAATTGTTCTACAGATGTTGACCTTGTTCATATGCACCATTACACTCATCACTGCTTTAAGCAACTATTAAAATAATCAATTAGGGGGTTACCCCCAATATCAACTCAAATGGCAAGGAAAATGGATATGGACTCAATTGCAAAGAGACCTAGAACTAGGCTTTCTCCAATTAAGCGTAAGCAACAGCTAATGGAAATCGCATTGGAAGTATTTGCGCGCCGCGGCATCGGTCGTGGTGGTCACGCAGATATCGCAGAAATTGCTCAAGTTTCTGTGGCGACTGTTTTTAACTACTTCCCTACACGCGAAGACTTGGTGGATGAAGTTCTCAATCACGTCGTACGTCAGTTCTCAAACTTCCTATCGGATAACATAGACCTAGACTTACATGCACGTGAAAACATCGCCAATATTACGAATGCGATGATCGAGCTTGTCAGCCAAGACTGTCACTGGCTAAAAGTATGGTTCGAGTGGAGTGCGTCAACACGTGACGAAGTATGGCCATTGTTTGTTTCAACTAACCGTACTAACCAGTTGCTGGTACAAAACATGTTCATTAAAGCAATTGAACGTGGCGAAGTGTGTGACCAGCACGATTCAGAACACTTGGCAAACCTGTTCCACGGTATTTGTTACTCACTGTTTGTCCAAGCGAACCGCGCTAAAGGTGAAGCGGAGCTGAAACACCTAGTGAATTCATACTTAGATATGCTTTGCATTTACAACCGTGAACACTAAAGCTTAGCTCGTAATATATGTCAGCCCACCGTTTGGTGGGTTTTTTATTGTCAGCTAAGCACACATTTATATTCCTATATAACAAGCATAAAAAAACCGCTGCAATGCAGCGGCTTCTATCATTCAGTCAGAAAAAGCTTACTTCTTCTTAACTGCTTTTTTGTTTGGCAGGTCAGTGATTGAACCTTCAAATACTTCAGCAGCTAGACCTACAGACTCGTGTAGAGTTGGGTGAGCGTGGATAGTCAGAGCGATATCTTCTGCATCACAGCCCATCTCAATTGCAAGGCCGATTTCACCAAGTAGTTCACCACCGTTAGTACCAACGATAGCACCACCGATTACGCGGTGAGTTTCTTTGTCGAAGATTAGCTTAGTCATACCGTCTGCACAGTCAGATGCGATTGCGCGACCTGATGCTGCCCATGGGAATGTTGCTACTTCGTACTTGATGCCTTCTTCTTTCGCTTCTTTTTCAGTCTTACCAACCCAAGCCACTTCTGGCTCAGTGTACGCAATTGAAGGAATAACTTTAGGGTCGAAGTAGTGCTTCTTACCAGAGATAACTTCAGCAGCTACGTGACCTTCATGCACACCTTTGTGAGCAAGCATTGGTTGACCAACGATATCACCGATCGCGAAGATGTGAGGAACGTTAGTACGCATTTGCTTATCAACGTTGATGAAGCCGCGCTCGTCAATTTCTAGACCCGCTTTTTCACCGTCGATTAGCTTACCATTTGGTACACGACCGATAGCAACTAGAACCGCATCGTAACGCTCAGCTTCAGCTGGCGCTTTCTTGCCTTCCATTGAAACGTAGATACCGTCTTCTTTTGCTTCAACTGCTGTTACTTTCGTTTCTAGCATTAGCTTGAACTTGTCTTTGATACGCTTAGTAAATACTTTCACGATATCTTTGTCTGCTGCAGGAATTACCTGGTCAAACATTTCAACAACTTCAACTTTAGAACCTAGAGAGTGGTAAACCGTACCCATTTCTAGACCGATGATACCACCGCCCATGATAAGCAGTTTTTCTGGCACTTCTTTTAGTTCAAGAGCGTCAGTAGAGTCCCAAATACGTGGGTCTTCATGCGGGATAAATGGCAGTTTGATTGGACGAGAACCAGCCGCAACGATTGCGTTGTCAAAGTTAACAACTGTTGGCTCACCTTCGCCTTCTACAAGGATAGAGTTAGGGCCAGTGAACTTACCGTAACCGTTAACTACTGTTACGTTACGCATCTTAGCCATACCGCTTAGGCCGCCAGTTAGTTGGTTAACAACTTTTTCTTTCCAGATGCGGATTTTGCTAATGTCTGTTTGAGGCTCACCGAACACAACGCCGTGGTCAGCCATCGCTTTCGCTTCTTCAATTACTTTAGAAACGTGAAGCAGTGCTTTAGATGGGATACAACCCACGTTCAGACATACACCGCCAAGCGTGCTGTAACGTTCAACTAGTACAGTTTCAAGACCTAAGTCCGCACAACGGAATGCAGCGGAGTAACCAGCAGGACCAGAACCAAGTACAACAACTTGGGCTTTAATTTCTTTGCTCATTTTGACCTCTTGTAGTCATTATCCCTAACAGGCTGAGTGGGTATCGATTTTTTATGTTTAAGAGAGATTTGTTTTAAACAGTTATTTTCAGACCGCTAACAGTTTACAGAGATGTTAATGGTGTGAAAAGTAAATCAATTTAGCCTGTGAGCTAGACAACAATTCGATTGTGAAAACCCTGAACGAAGCAAGGCTGATAACCAAATTGTCGGTAATTATGATTAGCAGAGGCGGCTAAGTTGCCGCCTCTCATTCATCTAATTTCTATTACAGAACTAGACGACGAATGTCAGATAGACATGAGTTTAGGTAAGTGATGAAGCGCGCACCTTCAGCACCATCGATCACACGGTGGTCGTATGATAGAGACAGTGGAAGTTGTAGACGCGGTTCGAACTCTTTACCGTTCCATACCGGTTTCATTTCTGACTTAGACACACCTAGGATACCAACTTCTGGTGCGTTTACGATTGGAGTAAACGCTGTACCGCCGATACCGCCTAGGCTAGAGATAGTGAAACAGCCACCTTGCATGTCAGCCGCAGTTAGCTTACCAGCACGTGCTTTCTTAGAAACCGCCATTAGCTCTTCAGATAGCTCGTAGATGCCTTTCTTGTTCACGTCTTTAAATACAGGAACAACTAGACCGTTTGGTGTATCTACCGCGATACCAACATTCACGTATTTCTTCAGAATTAGGCTCTCACCGTCTTCTGATAGAGAAGAGTTGAACGCTGGGAACGCTTCAAGCGCTTTAGCTACCGCTTTCATGATGAACACAAGTGGTGTGATCTTCATGCCAGTGTCTTTCTTCGCTTCAATCGCGTTTTGCTCTTTACGGAATGCTTCAAGAGCCGTGATGTCTGCGTTATCCCACTGTGTAACGTGCGGGATCATTACCCAGTTACGGTGTAGGTTTGCGCCAGAGATCTTCTTAATGCGAGATAGCGGTTGAACTTCTGTCTCACCAAACTTGCTGAAGTCCACTTTTGGCCATGGTAGTAGACCAAGAGCCGCGCCGTCGCCTTTGCCAGATGCTGCTGCACCTGCGCCAGACTCAAGACGCTTAAGTGCATCTTTCACGTAAGCTTGAACGTCTTCTTTTAGGATACGGCTCTTACGACCAGAACCTTTAACCTTAGAAAGATTAACGCCAAATTCACGCGCTAGACGACGAACAACTGGAGACGCGTGAGCGTACTCATCGTTTTCTTTGAAATCGCCAGTCGCTGCTGGAGCTGCTTCCGCTGGAGCTTCTGCTTTAGGAGCCGGAGCTGCAGGTGCTGCCGCTTGAGCTGGAGCTGCTGCAGGAGCAGGTGCTGCACCCGCCACTTCGAATACCATGATGAGTGAGCCAGTAGACACTTTGTCGCCAGCTGCAATCTTGATTTCTTTAACTGTGCCAGCGAATGGTGCAGGAACTTCCATAGAAGCTTTGTCACCTTCAACAGTGATTAGAGATTGCTCTTCTTCCACTGTGTCGCCAACCGCAACCATGATCTCAGTAACTTCAACTTCGTCGCCGCCGATATCTGGAACGTTCACTTCTTTTGCCGCAGACGCTGCTGGAGCTGCTGCCGCAGGAGCTTCAGCTGCCGCTGGTGCTGCTGGAGCGCCTGAACCTGCTGTTTCGAATACCATGATAAGTGAGCCAGTCGATACTTTATCGCCTGCTGCAACTTTGATCTCTTTTAGAGTACCTGCGAATGGCGCTGGAACTTCCATAGAAGCTTTGTCGCCTTCAACAGTTAGAAGAGATTGCTCTTCTTCGATGCTGTCGCCAACGGCAACCATGATTTCAGTAACTTCTACTTCATCACCACCGATGTCTGGTACGTGAACTTCTTTTAGTTCTGCCGCTGCTGCTGGAGCTGGAGCTGCTGCTGGAGCTGCTTCTGCCGCAGGAGCAGGTGCAGCGTCAGCTGCACCCTCGGCTTCGAAAATCATGATTAGAGAACCAGTAGAAACCTTGTCGCCTTCTGCAACTTTGATTTCTTTAACGATACCCGCTTGAGAAGCAGGAACTTCCATAGAAGCTTTATCGCCTTCAACTGTGATCAGAGATTGCTCTTCTTCAACCTTGTCGCCAACGCTTACAAGAATCTCAGTAACTTCAACCTCATCCGCACCGATGTCTGGTACATTAATTTCGATTGCCATTTCTTATCTACCTTCTTAATTAAGCGTATAGCGGGTTTGTTTTCTCTGTGTCGATGTCGAATTTCTTAATTGCTTCTGCAACTACAGATTTCTCAACTTCGCCACGTTTCGCTAGTTCAGTTAGCGCTGCTACTACTACGTAACCTGCGTTCACTTCGAAGTGACGACGTAGGTTTTCACGGCTGTCTGAACGACCGAAGCCATCAGTACCAAGAACTTTGAAAGACTCAGCAGGAATGTATGCACGAACCTGCTCTGCGTAGTTCTTCATGTAGTCAGTTGCTGCGATAGCAGGTTCAGTACCCATTACTGTTTGGATGTAAGGTACTTTCGCTTCCGCTTCTGGGTGAAGCATGTTGAAACGCTCTGCATCTTGGCCATCGCGAGTTAGTTCGTTGAATGACGTTACCGAGTAAACATCAGAAGCAACACCGTAATCTTCGCTTAGGATTTGAGCTGCTTTACGTACTTCATTCATGATAGTACCAGAGCTCATTAGCTGAACTTTCGCTTTGTCGCCCGTGTAAGTTTCTAGCTTGTAGATACCTTTACGGATGCCTTCTTCAGCGCCTTCTGGCATTGCTGGCATTGCGTAGTTTTCGTTCATTAGCGTTAGGTAGTAGAACACGTTTTCTTGTTCTGGACCGTACATGCGACGGATACCGTCTTGCATGATTACTGCTACTTCGTACGCGAATGTTGGGTCGTAAGAAATACAGTTAGGAACCGTACCCGCCAAAATGTGCGAGTGGCCGTCTTCGTGCTGTAGACCTTCACCGTTCAACGTTGTACGACCCGCAGTTGCACCTAGTAGGAAACCACGTGCTTGTTGGTCACCAGCCATCCACGCCATGTCGCCAACACGTTGGAAGCCGAACATTGAGTAGTAGATGTAGAACGGGATCATTGGTAGGTCGTTTGTCGAGTATGAAGTCGCAGCAGCAACCCATGAAGACATAGCACCTAGCTCGTTGATACCTTCTTGTAGAACCTGACCTGAAGTCGCTTCTTTGTAGTAAGAAACAACGCCACGGTCTTCTGGTGTGTAAGTTTGACCGTGCGGGTTGTAGATACCGATTTGACGGAACAGACCTTCCATACCGAATGTACGTGCTTCGTCAGCAATGATAGGAACGATGTTCTTACCAATGTTCTTGTTCTTAAGTAGAACGTTTAGTGCACGTACGAATGCCATAGTAGAAGAGATATCACGCTTCTGTTCTTCTAGTAGTGGCTTGAATTCTTCTAGCTCAGGAACGATGAATTCTTGAGTGAATTTTGGTAGACGCTGTGGCGTGTAGCCGTGTAGCGCTTTACGACGAGCGTGTAGGTATTCGTACTCTTTTGAACCTTCTTCAAGTTTCAGGTACGGAAGTTCTTTCACTGCTTCGTCAGTTAGGATGTCTTGAAGACCTAGACGGTCACGTAGGTGTAGTACGTGAGTCATGTCCATCTTCTTAACTTGGTGCGCGATGTTCTTACCTTCAGCCGCTTCACCCATGCCGTAACCTTTAACAGTCTTAGCTAGGATTACTGTTGGACGACCTTTAGTTTCTGCCGCGTTTTTGTATGCCGCGTATAGCTTAGAAGACTCGTGACCACCACGCTTAAGTGCGAAGATTTCGTCATCAGTCATGTCAGCAACAAGTGCAGCTGTCTCTGGGTACTTACCAAAGAAGTGCTCACGTACGTACGCGCCGTCTTTTGATTTGAATGTTTGGTAGTCGCCGTCGATCGTTTCATTCATAAGCTGCAGAAGCTTACCAGTCGTATCTTTAGCTAGTAGTGAATCCCAGTTGTTACCCCAGATTACCTTCACTACGTTCCAACCAGCACCTTTGAACAGACCTTCAAGTTCTTGAATGATCTTACCGTTACCCATTACAGGGCCATCTAGACGCTGTAGGTTACAGTTGATTAGGAAGCATAGGTTGTCTAGTTTCTCACGCGCAGCGAAAGAGATCGCACCACGTGATTCTGGCTCATCCATCTCACCGTCACCTAGGAACGCGTAAACGCGCTGCTCTGAAGTATCTTTAAGACCACGGCCTTCTAGGTACTTAAGGAAACGAGCTTGGTAGATAGAAGCGATTGGACCTAGGCCCATCGATACTGTCGGGAACTGCCAGAATTCAGGCATCAGTTTAGGGTGCGGGTATGAAGGAATACCTTTGCCGTCTACTTCTTGACGGAAGTTGTCTAGCTGCTCTTCAGTTAGACGACCTTCAACGAATGCACGTGAGTAGATACCTGGTGAAATGTGACCTTGGTAGTAAACTAGGTCGCCACCATCCTTCTCGTTTGGTGCACGGAAGAAGTGGTTGAAACATGTCTCGTAGAACGCAGCAGAAGACTGGAAAGACGCCATGTGGCCGCCTAGCTCTAGGTCTTTCTTAGATGCACGTAGAACGATCATGATAGCGTTCCAACGAATAATTGAGCGAATACGACGCTCAAGTGTTGTGTCACCTGGGTATGCTGGTTCTTGGTCTGCAGGAATCGTGTTGATGTAGTTAGTTGTGATACCTGTTGGCATATCAACACCGTCTAGACGTGCTTTATCTAGAACTTGCTCTAATAGGAATTGAGCACGCTCTAGACCTTCTTCACGTACAACTGACTCAAGCGCTTGTAGCCATTCTTGAGTTTCCAGTGCATCTACGTCATGCTTCATATCAGACATGGCGATCTATCCTTCTGTTGGTTGGATCTACTTATTTAAGTAACGCTCTTACGAGTCATTACCCTGCTGAATTCGACGTAGAGAACGCTCTCGTCGAGACTCTTCTCGAGTCAAATCCAACAATGTTTCTTCGATGTAAGCCAAGTGCGAGTGGGACATTTCTCGCGCCTTTTCAGGCTGACCAGAAACAATCGCATCCACGATATTGGCTCGGTGTTTACTGACTTTCTCGACCGCTTCTGGGCGGCGACGTAGTAATTTAAAATTTTGTAGAATATTTTGCTCAAGCAAAGGTGCTAAGCTTCGAACAATGTGCAACAAAACCACGTTGTGCGCGGCTTCTGTCAAAGCGATCAAAAATTGCATTACTTCCGCAGATTCAGCTTCGATATCGTTGTTTGCTTGCTCTTGGCTAATGCGCTCAAGGCAACCTTGAATACGCGCAAAATCTTCTTCGGTACCACGTAAAGCTGCAAAGTAGGCTGAAATTCCTTCCATCGCATGACGAGACTCAAGCACATCAAGCTGGGTTTCAGAATGACTAGACAACAAATTCAACAAGGGATCTGAAAAGCTCTTCCAGATATTCTCACTTACGAATGTTCCGCCACCTTGGCGACGAGTCAACAAACGCTTCGCTTCCAAGCGTTGAATGGCTTCTCGGACTGAAGGACGAGACACATCGAACTGTTTTGCCAGTTCACGCTCTGGAGGCAGTTGTTGCCCCGGAGACAATGTTCCTTCCACTATCAACCTTTCTAACTCTTGTTCTATAACATCAGAGAGTTTTGGCTGACGAATCCTTTGATAAGCCATAATTTATTGTTCTTCTACTCTTGCAGGTAATTGGTAATACCAATTTTAAGTTGGTGCAGAAATTAACATAATTAAAACGCCACTGTCCAGCCGAAAATTGACCTAAATCATAGAACGAGCTTACTTCCAACACTCTGATAACAATCGACTGTTAAAACAGCAATAGAATTGGTATGACCAATTACATAAAGCATACAAATGGGAAGTCGACGTGCTAGCAGTTTTGGAAAAGAAATACAGAAAATGACAAAATTATCAGTCTATTTATTCACCAAAACGGCATGTACGAGCGTAAAAATGTAGTTAACTTTTAACAATCATTAATATTTCTGGTATCAAAAAAAGGCATACCTGATCGTATGCCTTATTTATTTCGCTTTTTTGAATTTACACTTTCGCTACAAATCAACGCTGTATAAGCAGTCTATATTTCACCCAATCAAAGCTTAGACCAGGATCGCTTTTTCTCAAGGGCGCAATATATTGATGACCGGTAATTCGTGGCGGGGTGATTTGAGGATAAGACTGCATAATCACTTCAGTGATCTCTGCAAGTGATTGATATTGCGCTTCTGTATAGGCAGTAAATTCTGTCCCTTCAAGCTCGATACCAATGGAATAGTCATTACAACGCTCCCTGCCCGCGAAACTGGATTGACCGGCATGCCATGCTCTATCGAGAAAAGAAACAAATTGAACAACCTCGCCGTTTCTTTTAATCAAGCAATGTGCAGAAACGCCCATTTTGTGAATAACTTCAAAAAATGGATGTTCATTTGGGTCTAGCTTGCCAGTGAAGAAGTCCTCTATATATGGTCCACCAAACTGCCCAGGAGGCAAACTGATGTTATGTACCACCAGCAGAGAGATGTCGTTTACATCAGAGCGTGCATCAAAAAATGGTGACGGAACATGCTTTGCCTGTGTCAGCCAGCCATTCTCGATAATTGGGCGCATATCAACCTCTCTACTTTTCAAATTAACTGCTGAAATTATTGACACCGGAGAGTATCATTCGTTGCCATCTCCCTTTCAAGACAAGATTTGCGATGAAGAACACACACAACATTCAAGAACGCCTAGAATACCTTAAACAACAACTCCCTTTAGAGATCACTCGCTCTGTCGCTGATACCTTAAAAGAAGATCTAGGTGGCAGTGTCGACGCAGATAACGACATTACTGCATCTTTGATCCCTGCCGATGCGGTTAATACCGCAACGATTATTACTCGTGAGCATGGTGTGTTCTGTGGTCAAGCATGGGCTGATGAAGTTTTTAAACAGCTCGGTGGCAAGGTCAGCATTGAATGGCACGTAAAGGACGGCGATAAAGTCGAACCTAACCAAACCCTTTGCACGCTGACAGGCCCTGCTCGTGACTTGTTGACTGGTGAGCGTAACGCAATGAACTTCATCCAAACGCTGTCTGGCTGCGCAACAGTTACCGCAGAGTACGCTGAAAAAATCGCGCATACTGAGTGTCGTCTACTCGACACACGCAAAACCATTCCTGGTCTGCGTAGCGCACTAAAATACGCCGTGACGTGTGGTGGTGGCTTTAACCATCGCATCGGCGTGTTCGACGCTTACCTCATTAAAGAAAACCACATTATTGCTTGTGGTGGCATCACTCAAGCCATCCAAAAAGCGAAAGAGCTTAACCCAGGCAAACCGGTAGAAGTCGAAACGGAAAGCTTAGAAGAGTTGAAACAAGCGATAGAGGCTGGTGCCGACATCATCATGCTCGATAACTTCACAAAAGAAATGATGCGTGAAGCCGTAGCGATTAACGCAGGTCGTGCCGCTTTAGAGAACTCCGGCAACATTACGCTAGAGACCATCGCAGAATACGCAGAAACCGGTGTCGATTACATTTCGGTAGGCGCGTTGACTAAGCATCTAAAAGCGATGGATCTTTCGATGCGCTTCAAATAATAAAAGCAACACAATCTCAATTACTTCAACTAACTCAGTGAGTTGTGAGTAACTCATCATTTAAAAGGGCCAATTGGCCCTTTCTTTTTATCCACTAAAAAAAATAGTACTACTCGCAAAACTCTGCATGCGATATGCAACTTTTCACCAAAGAGTTTTATCTCACTCGAGAGCCCATCTCTTCCCCATTTTCAACCCACTTTAACTCTCCATAATCTTTCGCTAATGCAAGAGCATTATTAATTTTTAGGAAAGGGTTAAAAATGAAAAACAGTAAACAAAAAAAACAACAGGGTTTTACTCTGATTGAATTAATGATTGTGGTGGCGATTATTGGAGTGTTATCAGCAGTCGCAATCCCTGCATATAAAAGTTATGTGACAAAAAGCGAATTGGCCTCTGGCGCAACTACAGTTAGAAACCTTCTAACAAACATTGATATGTACCAACAGGAAAATGGGACATATGTAGGAATGACACTACCTAAAGTTGGCGCATCTACAACTATGAGCGGACTTGGAGACTTAGCACTAGCTAATTTAACGGTGAGCTCAGCAGATGCTACTTTCACATTTGATAACTCTTCAGTAAACACCGCCGTTATAACGTACAGTAAATCGTCTTCAGGCTGGACATGTTTAATTACTCCAAACAGTGCAACAGCAATTACCGCAGAAACTCGACCAAAAGGCTGCTGATAACATAAATGTTAACAAATCTCTCAACAATTCTTCGCCAAAAAGGGTTACTGACCTTTTCCCAAGAAGAATCGTTAATAGAGCAAATCAAAGCTTCTGGCATTTCGATGCCAGAGGCTTTACTCAGTTCTGGATTATTTACATCAAGCGAACTCGCTGAGCACTTAAGTTCTCTCTTTGGTTTAAATCAGCCCGAGTTATCTCAGTACGAGTATGCTTCGCTTTGTCAGCAACTTGGCCTTAGGGAATTAATCACGCGGCATAACGCACTCCCACTCCAGCGTACGTCTTCAACGTTATTATTAGCGGTTGCCGACCCCACCAACCAACAAGCAGAAGATGATTTTCGCTTTGCCACTGGTTTACAGGTTGAATTGGTCTTGGGGGATTTTAGTCAACTCAGCGCGGCAATTCGACGCTTGTATGGTCGTTCATTGAGTCATGAGAAGTCCGGGTTAAAAGAGATCAACCAAGAAGAGTTAGCCAACCTAGTTGACGTGGGCGCAGATGAAATCGACAACATTGAAGACTTGAGCCAAGATGAGTCTCCTGTTAGCCGTTACATCAACCAAATTCTATTGGACGCTGTGCGCAAAGGCGCATCCGATATCCACTTTGAGCCTTATGAAAAGATGTACCGCGTGCGCCTGCGCTGTGATGGCATCTTAATTGAAACACAGCAGCCACCAAGCCACTTGAGTCGCCGCTTATCCGCTCGTATCAAAATCCTCTCTAAGCTTGATATTGCAGAGCGACGTTTACCACAAGATGGGCGTATTAAGCTCAAGTTGAATCAAGACACCGCAATTGATATGCGTGTATCCACGCTACCTACTCTATTCGGAGAGAAAATTGTACTACGACTGCTCGACAGCAGCTCTGCGTCACTGGATATCGACAAGCTTGGTTATAGCGAACAACAAAAACAATTGTACTTGGATGCGCTGCGTCGCCCACAAGGCATGATTCTGATGACAGGCCCAACTGGGAGCGGGAAAACCGTTTCTCTGTACACTGGGCTGAGTATTCTCAATAAACCAGAAATCAACATTTCCACGGCAGAAGACCCAGTAGAAATTAACTTATCGGGCATTAACCAAGTTCAAGTTCAGCCTAAGATTGGTTTTGGTTTTGCCGAAGCCCTGCGCTCTTTTCTTCGTCAAGACCCCGATGTGGTCATGGTCGGTGAGATTCGTGACTTAGACACTGCGGAAATCGCCATAAAAGCATCGCAAACCGGTCACTTAGTACTTTCAACCTTGCATACCAATTCTGCGGCTGAAACGGTTATTCGTTTATCAAACATGGGCGTAGAAAGCTTTAACTTGGCCTCATCTCTTAGTTTGATTATTGCCCAGCGCTTAGCCCGTAAACTGTGCTCGCACTGCAAACAATCACAAGAGCTTACCGTTCAGCTACAACATCTCGGAATTCAAGCAAGCGACAACATTTTTAAAGCCAATCCCGATGGATGCAATGAGTGTACCCATGGTTATTCTGGCCGAACGGGGATTTATGAAGTGATGCGCTTTGATGAATTTCTTTCCGAAGCGCTTATTAAAGGCGCGTCGGTACATGAACTAGAAAAACTCGCCATCGCAAATGGTATGAGCACGTTACAAATGTCGGGCATAGAAAAACTCAAACAAGGGATCACAAGTTTTAGTGAACTACAGCGCGTACTTTATTTTTAATCCTTTAATCAGCAGTCACCTCTATGAAAACCACTACACCACAACTTAAAAACTTCCGCTGGAAAGGCATCAACAGTTCAGGCAAAAAGACGTCTGGACAAACTCTCGCGATGACAGAAATTGAAGTACGCGAGCGTCTAGACGCACAGCACATCAAGATCAAGAAGTTAAAGAAAAGCAGTATTTCGTTTCTCACTAAACTCAGCCATCGCGTGAAAGCCAGAGACATCACGGTGTTTACCCGTCAGATTTCGACGATGTTGATAACCGGTGTGCCCTTAGTTCAGGCTTTAAAATTGGTTTCAGAAAATCATAAAAAAGCAGAGATGAAATCCATTTTGATGAGCGTGACACGCGCCGTTGAAGCGGGGACGCCCATGTCAAAAGCCATGCGCACTGCAAGTGAACACTTTGACCCACTCTATACCGATCTTATCGCCACAGGTGAGCAATCCGGTAACTTAGCAGAAGTGTTCGAGCGCTTAGCCACCTACCGAGAAAAAAATGAACAACTCCGTGCGAAAGTGATCAAAGCACTGATTTACCCAGCCATGGTAGTGCTAGTAGCGTTAGGCGTGTCGTTTATCATGCTCACCAAAGTCATTCCCGAGTTTGAAAAAATGTTTGTTGGTTTTGGTGCTGACTTACCTTGGTTTACGAGGCAAGTATTAGATCTTTCCGCCTGGACACAAAACTGGAGTCCGTTTATCGCACTAGGCTCCATTAGTTTATTCATCTCGGCGAGAATCCTCTCTAAGCGTTCAGATTCTTTTCGCTTAACGCTCAATCGATCTGTGCTTAAATTTCCTGTCCTTGGGCCTGTATTATCAAAAGCAGCGATCGCCAAATTTAGTCGAACACTCGCCACAAGCTTTACAGCGGGCATTCCAATTCTAACCAGTTTAAAAACTACATCAAAAACATCAGGAAACTTGCACTATCAACTCGCCATAGAAGAAGTTTACCGTGATACCGCCGCAGGTATGCCAATGTATGTAGCCATGCGCAACTGTAATGTGTTCCCTGAATTGGTGTTACAAATGGTTATGATCGGTGAAGAGTCTGGTCGACTTGACGATATGCTCAATAAAGTTGCAACAATCTACGAGTTTGAAGTCGACAACACCGTCGACAACCTTAGTAAAATTCTAGAGCCACTAATTATCGTTTTTTTAGGTATCGTTGTTGGCGGATTAGTGACAGCAATGTACTTGCCAATCTTTAACTTAATGAGTGTATTGGGCTAGAATGAGCTGTTAACTCCTTTAAAACAGCATCTTGCTGATTTCACTCATCGCTCAAGAGACAAATATGGAAGTATTCCAGTACTACCCTTGGCTATTCGTTGTGTTTGCCACCATCTTCGGTCTTATCGTGGGTAGCTTCCTCAATGTGGTTATTTATCGACTACCTAAAATCATGGAACTAGAATGGCGACGCGAATGTGCCGAGTCATTTCCTGAATACAAAATAGAACCTCCTAAAGAAGTGCTGACCTTGAGCGTCCCACGCTCCTCCTGCCAGAAATGCGCAACACCGATACGTATTCGCGACAACATTCCTGTGATTAGCTGGCTGCTTTTAAAAGGCAAATGTCACAACTGTCAGACAACCATTAGCACACGCTATCCACTGATTGAACTGCTCACTGCATTCTGCTCAGGCTTTGTCGCTTACCACTTTGGTTTTAGTTACTTTACCGTTGCACTACTCTTTTTCACTTTTATCTTAATCGCTGCAACATTTATCGATCTCGATACTATGTTGTTACCTGACCAATTAACATTACCATTAACTTGGGCTGGCATTGCCTTAGCATTAGTCGAAATAAGTCCTGCTACTCTACAAGATTCTGTCATTGGTGCTATTGCTGGTTACCTATGTCTCTGGTCCGTTTACTGGGGCTTTAAGCTACTTACTGGTAAAGAAGGAATGGGATATGGTGATTTTAAACTACTAGCAGCACTAGGGGCTTGGCTAGGTTGGCAGTCACTGCCGATGATCATTCTACTTTCTTCTGTGGTTGGCATCGTATTTGGCATCATTCAACTACGCTTGCAAAAGCAGGGAATTGAAAAAGCTTTCCCTTTCGGTCCTTACTTAGCAATTGCTGGTTGGATAAGCTTAATTTGGGGCGAGCAAATTTTAAACTGGTACTTTACTTCAGTTCTAGGAGTGTAAATGGCTTTGGTTATTGGTTTAACAGGCGGTATCGCTAGTGGAAAAACAACCGTCGCGAATCTGTTCAAACAACAATTTAAAATCGATATCGTCGATGCCGACATTGTAGCAAGAGAAGTTGTCGAGCCAGGTACTCCCGGCCTAAACGCGATTATTGAACACTTTGGTCACGATATCGTTCGTGAAGACCAAACTTTAGATCGCGCAAAGCTGAGAGAAAAAATCTTTTCGAATTCAGATGAAAAAGCATGGCTCAACGCACTGTTGCACCCGATAATTCGTGAAAAGATGATCGAAGATTTGCAGCAAGTCACTTCAGAGTATGCGTTACTTGTGGTGCCGTTGCTCGTAGAAAACAAGCTAGATAGTTTGTGTGATCGCGTTCTTGTCGT
This sequence comes from Vibrio sp. 704, assembly GCF_033339295.1. Taxonomy (NCBI): domain Bacteria; kingdom Pseudomonadati; phylum Pseudomonadota; class Gammaproteobacteria; order Vibrionales; family Vibrionaceae; genus Vibrio; species Vibrio sp. 704. The sequence goes on along the minus strand of NZ_JAWOUH010000008.1, from coordinate 101,839 downwards.
CGATGTAGAACCGAATACACAGATATCTCGCACGATGAAACGAGACAATGTGAGTGAAGATCAAGTTCGCGCCATCCTTGCCTCTCAAGCATCAAGAGAGCAAAGGCTCGCGCTTGCAGACGATGTGGTTAAGAATAATCCAAGTGACCCTGATCTTTTGCTTCAAATCACAGATTTGCACGAAAAGTACCTAGCCATGTGTAAGAAAAATCTGCGAAAATAGGAACGAAACTCACAAAGGCTTATGTCGATGACCACGCACAAATTTGAACATCCGTTAAATGAGAAAACTCGTATTTATCTAAGAGTGGAGTCTCTGCTGCGTCAGGCTCACTTGGCCTCTGGGTTTAGCGAAAATCATCAGTATCAACTGTTTTTCCGTGCGTTATTCGATATGGTTGAGATCTTCGAACAAATCCAACTGAAAAGTGAACTGGCTAAAGATCTTGAGAAGCAGCGGCTGTCGTACCGCCATTGGCTCAATGTTGATGGTGTCGATCAAGACGCATTAAATACCCTACTACAAGAGATAGATGTCGTTCATAGCCAACTAATGGGTGCTGAACGTTTTGGCCAAGCATTAAAAGAAGATCGCTTCCTAAGCTCTATCCGTCAACGCTTTAATCTACCGGGTGGTTCATGCTGTTTTGATCTGCCAGCATTACACTACTGGCTTCATCTACCTATTGAACGTAAAAAGCGTGATGCACAACAGTGGCAAGCAAGCTTAAAGCCCTTATCTGATGCGCTTTCGTTATGGTTAAAGCTCACTAGAGAGACAGGACATTTCAAAGCTCAAATCGGTCGTGTAGGTTTCTTCCAAAGTGACGCTGATGAAGCCAACATTCTAAGACTTCACATCCCAATGGAATATGGCGTGTATCCTATGATTTCAGGCCATAAAAACCGCTTTGCGATCAAGTTCATGTCGTTTGAAAACGGTCAAGCGTGCACACAAGATATTGAATTTGAACTTGCTGTGTGCAGCTAAGACGACACTACGCCTCGCCTCCATAATCTAAAATTCAACGCTTTATTGCGCTTATATTTGATAAAATTTCGTAGCAGCAATAGCGCGTTGAATAAGCCATCTTTAATTCGTTTAGGTATACTACCCTTTAACACCAATTAGTAATGGGACGCTCAACTATGTCTAAAGTTACCATCGTTCAATGTCCACAATGTGGCGCCGACGTAGAATGGGGAGAACAAAGTCCTCATCGCCCTTTCTGCAGTAAACAATGCCAAATGATTGATTTTGGTGAATGGGCAGATGAAGAAAACACCATCCCAGGCGCACCCGATATGTCCGATAGTGATGGCTGGTCTGAAGACCAGTATTAAATTGAGACCTAGGGTAAAGGAATACCCTAGGTTCCTTCTTGGGGAACCTGAATCACGCTCCGTCGTCGCTGTCCAGAATGACGAATTTGAACCTCGGTGCTATATAATCTTTGACCATCATTTTCCGTCATTCCGAGGAGCCATAGCGACATCAGGAATCTACTCACAGTAAGGATGAAGCTAACAACTTAAACACTTGCATGCTCGACTAGTAGATTCTGAATCACGCTCCTTCGTCGCTGTCCAGAATGACGAATTTTAACCACGGTACTCTATAATCTTTGACCATCATTTCCTGTCATTCCGAGGAGCCATAGCGGCATCAGGAATCTACGCATAGCAAGGATGAAGCTAACAACGTAAACAATTGCATGCTCGACTAGTAGATTCTGAATCACGCTCCTTCGTCGCTGTCCAGAATGACGAATTTTAACCACGGTACTC
>NZ_JAWOUH010000008.1:82466-99951 GCF_033339295.1 Vibrio sp. 704 | reverse complement strand
TGTAATCTTTGACCATCATTTCCTGTCATTCCGAGGAGCCATAGCGACATCAGGAATCTATTCACAACAAGACAGAGGCGTGGAGTGTACGTCAGTGCATGAGCATCGACAGTGCAGGTCGGGCGAAAAGAAACGAGCAAGCTAATTACACAAATAAAAAAACGGAGCCCTAAAAGGACTCCGTTTAAGATGAGAACGCTAGTTATAGCATTACTTCTTAGCAAGTTTCTCTTTGATACGAGCAGACTTACCAGAACGCTCACGTAGGTAGTACAACTTGGCACGACGTACTGCACCACGGCGTTTAACTTCGATGCTATCAACGATTGGAGAGTGTGTTTGGAACGTACGCTCAACACCTTCACCGTTAGAGATCTTACGTACAGTGAAAGCAGAGTGTAGACCACGGTTACGGATTGCGATTACAACGCCTTCGAAAGCCTGTAGACGCTCACGGTCACCTTCTTTTACCTTAACTTGAACTACAACAGTGTCACCTGGTGCAAATTTAGGTAGGTCTGATTTCATTTGCTCTTCTTCAAGAGCTTTGATGATGTTACTCATTTTTTAAATTCCTAGAATAAACTGATACTAAATAAATTAGGTTACTTTGCGTTATGTTCTTTAATGGCTTTATACTCATTAACAAACTCAGCAAGTAATTGTTCCTGTTCGTCAGTCAGAGCTAGGTTTTCCAGGAGCTCTGGTCTTCTTAGCCAAGTACGGCCCAACGACTGCTTGAGTCGCCATTGACGAATGTCCTTGTGATTGCCTGACATCAGTACCGCTGGTACCTCTTTGTCATCCAATACTTCTGGACGCGTATAGTGAGGGCAATCTAACAAGCCATTTGCAAAAGAGTCTTCTTCTGCTGACGCGAAATCCCCTAGTACACCCGGAATAAACCGAGAGACAGAGTCGATTAACGTCATGGCTGGTATCTCACCACCCGTCATCACAAAATCACCAATCGACCATTCTTCGTCGACTTCAGATTGAATGATGCGCTCATCTACCCCTTCATAACGACCACAAATCAGAAGCAAGTTCTCATTCGTTGCCAGTTCTTCCACTCCTTTCTGGTCGAGCTTGCGACCTTGAGGAGAAAGGTAAATGACTTTCGTCTTGCCCGGTGAGGCTGCTTTCGCGGTATGAATGGCATCGCGCAAAGGCTGAACCATCATTAACATACCAGGGCCACCACCGTAAGGTCGGTCATCGACTGTGCGATGTTTGTCGTGAGTGAAATCTCTAGGATTCCAAGTCTCAATCGACAAAAGACCTTTTTTAACCGCTTGACCTGTTACTCCAAAATCAGTAACAGAACGGAACATTTCTGGAAAAAGGCTAATAACGCCAACCCACATGTTTATCTCGCTCTGTAATTTTGGAGATTAGAATCCAGGATCCCAGTCAACTTCGATCCGTTGAGCTTCGCGATCAACATTAATGATCACTTGCTCTTCAAGGAACGGGATTAATCGTTCCTTCTGCCCGAAAGCATCTTTAAGATTTGCTTTAACAACCAGAACATCGTTTGAGCCAGTTTCTAGCATGTCAGTAACGACACCTAGATCGTAACCTTTAGTAGTTACAACTTGCATCCCAAACAATTCGCGCCAGTAGAACTCATCTTCTGACAATTCAGGAAGTACCGCAGGGTCAATAGCAATTTCAAAGTTCGTCATTAGATGCGCGTCTTCACGAACATCCATGCCTTCCAGCTTAGCCACCATACCTTTGTTATGGCGCTTCCAGCTTTCTACTTTGTACTCAACCCACTTGCCCTTTTGGTTAATGTACCAAGGGCTGTAATCGAAAATGCTTTCAGCATTGTCTGTGTAGGAAAAAACCTTAAGCCAACCACGAATGCCGTAAGTAGCACCAAACTTGCCTACAACAATCTTTTCGTTGCTCATTGTTTCTTTACCTTTCATCGACATAAACTAGTTTCTACTTTTCAAGTAAAAAATTAAGCCGCTTTTTGAGCGTCTTTAACTAGCTTAGCAACACGGTCAGATACTGACGCGCCTTGACCAACCCAGTGGTTAACGCGGTCTAGGTCTAGACGTAGACCTTCTTCTTGACCTTTAGCAGTTGGGTTGAAGAAACCAACTTTCTCGATGAAACGGCCAGTTGCAGCGTTGCGGCTGTCCGCTACTACGATTTGATAAAATGGACGCTTTTTAGCGCCGTGACGTGCCAAACGAATGGTTACCATGTCGTCCTCTTTGCTTTCTCAAAAATAAAATTAACCCCAAAAACCATTCAAGAAATTAAACAGTTTGGGGTCTCGTGCCAAAATAAAGCTCCGGAATTTTACTCTTCTCCCGGAGCAATGCAAGGAGTTTAGTTACTTTTTCACCAACATAAATTGAATTTAAAGTTTGTGACGTACCTAACACCCTGAATCTATGCGTGATCGATTAATTAACGACCAAATGGGTTGAAGCCACCGCCACCCCCCATGCCGCCCATCATGCCTTGCATGTTGCGCATCATGCCTTTCATGCCACCTTTTTGCATCTTTTTCATCATTTTCTGCATTTGGGTGAACTGTTTTAGTAAGCGGTTTACATCTTGAACCTGCACACCAGAACCAGCCGCGATACGCTTCTTGCGCGAGCCCTTGATAATTTCTGGGCGTTGACGTTCTTTCATTGTCATGGAGCTGATGATCGCTTCCATCTGTTTGAACATCTTGTCATCGACTTTATCTTTCACATTGTCTGGTAGCTGGGACATTCCTGGAAGCTTATCCATCATCCCCATCATGCCGCCCATGTTTTGCATCTGGCCTAGCTGTTCACGGAAATCTTCAAGGTCGAAACCTTTCTTCTCTTTGAACTTCTTCGCTAACTTTTCTGCCTTTTCTTGGTCAACGTTGCGTTGTAGGTCTTCAATCAAAGACAGAACGTCACCCATGCCAAGAATACGTGAAGCAACACGATCTGGGTGGAACGGTTCTAGCGCGTCAGTTTTTTCACCGACACCCAAGAATTTGATTGGTTTGCCCGTGACATGGCGTACTGAAAGTGCCGCACCACCACGAGCATCACCATCAACCTTAGTTAGAACTACACCGGTAAGAGGTAGCGCATCGCCAAAGGCTTTTGCTGTATTTGCTGCGTCTTGACCCGTCATGGCGTCAACAACAAATAGCGTTTCTACTGGGTTGATAGCTGCGTGAAGATCTTTGATCTCCCCCATCATCTCTTCATCAATTGCCAAACGACCTGCGGTATCGACAATAAGTACGTCGTAGAATTTCTTCTTCGCATGGTCAATCGCTGCATTGGCGATATCAATAGGCTTTTGGTCTGGTGATGATGGGAAGAAGTCAACACCGATGTCTGATGCCAGTGTTTCAAGCTGCTTGATTGCCGCAGGACGGTAAACGTCGGCAGACACAACCAAGACTTTCTTCTTGTCACGTTCTTTTAGAAGCTTAGATAACTTACCTACCGATGTAGTTTTACCCGCACCTTGTAGACCAGCCATAAGAAGCACAGCAGGTGGTTGAGCAGCAAGGTTTAGCGCCTCATTCGACTCACCCATTACGGCTTCAAGTTCTGTTTGAACGATCTTGATAAATTCCTGACCTGGAGTCAGAGATTTAGAAACTTCTACGCCCACCGCTTTTTCTTTAACGCGGTTCACAAATTCACGAACGACCGGAAGCGCAACGTCAGCTTCAAGTAGAGCCATTCGGACTTCACGTAGGGTTTCTTTAATGTTGTCTTCGGTCAGACGACCTTTGCCACTGATATTTTTCAGCGTTTTGGATAATCTATCCGTTAAATTCTCAAACATCTTTGTCTCTTCGCTAAAATGGCGATTAATTAGTGTGAGTATACATTAGCCAAGGTCTGAGTCATACCCGTACCGCTGTCCTATTCTTGTCTCTATTTATATATGGTGCGGTAACTTATTAATTTCAATATCTCATCTCTCACGATTGATGTCGGATATAACGTAGCCCCAAAGTGTAATGCAAGGTATAATTTCTCCATTGTGCACAATAATATTTAGGATTCATGGATAGCTTAATAGCCATCGCGGCCGCCATACTTTATGTCTTGGCGATTGCGACCATCATACCCGGACTCTCACAACAGTCAGGAATCAAAGCAAAAACAGTGTTTGCTAGTGCTGCCTGTGCGCTTGTTTTTCATGCGTGGATTTTGAGTGATCTGATTTTTGATGGTTCAGGTCAAAACCTGAGTATTCTCAACGTGGCTTCTTTGATCAGTTTTATCATTTCTCTGGTCATGAGCCTTGCTATGTTGAAAAACCGACTGTGGTTTTTATTGCCAGTCGTTTATAGCTTTGCTGCCATCAATTTATCTGCTGCCACATTTTTGCCAAGCACGTTTATAAAGCACCTAGAGAATGACCCTAAGCTACTCATTCATATTTCATTTGCGCTCTTCTCATACGCGACTTTAACTATCGGGGCACTCTATGCGCTTCAGTTGGCTTGGCTGGATCACAAACTGAAAGCAAAAAAATCTTTGGCGATTAACCCAAACCTGCCGCCTCTATTAATGGTGGAGCGTCAACTCTTCAAAATTATTTTGATCGGTAACTTATTGTTAACTGCCACGCTCATTACTGGCTTTGTCTTTGTGCAGGATATGTTTGCCCAAGGTAAGGCACATAAGGGCATTCTTTCTTTCATCGCTTGGGTGGTGTACTCAATACTGCTTTGGGGTCACTATCAAAAAGGCTGGCGTGGTAGAAAAGTCACATGGTTCGCTGTTGCAGGAGCAACACTGTTAACTCTGGCATATTTTGGCAGTCGCTTTGTAAAAGAAATCATCTTGAATTAAGGAGCTCTAGGGCTCCTATCCTTTATATTTTAGGCTAGATAAAATACAGTACGCCTTAACTCTTTGACTTAACGGACTTACTCAACCGTTATATAACCCAATACTTACAAGGAACAGCAACGTTTTGGACGACATCTCTACGGGTATCTTGTTTGCGCTACTCGCGTGTCTTATCGTCATATCAGGTTACTTTTCCGGTTCAGAAACAGGGATGATGTCTCTGAATCGTTATCGCTTAAAACACTTAGCCAAAAACGGGCATAAGGGTGCTAAGCGAGTCGAAAGACTATTAGACCGTCCAGATCGTTTGATTGGTCTTATTCTTATCGGCAACAACCTCGTTAATATTCTCGCGTCCGCGATCGCGACCATTATTGGTATGCGTTTGTATGGTGATTTAGGTGTCGCTATCGCAACCGGTGCACTAACTATGGTTGTATTGGTTTTTGCCGAGGTTACCCCTAAAACAATTGCAGCGCTTTACCCTGAACGTGTGTCCTACGCGAGCAGTATATTATTGACCATACTGATGAAGTTACTGTCGCCTTTAGTGATGCTTGTTAACTTTATTACGAATGGCTTTATCCGCTTACTTGGTGTAAGAGCGGATCACTCAGCAGAAGATCATCTTAGCTCCGATGAGCTGCGTACGGTGGTAAATGAAGCTGGCGGTTTGATCCCTCGCCGACACCAAGACATGCTAGTGTCTATTTTAGATCTTGAGCACGTCACCGTGAACGACATTATGGTCCCACGCAATGAAATTACCGGTATTGATATTAACGACGACTGGAAATCCATTGTTCGCCAGCTAACACACTCACCACATGGGCGCATAGTTTTCTATCGTGACCAAATTGATGAAGTGGTTGGCATGCTGCGCTTGCGTGAAGCTTATCGTCTGATGTTGGAAAAGAACGAATTCAACAAAGAAACGCTATTACGTGCTGCTGATGAGGTCTATTACATCCCAGAAGGCACACCACTGAACGTGCAAATGTTAAAATTCCAACGTAACAAGCAACGTATCGGTCTGATCGTGGATGAGTACGGTGATATCATCGGTCTAATCACTCTTGAAGATATTCTGGAAGAGATCATTGGTGAGTTCACGACGTCCATTTCTCCAAGCCTCTCTGATGAAATCAGTCCTCAAGGTGACGGAAGCTTTCTTATTGAAGGCAGCACCAATATCCGAGATATCAACAAAGGCCTGAAATGGGATTTACCAACGGATGGCCCGAGAACGCTAAACGGGCTCATTTTAGAACACTTGGAAGATATTCCTGAGAGCCATCTAAGTGTGAGAGTAGCGGGTCACCCAATGGAACTTGTTGAGATTGAAGAGAACCGAATCAAGCTCGTTCGTGTTTATCCGAAGAAGAAAAAATCGACATCCAAATAACCAAAAGAAAAGCCTGACTCATGTCAGGCTTTTTACTTATTGGGGCAATATGCTTCTTAATGAGCACCTAGTCGATGCGCAACTCTTTTAACATCGACTCAGGCAAAGCAAGTTCATCATTTTTGTTCACCGAAACACCAGCATCCAAAATGTTCTTTGCGATCTGTTGTGCTTCTTTTAAAGAGTGCATTGCTGCCGTGCCGCATTGGTATTCGTTAAGTTCAGGGATCCTATTCTGACTTTCTACCTTCAGCACATCTTCCATTGCTGCAATCCAAGCATCTGCGACTTGCTGCTCTGATGGTGTGCCAATCAGGCTCATGTAAAAACCTGTGCGGCAACCCATAGGCGAAATATCGATGATCTCAACAGAATCACCGTTTAGGTGATTACGCATAAAGCCTGCATAAAGGTGCTCTAGGGTGTGAATACCTTTTTCAGAAAGAATGTCTTTGTTTGGCGCAGTAAAGCGTAAGTCGAAAACAGTAATCGTATCCCCTTTTGGGGTCTGCATGGTTTTCGCCACTCGCACTGCCGGTGCATTCATACGAGTGTGGTCCACGGTAAAACTATCGAGTAAAGGCATTACATCTCTCCTGATTGTAACTCCAGTACCTTTCGGTAATGGATAAATGTCATTCATCCCTACAGCACATGAACTGACTGTGGGCTAAAAGAACCAGCTGCTGTTGTCTTCTAATTCCTGACGACATTGCTTCAGCTGCCAGCCATAAGTTTTCGCTGTTTGTTCAACACGTCGAGCGACTTTGATTAAACTAGGCTTTCGATTATAAGTACCTCGTTTATACCCACCTCGCCCTTCATGATAAGCCAGATACTGGTTATAGGGATCCCATAATGAAATCCCTAGCTGACGCCGTGTTTCATGAGTATACCAACCGACAAACATCATAGAATCATCGAAGTTGGTACGAGAGCCACCCTGACCTGTGGCATCTTGGAAGTCTTCCCAAGCAGGGTCTTGAGCTTGAGCGTAACCATACGCACTGCTGACTCGTCCCCAAGGAATAAACCCTAGCAAATAATCTTTAGGTGGTTTTGCATCGTGCCGAAAGCTGCTTTCTTGTTTAATGATGGCCATAGCGACATGAATAGGGGTCCCCCATTCATCTTCCATATCTTTGGCATCATCGTACCAACCGGATTTCTCTCGGAATATCTCGCATAAGTTATTCTGCTGCTTTGGCGGTGCCGTAGCACAACCTGCAAGTAGCACGCTTCCAAGTACCGCTACTACTGACGACTTAATGTTCAACCGCACCAATCCTTAGTTAGTCATTACTGCTTCAGGTAAGCAAAGTAATCTTCCAAAAAATCATCAAAAGAAAGCGTGTCACTCTGCTCTGCTTGCTTTTGTTTTTCCACGGACGACGCTACTTCCGTTTCCATCGTATCTTGTGAGTAGTACTGATAACCGTGAGCTAGGTTTTCATCACGGTACTTCATACCAAGAGTACAACCAACTTTACCTAGCCCACCCAGCTCTTTCGTTAGCTCTAATAGTTGACCAGAGATCGTTAGTTCTGGGTTATCAATCCATGTCTCGAGTTGATTACACACATCTTGGTATGCACTGCCACCAGCGGTCATATCCATTTGCTGTGCTATTTGACGTAACTCGACGAAAACTCGGTGTGCCCAATCTTGTAGAGATAGACGCTCACCTTGACAACCAATTTGCAGCATTAGACCTTTTTCACGGCCTGAAACAATGACTTTATTCCAGTTATCGCGCCAACACTCTAATTCACAGTTATCCATAGGGTCTGAGTCTGACAAGGCCGCCCAGGTAAGGAAGAGATCCAAGAATCGTACTTGCTCTTCATTTAAGCCCACTGCGCTGAATGGGTTAACATCTAGAGAACGAACTTCAATGTATTCGACACCACCGCGTCGTAACGCATCTGAAGGCTTCTCACCACTTTTCGATACACGTTTTGGACGAATCGGAGCGTACAGTTCATTCTCAATTTGTAAGATATTGGAATTAAGCTGGCGGTATTCACCATCCACTTTTACCCCAATTTTCGCAAACTCTTCTGATGGGTGGCGAATCGCATCACTCAAACCATCGAGGTATTGGTCAATGCTGTTAAAACCAATTTTCAGCACACTTTGAGCACTATTGGTATAGCCAAGATCGCTCAAACGCAAAGACGTCGACTTCGGCAAATATAATGTCCCGCCAATCTTCTCGAATGGCAGATCGGTTTCACGACCTTGAATAAAAGAGCCACATAACGCTGGTGATGCACCAAAGAAGTAGGGAATCATCCAGCCAAAGCGGTAGTAATTACGGATCAACGCAAAGTACGCATCAGACTTAGCATCTTGGCGGGCTTGTTCATCTTGCTCTCCATAGAGCGCATCCCAAAATGTTTCAGGAAACGAGAAGTTAAAATGGACACCTGAAATAATTTGCATCAGGCTGCCATAGCGACGCTTTAGGCCTTCTCGGTACAGCGTTTTCATTTTCGCTGCATTCGAAGAGCCATACTGGGCTAACTGAATATCATCCTCTGAGCCTACGTAGCAAGGCATTGATAGTGGCCACATTTTCTCTTCACCCATTTTGGTTTGAGTGAAATGATGGATATCTTTCAGCTGTGCCATCAGTTCTGGAATTTCATGTGACACAGGCGTAATGAACTCTAACAATGATTCCGAAAAATCCGTTGTGATCCATTGATTTGTGAACGCAGAGCCTAACCCTTCAGGATGAGGAGTTGTAGCTAGATGTCCATCCTGACGATAGCGCAAAGTTTCTCGCTCAACACCGCGTCCAAACTGCTTAAATACTTCGGGGTTTGATGCAACTTTTTTTAGTCGCGCAGCAAAATCAGTCAAAATGAGGTTCGCTTATATTGGGAGCAGGACACTTGTTACATAACACAAGTGTAAGCTAAGTTATTGATAGTTAATGCATCTAGATAAATAACCCACGAAAAGTTGCTTATCTAGATGAATAGCGGAGAAACGTTTCTCCGCTATTAAATGTGTACTCTATCGAATGATTTCAAGCTCTTCTACGTCTTTCCCCAACTTTTCTAATTGAGGACGCAACGATTTAGCATCACCAACGACGATAATTTGATAGTCATTTGGATCAAACCATTTCTGAGCCAGCGCATTCAACGTCTGCTTATCGACTTTTTCTACGATAGCGTTTCTTTGCTGCAAGTAATCATGATCGAGGTTGTACTTAAGAATATCACTGATGAGCTCCGCTTTTTGTGTTGGCGTTTCATATTTCAGTGCATCTTTTTGACCGACCGCTTGACGCATAAATTTCATCTCTTCATCAGTAATACCTGACTGCGAGTATTCATTTAGCTCATTTTCCATCTCAATGATCGAAGCAACCGTTGCATCCGCTCGTACTTGCGCGGTGAAAACCACCGAGCCTGTTTCTGGATTACCAGAGAAGTAGCCGTAAGCACCGTATGTGTAACCCTTGTCTTCACGTAGATTTTGGTTAATGCGGCTATTGAAGTTCCCAGCTAAGTTGAAGTTTGCCAGTTGGCTTAGGTAAAAATCGCCCGTTGCGTCGTAAGGCATACCTTGACGAACCATCATGACCACACTTTGCGGCGCTCCTGGTTTATCAACAAGATGGATCTTTTGCTCACCTAATGCAGCAATGCTTTGCGGTGCATACAATGGCGCAGCTTCATCTTGCCAGTTTTTCCAGAACGTCAGTTGCTGCTCAATTTCCTGTTTATTGATGTCACCAACAACGACGATTTGCGCACTTTGTGGCGTGTAATGCTTCGAGTAGAATTCACGGACATCATCCAACGTTAATGCACTGACACCTGCTTGCGTGCCGTCTTTTGGTCGAGCAAAAACCGAATCCCCATAGAGCACCTGACGACTCGCTTGTGACGCCATCCAACTTGGATTTTGGTGCTCATATACCAGGCCTTCTAGCGCTTGCATTTTTACACGCTCGAAATCATCTTGATTAAATGCAGGAGACAGCAACATCTCTTCGACAATTTTTAACGTCGGCTCTAAGTTCTTTTCTAGAGCAGAAACACTGATGTTTGTTGTATAACCTGTGGCATTAACAGAGATAACACTACCTAGTTTATCAAGCTCAGCTTGAATCTCTTCGACACTGCGTTTCGTTGTACCTTCTTGCAACATCGCAGCGGTCAATTGGGCAAGACCTTCTTTACCCTTTTCAACAAAACGTGTCCCTGCAGGTAAACTAAATTGCATCATCACCGTCGGCGTTTCATCGCTAACTGCACCAAGCAGCTCTGAGCCATTCTTGAAATGTAACTCGTACAGCTCTGGCATCGTCGCTTTCACTGGTTCTCCTACTGGCGGTTGCACTGAGCGATCGAAGTTATCGGTCGCACGACGATACGCCAATTGGTCATCGGAAATCTTCTCATATTCTGGCAGCGTACGCTTTGGTGTCACAAAGGTCGCAGGTTTTACGACAAGGTCTGTTTTTCCTTTTGGGACCACGCTTAGGGTCACTTTGTTCTTACCTTGGATAAAGTCCGTATACGCTTTTTCTACCGAAGTCGGCGTAACTGCACGGATTTGTTCAAGCTGTTGCTCAAGACGATCAGGATCGCCGAAAAATGTCTCGTTGGAAGCCAACTGAGTCACTTTACCTTTAACGCTTTCTAGCGCAAAAATAGCATCCGCTTCCGCTTTACCCTTCAACTGCTCAAGGCGATCTTTTGTCACGCCTTTTTCCGCAAACTGATTCAGTGATTGTAAAAGCTCGTCGTACAGTTTTGATAGGTCGCCTTTGTCTCCAGAATCACCCATTGCGTAAACGTAAAAGTTACACGCCAGTTCAGCACAATCATGGAATGAACCAGCATCGACCGCTTTTTGAGTCTTCACTAGGTCTTGATAGAGCACGCTGTTGGTACCGCCACCCAATACTTCTGATAATGTATCGAGAGACGCTTGGCTTTCTTCGCCATTGTAGGTTGTTGGCCACGCGATCATCACCATAGGTTGTTGAATACGATCTTCTAGAGTGATGTATTTATCTTCTTGCAGTTTTGCAGGTTGTTTCGGCGCATTTTCAACCTCAGGACCACGAGGAATCGAACCGAAGTACTTATTTACCCACTCTAGAGTTTGTTCAACGTCTAAGTCACCACCGATCGTGATAGTCGCATTGTTTGGGCCATACCAACGCAAGAAAAACGCTTTGAGGTCGTTCACATCAACACGATCAAGATCTTCAACATAACCAATGGTTTGCCACGAATACGGATGACCTTCAGGATATAGCGCTTCGGACATGCGCTCCCAAATTAAGCCATAAGGACGATTATCGTAACGCTGAGCTCGCTCATTTTTTACAGTCGAACGCTGAATTTCAAATTTGCGTTGAGAAACCGCATCCAACAAAAAGCCCATACGGTCAGACTCTAACCACAGCATTTTCTCGAGCTGGTTAGCAGGGACAGTTTCAAAGTAGTTAGTACGATCGCGGTTTGTAGTACCATTTAATGTGCCGCCAGCCTCCGTGATGATTTTGAAGTGCTCTTGGTCACCAACGTTCTCTGAACCTTGGAACATCATGTGCTCAAAGAAATGCGCAAAACCAGACTTACCCACTTCTTCACGAGCCGAACCAACATGGTAAGTCACATCCACATGGACCAATGGGTCAGAATCTTCAGGAGCTAAGATCACCGTTAAACCATTATCGAGTTTATACTTTTGGTATGGAATCTTAACTTTGCCTTCTTCAGCTTTCGATGACTCAACGAAAGTTACCCCTTTCGGCAGTGATGAAACTGGCGTATTTGATGCACAGCCCGTGATCACCAACAGTGAACACGCGCCAACCCAAAACATCTTCATGTACTTTCCTTAAAATAATCCGAGATAGATGGCCGCAAGTAAGCTATACCTAGCAGCCTTTCCTAAAAATATTAAAATCACGCAAGGCAGAAACTTCATTCTTAGCCACCCTGCGGCTAAACACAGCGGGTCTCCTATTACAGGTAACCAGCTAAAAAATAACCCCCAATAGCCATACTTAGAGAGCCACTTTAATGCGGTATGACCGTGCTTTTCCTCTTGTGCTTTGTTGGGAATCCACAAGCCAAGCCAATAATTTGTTAAGCCACCAAGCGTATTACCGATAGTAGCGACCATAACAATTGAAGAAACGGAGTATTGATTTAATGAGAGAGTGGCAACTAAGCCCGCTTCAGAACCACCAGGCAACAACGTGGCACTGAGAAAACCGGTCATGAAAAGCACCCATAATGCTGAATCTGAAAACCAAAGCGCTAAACTTTCAAAACTCGTGTTAAATGCTTCTAGCATGTCATATCAAGCAACACCTTGCCTCTGGTTCTTCCTGATTCGACCTGCTGGTGAGCACCAATGACATCACTCATAGGATAAACCTGTTGAATTTCAGTCTTCAGTAAGCCAACGCCGACCATGTACAACAAGGTATCTAACTGCGCAGGGTCTGGTTCAACCAACATGCCACTAGCCTCAAAGCCTAGGAGTTTGGCTTTTTCACAAATCAGCTCAGCAGTTATGGTTGGAACGGTGATGACTCTCGCATTGTCTTTCAGGCATTTAAGCGCATCTAACGCAGCATCTCCGCCTACTAAATCAATCAAAACATCAACATCTTCAACACGTTCTGACACTGGTGCAAATTGATAGTTCACTGCATGAGCACCGAGCGTCGCAAGGTAATCTAAATTTCGTTCACTGCAGGTTGTAAAGACTTCCGCTTTCGTCGCGATCGCAATTTGTACCGCGAGGTGTCCAACACCACCGGCACCGGCGAGGATAAGTACGCGATCGTTTTCCGTCACATTAGCCTTACTGAGAGCTTGTGCCGCAGTTTGTCCCGCCAACGGTAATGCAGCAGCTGCCTCTAAAGTGACAGAGCTAGGAACATGACTTAACTCAGTTTCTGGAACACATATGTATTGACTGTATCCACCGCCTCGAACTGGGAAACCAATAAATCCAGCCACCTCATCACCTTGATTAAAACGTGATGCCCCCTCTCCACAAGACATCACTTTTCCTGAGATGTCGTAACCTGGCACCCAAGGTAAATTATCCTTATTCTGCGCTGCCGCCCAACCGAGCCCAGCTCGAGTTTTGACATCAATAGGATTTACGCCTGAAAAAGCGACTTTTACTAAGACTTCACCAGGCTGTGGTGATGGTGTAGAAGCATGCTGAATCGCGAGTACGTTGGCATCACCAAACTCAGTGATAACGATCTGTTTGTGTTCCATAAACCATTCCCTGCAAGAAAACAAAAAGGGATGCGAAAGCATCCCTTTGACTATAAACCATTTTGTTAACCTAAGTTAATCGTGATTTTGTAAATTGGTTGATCATTCCATTTTCAATAATGTCTAACCAACAAGTGCTAACAATATACCAGCCGCAACGGCTGAACCCAGCACACCAGCAACGTTTGGTCCCATCGCATGCATTAACAAAAAGTTTTGCGGGTTAGCTTGTAAACCAACTTTGTTTACGACTCGCGCGGCCATTGGTACCGCAGAAACGCCAGCCGCACCAATAAGTGGGTTGATGTCTTCTTTCGAGAACTTGTTAAGCAGTTTCGCCATCAGGACGCCCGCACCAGTACCGATACTAAATGCAACTGCGCCTAACCCCAAAATACCTAACGTTTCTAGGTTCAAGAACTGCTCAGCTTGCAGCTTAGAACCAACACCAAGACCTAAAAAGATAGTCACTATGTTGATCAATTCATTTTGAGCAGTTTTCGATAAACGATCGACCACACCAGCTTCACGCATCAAGTTACCCAAACAGAACATACCAACCAATGGCGTAGCTGAAGGTAAGAACAGAATCGTCATCAGTAATACAGCAAGCGGGAAGATGACTTTCTCCCATTTACCAACATGACGAAGCTGAGCCATCTTAATTTGACGTTCTTCCTTGGTTGTCAGTGCTTTCATGATTGGTGGCTGGATAATCGGCACCAATGCCATATAGCTGTATGCCGCGACTGCAATCGCACCTAGCAGATCTGGAGAGAGCTTACTCGCTAAGAAAATCGCTGTCGGCCCATCAGCACCACCGATGATCGCGATAGACGAAGCATCTGCCATGGAGAACTCCATGCCAGGTACATAGTTGAGCAAAATAGCGCCAAACAGTGTTGCAAAAATACCAAACTGCGCAGCCGCACCTAACCACAACGTTTTTGGGTTTGCGATCAAAGCACCAAAGTCGGTCATCGCGCCCACACCCATGAAGATCAATAGCGGGAACACACCCGATTCAATCCCAATGTAGTAAACGTAGTAGAGCAAGCCACCAGGCTCAGTAAAGCCAGCATTTGGAATATTCGCCAAAATAGCACCGAAACCAATCGGCAATAACAGTAAAGGTTCAAATCCTTTTTTAATTGCCAAAAACAGCAAAGTACAACCAACCAGCATCATACAGATTTGGCCGAACTCGAAGTTAGCGATCCCTGTTTCTGCCCAAAGGGTTAACAATCCGTCCATGATACTCCCTTACGCCAGGCTCAACAGAGGCGCACCTACTGTGACAGCATCGCCTTCTTTAACGTTCAGCTCTTGAACCACACCACCACGCGCCGCTCGTACTTCAGTTTCCATTTTCATCGCTTCAAGGATGAGCAATACATCGCCTTCAGCTACCTCAGCACCAGGCTGAACATTCACTTTGAAGATGTTACCTGCAAGAGGAGCAGGCACCGCTTCAGCTGAAGCATTAGAAGGTGTGCTAGGTGTAGCCGATTTTGCCGGTGCATTAGAAGGAGCAACAGATGTCAGTTCACCTTGAGGGCCAACTTCCACCTCATACACCTGTCCGTCAACACGTACACTATAAGTTTCTACACCACCAGTTGCTGGTTGAGCTACAGGTACAGCAGGCTTCGCAGCTTCTAGCGTTGGTGCTGGCTCAAATGCTTCTGGGTTTTCACGATTCTTAAGGAACTTAAGTCCAACTTGAGGGAAAAGTGCATAAGTGAGTACGTCATCAACACGCTCACTTGCTAGCTTAATGCCTTCTGATTTCGCTTTCTCCATCAGATCAACCGTAAGCGTCTCCATTTCAGGCTCAAGTAAATCGGCAGGACGACAGGTAATTGGCTCTTTACCATCAAGCACTTTCGCTTGCAGTTCTGCATTTAACTCGGCTGGCGCTTGACCGTACTCACCTTTCAATAGGCCAGCGGTTTCCTTGGTAATACTCTTATAGCGCTCGCCAGTAAGAACGTTAATCACCGCTTGCGTACCGACGATCTGTGAAGTTGGAGTCACCAATGGAATGAAACCAAGATCTTCACGTACACGAGGGATCTCTTCTAATACTTCATCAATGCGATCCGCAGCGCCCTGCTCTTTCAACTGGCCTTCCATATTGGTCAGCATACCACCAGGCACTTGAGCAATCAGGATGCGTGAATCGACTCCTTTTAACTGGCCTTCCCACTTCGCATACTTCTTACGTACCTCACGGAAATATGCGGCGATAGGTTCCAGTTGCTCGAGTTTCAAATTGGTATCTCGCTCGGTGCCTTCTAGCATAGCGACTACCGTTTCAGTCGGTGTATGACCGTAAGTACAACTCATTGAAGAAATCGCAGTATCGAGAATATCAATACCGGCTTCTACTGCTTTTACCGCTGTTGCTGTAGACAGCCCCGTTGTTGCATGACAATGAAGTGCCAATGGCACATCACAAGACGCTTTGATACGCGTGATAAGCTCTTCCGCTTCATATGGCTTAAGTAAGCCAGACATATCTTTAATACACAGCGAGTGACAACCTAAATCCTCTAGGCGTTTTGCCAAGTCAACCCAAGTGTCTGCGTTATGCACTGGGCTCGTTGTGTAAGACAACGTACCTTGAGCATGCGCACCAACATCAACCGTTGCTTTCACGGCTTTCTGGAAGTTTCGCACGTCATTCATTGCATCAAAAATACGGAATACATCCATGCCGTTAGCATGCGCGCGTTCAACAAACTTCTCTACTACATCGTCGGCATAATGGCGGTATCCTAAAAGGTTTTGACCACGCAGTAGCATTTGCATTGGTGTATTAGGCATCGCTTTTTTTAGTTCACGTAAACGCTCCCAAGGGTCTTCCCCTAAGAATCGAATACAAGAATCAAATGTTGCACCACCCCAAGTCTCTAGAGACCAGTAACCAACCTTATCCAACTCAGCTGCGATAGGCAGCATATCCTCAATACGCATACGCGTAGCAAATAGTGATTGATGGGCATCACGAAGGACCACATCAGTAATAGCTAGTGGTTTAGACATGCTCTTAAACTCCTTTTTAATCCTAGTTCGGCTACTTCGCGAATGAGGCGCGATGTTTATGAATCGCAGCCGAGATCGCCGCCACTACTTGTGGACTAACAGCTGAAGAGGTTGATTGAATATTAGTGTTTGTTTTTGGTGCTACGATCGGCTCTGGTACTTCTTCTGGTACCAATTTCGACATTAACCGAACGAGATAAACAAGAATAGTGAGGAAAATAAATACGACCGCCATCCCCGTTAGCATCAGGGTGGCCGCATCTACTAGCAGGCTTCCTATATTAGTCATGTTGCTTCCTTTCTTTGTCATCCTGACAACGTGCAGGACTTTAATAGTGTCAAATCCCGACCCATGGATTATCTCGATTGGTTAAATTTTGTCAATTTTGTTTAAGGAAGGTTTGTAGTAATCCTGATAAATGATTATTTATTCACTACCCAGATCACAGTTCATGACAAAATAATCACTTCAAATCGCTATCACCTTACGAACAGAGTAAAGGAGGACATAAATAAAAACTGCGATTTAGATTTCAAAATCAAATCGGGACTCACGCAGTAAAAACCAACAAAAACAAAAAGATGAACAAAATTAACAATCAATAAACAAATAACAAACAAAGTAACTACATGAGAGTAATTGAAATGAAAAATGGAAGTCAGTGTATAGGAGGGATAATCAGGATGATTTCACACGATGCGACAGAAGCTTGATAGCAAATTGCTTAGATACGCACATATTCGCTTTTAAAAAAGAGGAACATAGGCTCTAGTGATCCTACGCCATACTCCAGATGTCTAGATACAAAAAAGCCTCGCAATTGCGAGGCTTTTTCAATGAGTGGCGCGTCCTGGAGGATTCGAACCTCCGACCGCCTGGTTCGTAGCCAGGTACTCTATCCAGCTGAGCTAAGGAC
>NZ_JAWOUH010000008.1:0-82366 GCF_033339295.1 Vibrio sp. 704 | reverse complement strand
TGGCGCGTCCTGGAGGATTCGAACCTCCGACCGCCTGGTTCGTAGCCAGGTACTCTATCCAGCTGAGCTAAGGACGCACTTTTTGTTGATAAATCAACGTTGCAAGAATGGCGGTGAAGGAGGGATTCGAACCCTCGATACGGGATAAACCGTATACTCCCTTAGCAGGGGAGCGCCTTCAGCCTCTCGGCCACCTCACCGTCTTGCGGAGGCACATATTACGTTTTACCGAAAATATGTCAAACACTTTCTTTGAAAAAATCTACGAAACTGGCTTAACCGTTGCTGATTTAATCAAAGTGACTATTAAACGAACTTTATCACTCTATTATGATGAAAAAAAGAGAGTCTTCTCTGAAAAAAAGACATTTATTTTCAAATAACTTTCTGAAGTTCGAATCAACATTATTGATGAATTCACAGCCATACTCAACACAATAGTTTCTGCAAATTTTCAAAAACAGTAAAAACTAAAAAGGCCAACCCTTCGGTTAGCCTTTTTCATTCAAACTAAGCTCTGTAAACAGGAGCGACTTAGTAGTTACCTGAAGCAACGTTGCCATTGCCTTTTTCAGCTTGAATGCGCATGTAGATTTCTTCACGGTGAACTGAAACCTCTTTCGGAGCGTTAACGCCGATACGCACTTGGTTACCTTTAACACCTAGTACAGTTACAGTCACTTCATCACCAATCATCAGTGTTTCGCCTACGCGGCGAGTCAAAATTAGCATTCTTTGCTCCTTGAGTAATCTCTAAATTTTCTTGCTACAAAGCTATTATCCAACAAAAGTTATATTTTCGTAAACTACCTTGTTAGCGAAAATCAGCCTAAAAAGGCATGTTTTTGTTGAATGTTTAATGCTTCACTAGACGTAATGTAAGCATCATGCAGAATGTTTGCTGCTGTATCCACACATTCGGGTGCTAAAACTAGCATCATAGTGAGTGCATTCGTTGCGCTGAAATTGATCTCAATATCTCGCTTTGCCAACAAATCGCATGCGTGCTCTACCATTCCATTGGCCTCAAGCCCCACTGCGGTCAACAGGCTTACCACTTCACTATTACGGATTTTGTCGCTGAACACCAGATCGAACTTGGCACATGCATCTTGTTTTATCATGATACCTGCCCGTTCTGTTTCCTCGATCACATTCCAAATGTCGATACCCAACATCTGACATTGTTTTGTAGCACTAGATAAATGTTCTTTATCGACTTCGATTATGGCAAGGTCACGTTGAATGGCTATACCAGAGACGGCTTGATTGCCTAACTCCCCCTTTACCAGACTGCCTTCATTAACATCAAATGTCGAAAGCACGCGCAGTGGCACATTATTCTTCCATGCAAATTGCACTGAAGGTAAATGTAATACTTTCGCGCCTCGGCTTGCCATCGCTTCCATGGAAGGAAAATCGATAACCGCCAATTTTCGCGCGTTTTTCACTACACGTGGGTCACAAGTATAAATACCATCAACGTCGGTAAAGATTTGACACTCATCAGCGCGCAATGCGCCTGCCAGTGCCACAGCGCTCGTATCTGAGCCACCTCGACCTAATGTGGTGATATCCCCGTTCTCATTCACACCTTGAAAGCCTGCAACAATCACGATTTGGTCTTGCTCAAGCAATCCCAGAATTGTCTTAGTATCAATGTGTTTAATCGTTGCGTCATTGTGTTGATTATCCGTCACAATATTCGCCTGTGCTCCGGTAAGCGAGCGTGCAGCATGACCCAATTTATTGAGTGTCATTGCTAACAGTGCCATTGACACTTGCTCACCAGCAGAGAGCAAAACATCAAGTTCTCGAGCTGTAGGCACGCTATCTATCTGTTTAGCGAGGTCCATCAGTCTGTTTGTTTCGCCTGACATTGCAGACACGACAACAACAACTTGATTGCCATCATTTTTCGCCTTAATGATGTGTTCAGCAACTTGGTGGATTCTTTCAATTGAACCCACGGAGGTTCCGCCAAACTTTTGCACGATAAGGGGCTTTTTCACCAGTCTTCACCTTCCCAAGACCGAAGTCTCTTTAGAACTGCTTACATCGTCAGTATTTCCTTTTAGAAAAATTATATAAGCAGTAGTTACAACAAAAACCAAATAGCCTAAATGACTCGGTTAACTTTTGGTCAATTAAACCACTTGGCTGCTAAAAAAAATTACGCTCAATCAAAGAAACTTGATTGAGCGTAATTTTAGTAGTTAAAAGCTTATAAGCGCTCTTCTAACCAAGGCTGAACTGTTTTAATTGCCTCTGGTAGTGCGGCTACATCAGTACCACCAGCTTGAGCCATGTCAGGACGACCACCGCCCTTACCACCGACTTGCTCAGCAATCATCTTAACTAGATCACCAGCTTTTACTTTACCAGTTAGATCTTTAGTCACACCAGCAATCAGGCCAACCTTGTCACCTGTTACGTTAGCAAGCAGTACGACACCAGACCCCATTTGGTTCTTGATGTCATCAACCATAGTACGTAGGTTCTTGCTGTCAGCGCCTTCAAGAGCTGCGACTAGAACTTTTGTACCATTGACTTCAACCGCTTTGCCCATGATGTTAGCGCTTTCTGCTGCCGCCATCTTATCTTTTAGCTTCTGCACTTCTTTCTCTAGCGCTTTTGCTTTCTGTGCAGATTCTGCCAGTTTCTCTTCGTACTTCGCGTTTTGAGCTTCAATCGCGTCTAATGCAGCCTCGCCTGTTACCGCCTCAATACGTCGAATACCTGCAGCAATGCCGCTTTCTGAAGTGATTTTGAATAGGCCAATATCACCTGTGCTTGATGCGTGAATACCACCGCAAAGCTCTGTCGAGAAGTCACCCATAGACAGTACGCGTACTTCGTCATCGTACTTCTCACCAAACAGTGCCATTGCGCCTTTCTTCTTAGCAGACTCAATGTCCATCACGTTGGTTTCAATCGTGTGGTTGCGACGAATTTGCGCGTTAACTAGACGCTCAACTTCTTTCAGTTCTGCTGCAGTTACGGCTTCTAGGTGTGAGAAGTCGAAACGTAGGTTGTCTGCCTTCACCAATGAGCCTTTCTGCGTTACGTGCTCACCTAAAACTTGGCGTAGTGCTGCGTGTAGCAAGTGCGTTGCTGAGTGGTTTAGAGAGATAGCTGCGCGACGCTCTGCGTCAACGATAGTTGCTACTTCATCACCTTTCGCTAGAACGCCTTCTGCCATTACACCGTGGTGCGCGATTGCGTTACCTAGTTTTTGAGTGTCCTCAACGCGGAATACACCAGACTCAGTACGGATTTCACCAGCGTCACCACACTGACCGCCTGACTCTGCGTAGAATGGTGTTTCACCAAGTACGATGATTGCTTTGTCGCCCGCAGATAGCGAATCTACTTCGTTGCCTTCAACGAACATCGCTGCTACAGAACTAGAGCCTTTAGTACCTGTGTAACCACAGAATTCTGTTTGCGTATCAACTTTGATTGCTGCGTTGTAGTCAGTACCGAAGTTACCCGCTTCACGCGCACGTTGACGCTGCTCTTCCATCGCTTTCTCGAAACCTTCTTCGTCGATTGCGAACTCACGCTCACGTGCTACGTCGTTAGTTAAGTCAGCTGGGAAGCCGTAAGTATCGTAAAGTTTAAATACGGTTTCGCCGTCTAGTACTTTACCGTCTAGGTTATCTAGTGCTTCGTTTAGAATCGCCATACCGCGCTCAAGTGTACGACCAAAGTTTTCTTCTTCGATACGCAGTACTTTTTCAACCACAGCTTGTTGACGCTTCAGCTCTTCACCAGCCGTACCCATGATGTCAGCTAGAACGCCAACCAACTTGTGGAAGAATGCACCTTGTGCGCCCAGCTTGTTACCGTGACGAACTGCACGACGGATGATACGGCGTAATACGTAACCTCGACCTTCGTTTGAAGGCATAACGCCATCCACGATCAGGAATGAACATGAACGGATGTGGTCAGCGATAACGCGTAGTGATTGGTTTGATAGGTCTTCGTAACCGATAACTTCTGCTGCTGCTTTGATAAGAGCTTGGAATACATCGATTTCGTAGTTTGAGTGAACGCCCTGCATGATTGCAGAGATACGCTCGATACCCATACCAGTATCTACCGATGGTTTTGGTAGCGGTTCCATAGTGCCGTCTGCGTGACGGTTGAACTGCATGAATACGTTGTTCCAGATCTCGATGAAACGGTCACCATCTTCTTCAGGCGTGCCAGGACGGCCACCCCAGATGTGCTCACCGTGATCGTAGAAGATTTCAGTACATGGACCACAAGGGCCAGTGTCGCCCATTTGCCAGAAGTTATCAGACTCGTACGGCTTGCCGCCTTCTTTATCACCAATGCGAACAATACGATCAGCGGGTACGCCAACTTTCTTGTTCCAGATGTCAAACGCTTCGTCATCGGTTTCGTAAACAGTTACCAATAAACGATCCGCTGGCAGTTTAAGAACTTCGGTTAGGAATTCCCAAGCAAAGGAGATCGCATCTTCTTTGAAGTAATCGCCAAAGCTGAAGTTGCCTAACATTTCAAAGAATGTGTGGTGACGAGCAGTAAAGCCAACATTTTCTAGGTCGTTATGTTTACCACCAGCACGTACGCAACGCTGAGCCGTAGTCGCTCGAGTGTAGGCTCGTTTTTCTAAGCCTAAGAAACAATCTTTAAATTGGTTCATACCTGCGTTTGTGAACAGCAGGGTTGGGTCGTTATGTGGAACTAACGATGAACTTTCTACGATTTGGTGTCCTTTGCTCTCAAAGAACTTGAGGAACGCGTTACGAACCTCATCAGTGCTCATGTACATGCAGCTCTTCCTGAAAATAGTCGAGTTAGAATTTTGCCGTATTGTAGATCATGCAAACAGCTGAGACTAGTTTTCTTGAGGAAAAGAGGGAGTAGGAGAAAAAATTTGAAGCAAAACAAAAATCAGTGCGGACGACTGACCGTTAATCTTCGTCCTCAAAGTTCAGCGCGTAGCTGATTTGGTCAAAACTGTAGCCGCGATACTGCAGAAAACGAACTTGTTTTGCGTACTCTTTTTGGTCTTTGGCTTTAATACCTTTGAATTTCTTTTCTGCCGCCTGTTTAGCCAGTTCAAACCAATCTTGCGGCTCTTCAGCCATAGCTTGCTCAATCACCGATTCCGCAACACGCTTCTGGTTTAACTCTTGACGAATTCGACGCTCTCCATGTCCTTTGTATACATGCTGTCTAATTTGACTCTTCGCGTAACGTAAATCATCTAAATAGTTATGGTCTAGGCAAAAATTAATTGCGATGTCGATGTCTGATTCTTCATAGCCCTTCATCGATAATTTTTGGTAAAGCTCATACTGACCATGATCGCGACGGCTAAGCAATTGTATAGCAGCCTCTTTGCTCGATAATGTTGGCGCCTGGCGTTTTTGGTACATGATGATCCTAAAAGTATTTTTGCTGTACAGGCTCTCAATGGCCTTTGTGATAATTCGATTTTTGATTTCAATAGATACAACAAAGCCCCGCATTGCAGGGCTTTGTCATTTATTAATCTATGAGAGATTAAAACTCTTCAGCTTGCTCTGGCGCTTCACCAGCTTCAGGCGCTTCCGCAAGTGCTGGCGCTAGCAACATTTCACGCAGTTTTGTATCGATAGTTTTAGCCACTTCAGGATGCTCACGCAGGTAGTTACACGCATTCGCTTTACCTTGACCAATCTTATCGCCATTGTAGCTATACCAAGCACCGGCTTTTTCAACTAACTTGTGCTTCACACCTAGATCGACAAGTTCACCTTCGCGGTTAAAGCCTTGGCCGTACATGATTTGTGTGTTTGCTTCTTTAAATGGTGCTGCAATCTTATTCTTAACAACTTTGATGCGCGTTTCGTTACCTACGACTTCGTCACCTTCTTTGATTGCGCCAGTACGACGGATATCTAGACGAACAGAAGCGTAGAACTTAAGTGCGTTACCACCTGTTGTTGTTTCTGGGTTACCAAACATCACACCAATCTTCATACGGATTTGGTTGATGAAGATACACATACAGTTAGACTGCTTTAGGTTACCCGTTAGCTTACGCATTGCTTGAGAAAGCATACGTGCTTGCAGACCCATGTGGCTATCGCCCATTTCGCCTTCGATTTCTGCTTTCGGTGTTAGCGCTGCAACAGAGTCGACAACCATAACATCGATAGCACCAGAACGTGCAAGTGCGTCACAGATCTCTAGCGCTTGCTCACCTGTGTCTGGCTGAGAAACTAGCAATGCATCGATATCTACGCCAAGTTTCTTCGCGTATACAGGATCTAGAGCGTGCTCTGCATCGATAAACGCACAAGTTTTGCCTTCACGTTGCGCAGCAGCAATAAGCTCAAGCGTTAATGTTGTTTTACCTGAAGATTCTGGGCCGTAGATTTCTACGATACGACCCATTGGTAGACCACCAGCACCCAAAGCGATATCAAGAGAAAGAGAACCCGTTGAGATGGTTTCTACGTCCATTGCGCGGTTATCACCAAGGCGCATGATAGAGCCTTTACCGAATTGCTTTTCAATTTGACCTAGCGCAGCGGCGAGCGCTTTCTGTTTGTTCTCGTCCATTACTTTCTCCGATTTATTCATCTTCTTTGGGCGACGAATAGTAATTCATTTTTCTTAAGCAGAAGAACTGCTCAGCAATGAAAGTTATTATACTGTTGATTCATACAGTGTCCATACCTGTATGAAAAAAATTTGGCTGACCTAAAGTCGTGATTTGCTCTAGCCCTTATCAATGCTGGGCTAAAACAATTTAAGAAATTCTAGAGTAGATGTTGATACAATTGAGTCAGCGCATGCTCGACCGCTTTTTTGCGAACTTCTGCACGGTCACCAGTAAAATGCATGGTTTCGACTTGCTGCCAACTTTGGTTATCAGCAAAAGCAAAGCAGACCATGCCGACTGGTTTCTCTTCACTGCCACCCCCCGGCCCTGCAATACCACTGATGGACACACCGATGGTCGCATTGGAGTTTTTCATTGCACCCTGTACCATTTCAATCACAACTGGCTCACTCACTGCACCATGCGCTTCTAACGTTGAAGCTTGCACACCAAGCATCTCCATTTTCGCTTCATTACTGTAGGTGACAAACGCACGGTCAAGCCACGCTGAACTACCAGCAATGTCAGTAATGGCGGTTGCAACACCACCACCAGTGCATGATTCTGCGGTCGTTAAAAGATGCCCGTGTTTAGCCAATAATGCGCCTAAATCGGCACTCAATTTTGTTGTTTTTTCCATAGCCAAAATGCCCTTTGTCTCTTTTTACTTGATAGGGATTCACGTATCCTAAGCCGCTACGGAAATAAACAAAAGAACTTACCTGTGAAAGCTGAACAAAAACACACTCCGATGATGCAGCAATACCTCAAGCTAAAAGCTGAGAACCCAGAGATTTTGCTGTTCTACCGCATGGGCGATTTCTACGAACTCTTTTACGATGATGCCAAGCGAGCTTCTCAGCTTCTTGATATTTCATTGACCAAACGTGGTGCGTCTGCAGGTGAACCTATCCCAATGGCGGGTGTGCCATTTCACGCCGTAGAGGGCTACCTGGCAAAACTTGTTCAGCTTGGTGAGTCTGTGGCGATCTGTGAACAGATTGGCGATCCGGCCACCAGCAAGGGCCCAGTAGAACGTAAAGTTGTGCGTATCGTTACACCAGGTACTGTGACGGATGAGGCGCTGCTTTCTGAGCGTGTCGATAACTTAATCGCAGCAATTTACCATCACAACGGTAAGTTCGGTTATGCGACGCTGGATGTCACCTCTGGTCGCTTCCAACTGACAGAACCAGAAACTGAAGAAGCGATGACAGCCGAGCTTCAACGTACCGCACCACGTGAGCTACTGTTCCCAGAAGATTTTGAACCTGTACATTTAATGGCGAGCCGCAATGGTAACCGTCGTCGCCCAGTCTGGGAGTTTGAGCTTGATACGGCTAAGCAACAACTCAATCAACAATTTGGCACAAAAGATCTGGTTGGTTTTGGTGTAGAACATGCGTCCTTAGGGTTATGTGCTGCTGGTTGTTTGATCCAGTACGTAAAAGATACTCAACGTACGGCTTTACCTCATATTCGCTCTTTAACGTTTGATCATCAGGATCAATCCGTCATCCTTGATGCTGCTACCCGACGTAATCTGGAAATTACTCAAAATCTAGCAGGCGGAACCGATAACACGCTAGCTGCAGTACTCGACCATTGTGCAACTCCGATGGGCAGCCGAATGCTGAAGCGTTGGTTGCATCAGCCTATGCGTTGCATTGAAACGTTAAACAATCGTCTTGATGCAATTGGTGAGATTAAAGAACAAGCTCTGTTTGCCGATCTTCAACCAACGTTAAAGCAAATTGGTGATATTGAACGTATCTTAGCGCGCCTTGCATTACGCTCTGCTCGCCCTCGCGATATGGCTAGACTTCGCAATGCCATGCAACAGCTACCAGAGCTAGAATCTGTCACCGCTTCTTTGACCCATCCGTACCTAACGAAATTGGCGAAGTATGCAGCTCCGATTGACGAAGTATGTGACCTGTTAGAACGCGCGATTAAAGAAAATCCGCCGGTTGTTATTCGTGATGGTGGCGTCATCGCTGAAGGCTACAATGCGGAGCTCGATGAATGGCGAAAATTGGCAGACGGTGCAACAGAATATCTTGAGCAGCTTGAGCGAGATGAGCGTGAACGACACGGTATCGATACGCTTAAAGTAGGCTATAACAACGTTCATGGCTTCTTTATCCAAGTGAGCCGTGGCCAGAGCCATTTGGTTCCACCGCATTATGTACGTCGCCAAACACTCAAAAACGCTGAACGCTACATCATCCCAGAGCTTAAGGAACACGAAGACAAAGTACTTAACTCGAAATCTAAAGCGTTAGCACTTGAGAAACAGTTGTGGGAAGAACTGTTTGATCTATTGATGCCAAACCTTGAGAAGCTGCAAAACCTAGCTTCTGCTCTGTCTCAACTAGATGTATTACAAAACCTTGCAGAGCGTGCAGATTCGTTAGATTACTGCCGCCCAACGCTTGTGAAAGACGCAGGAATTCACATTCAAGCTGGCCGTCATCCAGTCGTAGAACAAGTAACAACAGAGCCGTTCATCGCGAACCCAATTGAGCTTAACCCAGCCCGTAAGATGTTGATCATCACCGGTCCAAACATGGGTGGTAAATCAACCTACATGCGTCAAACTGCGCTGATTGCATTGATGGCACATATCGGCTCTTATGTACCGGCAGAATCCGCACAGATTGGTTCTTTAGATCGTATATTTACTCGTATTGGTGCATCAGATGATCTTGCATCTGGCCGCTCGACCTTCATGGTAGAAATGACCGAAACAGCCAATATTCTTCACAACGCAACTAAGAACAGTTTGGTGCTAATGGATGAAATCGGACGCGGTACTAGTACTTACGACGGTCTGTCTTTAGCTTGGGCAAGTGCGGAATGGCTCGCAACACAAATTGGTGCGATGACCCTATTTGCAACTCACTACTTCGAATTAACAGAGTTACCGAACCAACTGCCAAACTTAGCGAACGTTCACTTGGATGCCGTAGAGCATGGAGACAGCATTGCCTTTATGCACGCAGTTCAAGAAGGTGCGGCAAGTAAGTCTTACGGCTTGGCTGTTGCGGGCTTAGCTGGCGTACCAAAAACGGTCATCAAAAATGCGCGTAACAAGCTATCTCAGCTAGAGCAACTGGGGCAAAACAGTGACACACCGCGTCCAAGTGCAGTAGATGTGGCTAACCAGTTGAGCCTGATTCCAGAGCCTAGCGAGGTCGAACAAGCTCTGTCAGGTATTGATCCTGACGACTTAACGCCACGCCAAGCTCTTGAAGAGCTGTATCGCTTGAAGAAGATGCTGTAAACAGACTCACACCGACGAGCAAAAAAGAAAAAAGGCTATGGGGAACCATAGCCTTTTGTGTATCTAGTGAAATACGGATTACTTAATCGTCTTCTACGTTAAACAAGTTTTCCATATTCAAACCTTGTTTGATTAGGACTTCACGAAGACGACGTAAACCTTCCACTTGTATTTGACGTACTCGCTCACGTGTCAGACCAATCTCTCGACCAACTTCTTCCAGCGTCGAAGGCTCGTAGCCTAGTAGGCCGAAGCGACGTGCAAGCACTTCTTTCTGTTTCGGATTCAACTCTTCTAACCAATGAATCAACGATGATTTGATGTCGTCATCTTGAGTCGAAACTTCTGGATCAGAGTTGTTTGCATCAGGAATAATATCCAGCAGCGCTTTCTCACCGTCACCACCGATTGGCGTGTCGACAGAGCTAATACGCTCATTAAGGCGTAACATTTTGCTTACGTCTTCGACTGGAATATCTAATTGAGCAGCAATTTCTTCTGCGGTCGGTTCGTGATCGAGCTTTTGAGAAAGTTCACGCGCAGTACGCAGATAAATGTTCAGCTCTTTCACTACGTGGATAGGTAGACGGATCGTGCGAGTTTGGTTCATCAACGCTCGCTCTATCGTTTGTCGGATCCACCATGTTGCGTAAGTAGAGAAACGGAAACCACGTTCTGGGTCGAATTTTTCGACCGCTCGGATCAAGCCGAGGTTACCTTCTTCAATCAGATCGAGTAGTGCTAGACCACGGTTACTGTATCGACGAGAAATCTTAACAACCAAACGTAGGTTACTTTCGATCATACGTTTGCGTGCCGCTTCGTCGCCACGTAGGGCGCGTCTTGCGTAAAGCACTTCTTCTTCGGCAGTAAGTAAAGGTGAGAAGCCAATTTCGCCCAAATACAACTGAGTTGCATCTAAGCTTTTACTGCTCGCGTCAAATTCTTCACGCGCAGTCGCTTTGCTTTCTGTGGATGATGATCTTTCGAGTTCGTTATCAATGGTCTTCACTGACGCATTGTCAAATGCAAACTCTTCAACTTTGGTTACTGTGTTGCTGATACTCATAACGCCTCCCCCTGGCGAGTTAGCAAGACATGACAACTCAATATGTCGCTAAATGATGTCGCAAGTTGTTTTTCAAAGTTTTAAGGCAAATAGCGTTTTGGATTCACTGATTTACCTTGATAGCGAATTTCAAAGTGTAGTTTGACCGACTTTGCACCTGAACTACCCATGGTGGCGATTTTTTGTCCGCTTTTTACGCTTTGTCCTTCTGTGACCAGCAGTTTGTCATTATGTGCGTATGCGCTTAAATAATTGTCGTTATGCTTTACTATAATTAAGTTGCCATAACCTCGTAGCGCATTGCCTGAATAAACGACTGTGCCGGCTGCGGTTGAAACGATAGGTTGACCACGCTGTCCTGCGATGTCGATACCTTTATTTCCCTGTTCTCCCGCCGAAAAGTTCTTGATTACTCTCCCTTTTGTTGGCCACAACCACTTTGAGACTTTATCACTCTTTGCTGTGGTAGTTGGCGCTTTTTGCTTCACTTTTTGGTTATCTTTTGAACCAACATACTCCTTTGTTTTCGATTGTTCAACCTTCTTTGGAGGCTGTTTTTGTACGACTTTAGGCTTAGTCTCTGTAGGTTTTTGACTAGAGTTTTTACTCGAAGGTTTAGGTTTAGAGGCTGTTGATGTTTTCGTCACTGGAGCTGGGGGTGTCGTAACAACAGGAGCCACAACGGGTTCAACTTTTTGACCATATTTAGGGGCGACATATTTCGGAGCCCAAAGTTTTAGCCTCTGTCCTGGGTAGATAGTGTAAGGCTGAGTTAACTCATTGTAACGAACAAGATCATTTACATCTTTATCTGTGACATAAGCTATGAAGTAAAGCGTATCGCCTTTTTTTACCTCATAATAACTCCCTCTGTAACTCCCTCTTTCAAGGCTTGAATAGTCTTTTTTTAGGCTAGAGACAGGTGCAGGGGAATGCGCTGCACAACCAACTAGTCCTGCAGCAAACACAAAGCTAATACCAATATGACGTAGTAACTTATTCACCTATCCCTAACCCTTAAGCTAAATCACCCGCAACCAGAGGTACGAACCGAACCATTTCTACAACGGTAGAGAGATATTCGTCTCCCTTACGCTCTATTTTTAATAACTGTTGCTCCGTATCTCCAACAGGAATGACCATTTTGCCGCCATCTCTTAATTGTGAGAGAAGAGCTTGGGGAATCACTTCAGCGGCAGCGGTAACAATGATAGCATCGAAAGGACCTCTCGCTTCCCAGCCCTGCCACCCATCAGCATGCTTAGTTGAAACATTGTAAATATCCAATTGCTTCAGGCGACGCTTTGCTTCCCATTGCAACGATTTAATTCGCTCAACGGAGTATACATGATCAACAATTTGCGCCAGTACCGCGGTTTGATAACCCGATCCCGTTCCGATTTCCAGAACACGACTCGCCGGCTCTAGCTCAAGCAACTCGGTCATACGCGCAACGATATAAGGCTGAGAAATAGTTTGTCCCTGACCAATTGGTAACGCATTGTTATCATAGGCTTGGTGCATCATCGCTTGAGAAACAAAGCTTTCTCGTGGCAAGCGTTGGATAGCATCCAGAACTCTTTGGTCTTTGATGCCACTGGAGATAAGAAACGCTATCAACCTGTCAGCATGTGGGTTACTCATTACTTCTCTTCCTTTAACCAACTATCCATAGCACGCAGCGACTCGTGAGCGGTGAGATCAACTTGCAGAGGCGTCATTGAAACTCGGCCATGCTCAATTGCATAAAAGTCCGTGCCCTCTCCTGCATCTTGCTCCTTTCCTGGTGGCCCTAACCAATAAATGTCATGGCCTCTCGGATCTTTCTGCTTGATCATATTCTCTGCGTGATGACGTGCACCTAAACGCGTAACTTCAATTTCACCTAAATTCTCTGATGGTAAGTCAGGCACGTTTACGTTCAGTAGACGATTCGTTGGAATCGGCGACGCTAAATGCTGTTGTACAATTTGACGTGCAATTTTAGCGGCGGATTCGAAATGTCGCTTACCCACTAGAGAAAAAGCCACCGACTGAACGCCAAGGAAATGACCTTCCATGGCGGCTGCTACTGTTCCAGAATAAAGAACATCATCACCCAAATTAGCGCCATGGTTGATTCCTGACAGAACAAGATCAGGCAAATCATCTTTCATTAGCTCATTCAGCGCGAAATGCACACAATCCGTGGGCGTGCCTTGCACTGAGTAGATATTTGGGGCAATTTCAGTCACGCGTAATGGTTGTTCTAATGTGAGTGAATTCGAAGCACCTGAACGATTTCGATCAGGTGCGACAATGGTCACTTCGGCGATATCTCTCAACTCATCAGCGAGGGCATGAATCCCTTGAGCATGAACACCATCATCATTGCTGATTAAGACCCTTAAGGGCTTCGGGTTTCGTGAATCCTGTTCCATTAGTATTCTCTTTCTACTTCAACCTCATTAACTAACTCACGAACAATAGAGGTCGCAAAAGATCCCGCATCCAGTGAGAAAGTCAACGTAATGTTGTTACCTTCAACCGTCCAAGCTAAATCTTTTGGCTTCAGCGCAATATCGCGACGGTCGTGGCGCATGCGATTACCACGAATCAGCGCCATGAGGTCAGGCTCTTCGTCTAAAAACGGTTGCTCTAATGCCAGAGCCTCGGCTTGAGTAGGCAGTGCATTATCGCCAGCAAGCGCAGCGGTAATTGCCGCTTCACCTCGCGCAAATTGCACTTGCAGAGCAGCTATGTTGTTTGCATCAATCAACTGAGTGCCAGAATTCGTCTGTGCAATGTCACCATCAATGAACTTATCAAACACACCATTCTCTAGACGAGCTGAAACGATGCGGTTGAAAATCCACGAACGAGCCGCTGATAAATACATGCTGCGCTTGTTTTGATTGCGGGTACGAACGTTTTCGCGTCCCCATCGACGTGCTTCTTCAAGGTTGTTACCATCGTTACCAAAACGCTGACTACCAAAGTAGTTTGGCACGCCAACTTGTTTCACTTTTTCAAGACGTTGCTCTACATCCGCTATATCTGTCACTTCAGACAAAGTAACCACGAACTCGTTCCCTACTAGGTCACCAGGACGCAGTTTTTTATTGTGACGATCTGTTGCAAGGATTTCGATACTTGGGTATTGAGCCAAAAACGCTGAAAAATCTGGCGTTTCACCTTTTGGTAAATGGACACTTAACCACTGTTCCGTCACCGCATGACGGTCTTTAAGACCCGCCCAGCTAACGTCTTTCGACTTAACACCACAGGCTTTTGCTAACTCGTTAGCAACGAAGCTGGTGTTCTCGCCCGTTTTACGGATACGAACCATTAGGTGCTCGCCTTCGCCCGTAAAGGCAAAACCTAAATCTTCGCGAACCTGAAAGTGCTCTGGCTGCGCTTTGATTTTTGCCGATGCAACTGGCTTACCCGTTAGGTAAGCCAATGAAGATAAAATGTCTGACATGATGTGTTTCCGCTGATATCACAGCTTAGAAGAGCAAATTGCTAGTTATTGCTTAAACAGAAGTACAACGGCTTCCGTTGCAATACCTTCTTTGCGTCCGGTAAAACCGAGACGTTCTGTCGTCGTCGCTTTTACGTTGATGTTACTAATGTCGGTTTCTAGATCTTCGGCAATTGCCGCACACATTGCGTCAATGTGTGGTGCCATTTTAGGCGCTTGTGCCATGATGGTTACATCAGCATTGCCAAGGCGGTAGCCTTGCTCTTTGACTCGACGGTAAACGTCTTTCAGTAGTTCACGACTGTTTGCGCCTTTCCATTTATCATCCGTATCTGGGAAATGACGACCAATATCGCCGGCAGCAATCGCGCCCAGCAGAGCATCCGTTAACGCATGCAACGCTACATCGCCGTCTGAGTGTGCAATCAAACCTTGCTCATAAGGGATTGCTACACCACCAATAATGACTGGGCCTTCACCACCGAATTTATGTACATCGAAACCATGACCAATTCGAATCATTTTCTATCCTTTCTTTATTCGCCGCGCTCACGGCTTAGATAAAACTCGGCTAACGCAAGATCTTCTGGCTGAGTGATTTTTATATTGTTCGCATTCCCTTGAACTAAGGCTGGCTTCTCGCCTAGCCATTCCAAAGCCGAGGCTTCATCGGTAATGGTTACACCCTGTTCTAATGCGTCAGCCAGTGCTTGAGTAAGCTGCTGAGTTTTAAACATTTGTGGAGTAAGTGCATGCCACAATGCTTCTCTATCTACCGTATGATCGATATCTTGTACTGCGTTTGCTCGCTTCATTGTATCTCTCACAGGAGATGCGAGAATGCCACCCGTTGAGTGGGCGCAGCAAACATCAATCAAACGGTCAATGTCGGATGTTAATACACATGGCCTTGCAGCGTCGTGAACTAATACCCACTCGCTTTCCAGATGCTCATTGACATAGTTTAGCCCTGATAACACAGAGTCTGCTCTTTCTTTACCACCAGCTACACGAATCACATCTGGGCGCTTAGCAATGGACAATTCTGGGTAATATGGGTCGCCGTCAGTAATGGCAACGACAACCTTAGAAATATTTGGGTGAGAAAGCAGTTTCTCTACGGTATGTTCCAGTACCGCCTTACCTTCGATCAATAAATATTGCTTAGGGCGATCTGCCTTCATTCTGCTACCCACACCAGCAGCAGGCACAATTGCGATATGCGATGAGTTCATATCCAACATTTTAATGGTTTTCCTCACCTATAATGCGGTAAAAAGTCTCGCCATCTTTAACTAAACCGAGCTCATGACGCGCACGTTCTTCAATCGCATCAAGACCTTGCCTTAAATCATCAATCTCAGCGAACATTTCATTGTTGCGAGCTTGTAGCTTGCTGTTCACTTGTTGCTGAACTTCAATTTCATCTTTTACTGTGTAGTAGTCAGACACTCCGTTTTTACCAAACCATAGAGTGTATTGAAGCAAGCCAAACAGTAGCGTAAGGGCTATAACAAAGATTCGCATATCGCTGCTAACATTCTGTACCGGAAGGAATTAGATAAGGTGACATATATAGCATAAATGCGAGGTTGCCTCTAGGGGAGAAAGGGAGACTCACACGCTCCTTACAAGAAATAAGCAGCAAAATGAAACAAGCTCATAGGAAGCGCTCCTTACCCATGACCAAAGTAAGAGCCAAAAATACAAACCTATAAATACAAAAAACCGCCGTAGCGATGGTTTCAAAAAGCTATTTAGCGAAACTTTACTCAATAAGAATTAAGCTTGATCTTTAACTTCTTTGAGACCGCTTACTTGAAACATGGAGGAGTGCGCTCACTTAGCGCTTCCGTTATATAAAAAAACACCCCGCCAAAGCAGGGTGTTTTAAAAGCTTTAAGTTAAGCTGCTAATTCAGTGAAGAATTAAGCTTGACCTTTAACTTCTTTAAGACCGTTGAAAGGAGCGCGATCACCTAGTGCTTCCTCGATACGGATTAGCTGGTTGTACTTAGCAACACGGTCAGAACGGCTCATAGAACCAGTTTTGATTTGACCTGCTGCTGTACCTACCGCTAGGTCAGCGATAGTTGCATCTTCAGTTTCGCCAGAACGGTGAGAGATTACTGCTGTGTAACCTGCGTCTTTAGCCATCTTGATTGCAGCTAGAGTCTCAGTTAGAGAACCGATTTGGTTGAACTTGATAAGGATAGAGTTAGCTACGCCTTTCTCGATACCTTCAGCAAGGATCTTAGTGTTAGTAACGAATAGATCGTCACCTACTAGTTGAAGCTTGTCACCTAGTAGTTCAGTTTGGTGCTTGAAGCCATCCCAATCAGACTCGTCTAGACCGTCTTCGATAGAAACGATTGGGAATTGGTTAGCTAGCTCAGCTAGGTAGTGGTTGAACTCTTCAGAAGTGAAAGTTTTACCTTCGCCTTTCATGTTGTAGATGCCAGCTTCTTTGTCGAAGAACTCAGATGCAGCACAGTCCATAGCTAGAGTAACGTCTTTACCTAGTTCGTAACCAGCAGCTGCAACAGCTTCTGCGATAACTTCTAGAGCTTCAGCGTTAGATTTAAGGTTAGGAGCGAAACCACCTTCATCACCAACTGCAGTGCTGTAGCCTTTAGACTTAAGAACTTTAGCTAGGTTGTGGAATACTTCTGCACCGATACGTAGACCTTCTTTAAGAGTCTTAGCGCCAACTGGTTGGATCATGAACTCTTGGATGTCAACGTTGTTGTCTGCGTGCTCACCACCGTTGATGATGTTCATCATTGGTAGAGGCATAGAGAACTGACCTGCAGTGCCGTTTAGCTCAGCGATGTGCTCGTATAGAGGCATGCCTTTCGCAGCAGCAGCAGCTTTAGCGTTTGCTAGAGAAACAGCTAGGATAGCGTTAGCACCGAATTTAGATTTGTTTTCAGTGCCGTCTAGTTCGATCATTACTGCGTCGATTGCAGCTTGGTCTTTAGCGTCTTTGCCAACTAGAGCTTCAGCGATTGGGCCGTTTACAGCTTCAACTGCTTTAAGAACACCTTTACCTAGGAAACGTGCTTTGTCACCGTCACGTAGCTCAAGAGCTTCGCGAGAACCAGTAGATGCGCCAGATGGAGCTGCCGCCATACCTACGAAACCGCCTTCTAGGTGTACTTCAGCTTCTACAGTTGGGTTACCACGTGAGTCGATGATTTCACGACCTAGAACTTTAACGATCTTAGACATTAATGTTTCCTCTCGTTTCAAATATAAATGTCAATCTTAAAGGGCAGCAGCACAACCTTCGCCGCCGCCCGTATCCTTTTACTTCTCGAATTCGCCGCGTGCGTTTTGGCCCGCAGCCTTAACAAAACCTGCAAACAATGGATGTCCATCGCGAGGAGTCGAGGTGAATTCTGGGTGGAACTGAGCCGCTACAAACCATGGGTGAGCTGGGTTCTCAATCATTTCCACTAACTTCTTGTCCGCAGATAGACCTGATACTTTTAGGCCTGCTTTTTCGATTTGCGGACGAAGCACGTTATTCACTTCGTAACGGTGACGGTGACGTTCATGGATCGTCGCGCTACCGTACAGTTCACGAGCTTTAGTCCCTTTCTCTAGGTGACACAGCTGTGAACCAAGACGCATCGTACCGCCTAGGTCAGACTTTTCAGTACGCTCTTCTACGCTACCTGATTCGTCTACCCACTCTGTGATCAAACCTACCACAGGGTACTTAGTCTCTTTGTTAAATTCTGTTGAATGTGCACCTTCCATACCCGCAACGTTACGCGCGTATTCGATTAGTGCAACTTGCATACCCAAACAAATACCTAGGTAAGGCACGTTATTTTCACGTGCATATTGAGCCGCACGGATCTTGCCTTCAATACCACGATCGCCGAAGCCACCTGGTACTAGGATTGCGTCCAAACCTTCTAGAAGTTCAACGCCTTTTGTTTCGATATCTTGTGAGTCTACATACTTAATTGTGACGCTTAGGCGGTTTTTCAAGCCAGCGTGTTTAAGCGCTTCGTTCACAGATTTGTATGCATCTGGTAATTCAATGTATTTACCAACCATACCGATGGTTACTTCACCAGTAGGATTTGCTTCTTCGTAGATAACCTGTTCCCATTCAGAAAGGTCTGCTTCAGGAGCAGTAATACCAAAGCGAGCACACACAAGGTCATCTAGCCCTTGAGATTTAATCAACTGAGGGATCTTGTAGATAGAGTCTACATCCTTCATTGAAATTACTGCTTTTTCTGGAACATTACAGAACAGTGCGATTTTTTTACGCTCATTCGCAGGAATAACGCGATCGCTACGGCAAACTAGGATGTCTGGCTGAATACCGATAGATAGAAGTTCTTTTACAGAGTGTTGCGTCGGCTTAGTTTTCACTTCGCCCGCTGCCGCTAGGTAAGGAACAAGTGTTAGGTGCATGAACATTGCGCGCTCACGGCCTAGCTCAACAGCTAGCTGACGAATCGCTTCCATAAATGGTAGTGATTCGATATCACCAACAGTACCGCCAACTTCAACGATAGCCACATCATGGCCTTCAGAACCTGCAATAACGCGATCTTTG
The DNA here is from genome assembly GCF_033339295.1 of Vibrio sp. 704. NCBI lineage: Bacteria > Pseudomonadati > Pseudomonadota > Gammaproteobacteria > Vibrionales > Vibrionaceae > Vibrio > Vibrio sp. 704. The sequence continues at coordinate 63,336 of NZ_JAWOUH010000008.1, read as the reverse complement.
ATTGCGTTAGTGATATGAGGGATAACTTGAATAGTTGCGCCTAGGTAGTCACCACGACGTTCTTTACGAAGTACGTCGGCATAAACACGACCTGCAGTGAAGTTGTTACGCTTGGTCATCTTGGTACGGATGAAACGCTCGTAGTGACCAAGGTCAAGGTCAGTCTCTGCGCCATCTTCTGTAACGAACACTTCACCGTGCTGAGTAGGGCTCATTGTGCCCGGGTCAACGTTGATGTAAGGGTCAAGCTTCATCATAGTCACTTTAAGACCACGAGCTTCTAGAATAGCCGCAAGAGATGCTGCTGCAATACCTTTACCTAGAGAGGATACAACCCCGCCAGTAACAAAAATGTAATTTGTCGTCATGTTTAACCTGAAATTGGTTGAATGAGGGAAATGGAGTGCTTCTGGACGGGAGATAAATATACCAGAAGCTCCTTACCGCCACAACGTGAAATCTATCACACCGTAATTTTTTATTTTTTGCTTCAAATCAAAGTGAGCAAAGACAACCCAAAGTCCGTTTCGTGTAACCAAACAAGCTGACCTTATATTATGTATTCTGCCAGTTTACCTCTGCCTCGATTCTTCTTGTTTTACTTCATCCCAAAAATGGTCAAGTTCTGATAAAGAACAATCTGTAAGTACTTTGCCTGACTGCTGGACCTTGCCTTCAACTTGTTTAAAACGTCGCGCAAACTTTACGTTTGCTTTTCCTAGCGCGACTTCTGGGTTTTTATCAAGGTGGCGAGCCAAATTGACAGTCGCAAATAGCAAATCACCGAGTTCCAACTCAACTTTCTCTTCATCGGGCTGAACTTGCAGTACCTCTTCCATGACTTCGTCAATTTCTTCTCGTACTTTATCGACAACCGGGCCAAGTGAATCCCAATCAAACCCAAATTTTGCACATTTTTTCTGAATTTTTGTAGCACGAGAAAGTGCCGGTAAAGAGTTTGGTATTGAGTCTAGGATACTTTCTTCCGCTTTGCCTACTAGGGCTTTTTCTTTTGCTTTTTCCGCTTCCCAGTTCGCGTTAATTTCCTCGTCAGATTCAAACTCAACATCTGAAAAAACATGCGGGTGGCGACGAGTCAGTTTTTCGTTCACGGTTTCGACGACATCCGAAAAGTCGAACAGCTCTTGCTCTTTCGCTAGCTGACTGTAAAAAATCACCTGAAACAACAAATCCCCTAGCTCTTCTTTTAGATTGGGCCAATCTCGATTTTGAATCGCGTCCACCACCTCGTAGGTTTCTTCTATTGTATGCGGAACGATGGTGTCAAAGGTTTGTTTTAAGTCCCAAGGGCAACCGTTTTCGGGGTCACGCAGCTTCGCCATGATTTGTTCTAACTGTTCAATTGGATGACTCATTTTTTGTTCCTTTAAACCTTTCTATTAAAGAAAAAGGTGAGCAGCCAAAACCACTCACCTTCTACATTATATTTTCTCAGCAGCTTTCACTAAGTAATTGTTACTTTGACAAGGCAACAAGTTTTCGCGACTCCTGAGCATAGCCTACTATGTGATGCCCCTGAGCCGGCACGTCGGAATAAGTGCAGCTAACGCAGATAAAAAGCCAAATATGACGCAAGTGTAACTCTGTAAATAGTTGAAGTTGTAGCTAGGCGACAAACAAACGAGACTCCTGAGCATGGTTCACCATGTGATGGAGCGAGTGCGTGCAGTCAACAACGCTACAACGATAACTATGACGAGAGTTTTAGCCGAGGCGTTTCACCGTCATGACATCCTTGATCTGTTCCACACGTTTCGAAACCCGCGAAAGCACCTCAATATTGGTGACTTCTAGGTCAAAGTCCATGATGGCAAGTTGACGTCTGTAGTCGACTCGGTTCTTCATACTGGTCACTTTGATCTTTTCGTTGGCGAACAGTGTCGTAATGTCTTTGAGTAGACCACCTCGCTCCATCGCTTCAACACGCACGGTGAGGATGTATGACCCCACAAAGCCGCTGCCCCAGACTGTATCGATGATGCGCTCTGGCGCATGATGGCGCAGTTCTTCTAGCTGTTCACAGTCACTACGGTGTACTGAAATCCCACGACCTTGCGTTATGTAACCAGAGATATCGTCACCTGGAATTGGCTGACAGCAACGTGCTAGATGTGTCATTAGGTTATCGACGCCTTCTACTACAACTGCGTCTTTTTTCGGTCGGCTTTGCGCGGGTGATTTATGCTCAGCTTCTTGCAGTTTTTCCAGTGCTTGCTGATCTTCTTCCTCTGCCGTTGGCTTGTTAACTAACGCGTTGATATGGTTAATTATTTGGTTGATACGCAAATCACCGCTACCTACACCAACATACAATTCATCTGGTGTTTTGACGTTAAACCGCTTGAGGGCGTAATGCTCTGCATCTTTTAACGTTGCGCCAATTTTGGCTAACTCATGCTCAAGGATTTCACGACCTGCTTCAAGGTTCTTCTCACGGCTTTGTTTTCGGAACCAGGCGTTAATTTTGGCACGCGCACGACCAGAATGAACGAAGCCTAATGATGGGTTTAACCAGTCACGTGATGGGTTAGGTTCTTTCTGAGTGATAATCTCGACTTGGTCACCCATATGTAATTTATGCGTGAACGGCACAATACGACCTCCGACTTTGGCACCGATACAACGGTGTCCCACTTCGGAGTGAATGTGATAGGCAAAATCTAGCGGCGTTGCCCCCATTGGCAAATCGACAACATCACCACGTGGTGTAAAGGCATAAACACGGTCATCAAAGACTTGGCTACGCAGCTCATCGAGCATTTCGCCAGAGTCAGACATTTCTTCTTGCCAATCCAATAGCTTACGCAGCCACGTGATCTTCTCATCATAACCGCTTCGGCTGCTTGCCCCTTCTTTATATTTCCAGTGCGCTGCAACCCCCAGTTCCGACTCTTCATGCATTTGCTTGGTACGAATCTGGATCTCGATGGTTTTGCCTTCTGGCCCTAGAATTACTGTATGGATCGATTGATAACCGTTTGGTTTAGGGTTAGCAACGTAGTCATCAAACTCGCTCGGTAGGTGCTTGTATTTGGTGTGAACTACGCCTAAAGCCGCGTAACAATCTTGCAGTTTGTCTGCGATGATACGCACTGCTCGCACATCAAACAGCTCATCAAAGGCCAAACTCTTTTTCTGCATTTTTCGCCAAATGCTGTAGATGTGCTTAGGTCGACCACTCACTTCGGCATTGATGCCCGACACTTCCATTTCGTGCGTGAGGTCTTCAACAAAGTCTTTGATGTACTGTTCACGAACAATGCGTCGCTCAGAAAGCTGTTTGGCAATTTGTTTGTAAGTTTCCGGTTGTTGGTAGCGGAAAGCGTAATCTTCAATTTCCCATTTCAGCTGACCGATGCCTAATCGGTTTGCTAGCGGCGCATAGATGTTGGCACACTCTTTTGCCGCCGCACGTCGAACTTCATCTGGCGCTTTTTTAACTTCAATAAGATTACAAATTCGTTCCGCGAGCTTGATAACTACGCAGCGGAAGTCATCCACCATGGCAAGCAGCATACGGCGTACGTTATCTACCTGAGATGACGCTGCACTGCCTTCCATGTTGACGTTGAGTTGGCCAATAGCAGCCATTTCTTCAACGCCGTCGATTAATTTTATGATTTCTTTGCTGTATTTCTCTTCCAGAATTTCTCTGTTAAAAGCACCACTTGAAACCAAAGGAAACAGTTGAGCAGCCACTAAAGTGGCTTGATCCATAGACAAGGTGATCAAAATTTCGATCATTTCTCGTCCACGCCACAACAACAGCTCCGCTTGCTCGTTATCAGCTAATACCGTCTGGCAATCTCGATATACTTCGATTAAGCGTGAGGCTGTGTTTTTCTCTTGTCCTAGGCTAGCCACCCAGTTTTCGAGTTCAAACTGTTCATCTTGGTTTAAATGCGCGCTTCTTACCGCAACCATCTCATCATCCTAATTATTATATTCGTGTGGTTTGACTAACACCGTCCAGGTTAGTTCTTTTTACCGCGCGTACACGCTGGCTTTATGACCACCCACCACAAATAAGGGGTCAAAGTCCTAAAGTTAGGACTTTTCAAACAATGCCATCGATTCTAGATGACTGGTATGAGGGAACATGTCCAGCATACCTAATTTAGTTAATTTATAGCCTTGCTCTATCAAGCTTTGACTATCCCTAGCAAGGGTAGCAGGATTACAAGAAACATAAACTACACGCTGTGCGCCAAGCTCAGAAACTTGATCGATGATCCCACTCGCTCCCGCGCGTGCCGGGTCTAATAATACTTTATCAAACCGCTCTGCGGCCCAGGCTTGGCCTTCAAAATCTTGCTCAAGGTTAGCGTGATAAAATTGCGCGTTATTGATTTGGTTCAAAGATGCATTGTTTGTGGCTTTTTCTACCATCTCTGCAACACCCTCTACTCCAACCACGTACTTAGCTAATTTCGCAACTGGTAAACTAAAGTTGCCTAAACCACAGAACAAATCTAACACTCGGTCACTCTTTTGTGGGTCTAACCACTCAACCGCTTGTTTGACCATTTGTTGGTTTACACCTTGGTTTACTTGAATAAAGTTATTTGGTGCAAAAGGGATTTTCACTCCAACTTCTTGATAAAAAGGCATATCGCCTTCGATAAGGTCTAATTGTTCTGTCGATGGCATTAAGTACAACGATGCGCCATGACGTTTTGCCAACTCCGTTAGAGATTGAGTTTCACTCGTTGTCAGAGCGCTCAAGTGGCGCAGCGTAATACACGGCCCATTATCACCAAGTACCAGCTCTACATGACCTAATTGTTCCGGCTTTTTGAACGCTTTTAGGGCTGAGTAAATCTCTGGCAGCAAAACATTCAGTTCCGGTGCCAGCACTGGGCAATCGGTCACTTGCGCAATTTGCTTACTCTGCTTTTTACGGAAACCAAAATGTAGCTGACGTGTTTTTTTATCAACAAACAAGCTCACTCTCGCACGGCGACGGTAGGCCTGCGAATATCCCAATAACGGGGCATCTAGTTCAATGTCACTGCCTGAAAATTTTCGCATTAGCTGACGCAACGTTTGCTGTTTGTACGTCAATTGTTGGTCATAATCTAGATGCTGCAAATCACAGCCACCGCACTCATGATAATGTGGGCAAAATGGCTCCACACGAGCTTCACTCGGCTTAAGGATTTTAATCAACTTACCGCGAGCGTATTTGCTCTTTTCTTCCACCAATTGAGTGACCACCTCCTCACCCGGCAGTGCTCCATCAATAAACAATGGCTTCTTTTTGAGGTAAGCAATGCCTGCGCCGTGGTGATCTAAACGCTCTACTTGCACTGCTTGGTGCCGAGTATTGAGTTGGGTTTTCTTTTTCGGTTGAAAGATGCGTGCCATGCTCTATGCCTGATTTATGTGTAATTGCTCTTCGGCTTCACTATTCTTGATTGCAGCCGTTGTGTGATTCGAGTGACTTGATTATGCTTACCGTTTATTCGGTGACGTCACTTCTTTGCTCAAGGCTTTATCGTGCGCTTGAGAAATAATGCGTTATTTTCCCATATCCAGACTCCGATGTAATTAGATAACATGACCAGATATGGCTTACGAGCACGTGTAATTACACTAACTCTCGCTCCCACTCTCATTATTGGTTTATTACTGAGCGGCTTTTTCTCATTTAACCGCTACCAAGACCTTGAGAAACAAGTTATCACCACTGGTAACAGCATTATTGAGCCGCTGGCGATTGCCAGTGAAACTCATCTACTATCAGAAAGCCGAGAGGCGGTACGTCGCTTGATAAGCTACGCGCACCGCAAAAACTCCAAACTGGTTCGTAGTATCGCGGTATTTGATGAACATCATGAGCTCTTTGTGACCTCTAACTTTCATCCTAATTTTGAAGCCTTGATGTTTCCCAAAGATAAACCGATCCCGCAACTGGGTAATTCGGAAATCTACGAAAACTCACTGATATTGCGTGTCCCCATTTTGTCAGAAGGTCACTACTTAGCGGAGTTGTCGAACGAAAGCCAAGGCACAAAAGCGATTGGTTACATCGCCGTCGAGTTAGATCTCTCCTCCTTGAGGCTGCAACAGTATCAAGAAGTCTTCTCTGCGTTTTTAGTTCTGGTTCTCGGTCTTGGCTTAGCAAGTGTGTTTGCTTCACGTCTAATGCACGATGTGACCCAACCTATCACCCACATGAAGAATGTCGTTGACCGCATTCGCCGCGGTCACCTTGATGTGCGTATCGAAGGCAAAATGCACGGGGAGTTAGACCAGCTAAAAAATGGCATCAACGCCATGGCGGTATCGTTATCAGAATATCACGTGGAGATGCAGCACAGTATAGACCAAGCCACGTCCGACTTACGTGAAACGCTTGAGCAGCTAGAAATTCAGAACGTTGAGCTGGATATCGCGAAGAAACGCGCGCAAGAAGCGGCCAGGGTTAAGTCAGAGTTCTTGGCAAACATGTCGCACGAGCTGCGTACTCCGCTCAATGGGGTGATTGGCTTTACTCGTCAAATGCTTAAAACGCAGCTTTCTAACAGCCAAACGGATTACCTACAGACGATTGAGAAGTCGGCGAACAACCTGCTGAATATCATCAATGACATTCTCGACTTCTCGAAACTTGAAGCGGGTAAGCTGGCGCTGGAAAACATTCCTTTTGATTTCCGAGAAAGTTTAGAAGAGGTAATTAACCTACAAGCCACAAGTGCACATGAGAAAGGGTTAGAAATCACCCTAAAAGTGGACCCTAAAATTCCACCGGGTTTAGTTGGGGATCCACTACGTATTCAGCAAATTTTGACGAACTTAGTCGGTAACTCAATCAAGTTTACCGAGCGAGGCAACATTGATGTTAGCGTAGAAATGCGCTCTCAATCAGGAGACTCCGTCGAACTGCAATTCATGGTGCGTGATACCGGTATTGGTATCTCTGAGCGTCAGCAAGCGCAGTTGTTCCAAGCCTTTAGCCAAGCGGATGCCAGTATTTCACGTCGTTACGGTGGTACTGGCCTTGGTCTGGTCATCACTCAGAAACTGGTGAGCCAGATGGGCGGCGAAATCAGTTTAACCAGCCGTCTACACCAAGGTTCAACCTTCTGGTTTACGGTGCGCTTGCACTCAACCGAGATGCCAATGAGCGAACTGATTGAAGTGGAACTTCTGACTGGGAAGCAGTTACTGCTGATTGAACCAAACATGCAAGCCGCATCCGTAACCCAACAGATTCTTAGTCAGGAGGGTATTTTAGTAACCTACCGCTCTTCGCTACCAAACAACGAAGAACAATATGATTATGTATTGTTGAATTTAGCGGCCAACCAGACTCACGATGCGGAAGTTATTACACCTTGGATAGAACAAGCGAAACGTATGGCTCCGAGTGTTCTCCTAGGGACACCGAGTACCGAATTGGCGCTTGCGGACCAAATAATGACTGAGCATCACGTCCAGTGCCTGACGAAGCCATTGTCTCGCCGTAAGTTGCTACAAAGCCTGATTAGCGAACATGTAGAATCGCCACCGGTATTAAGCGCTCCAATTACGCCAAGCGAAGGGGACCGTTTACCTCTCACTGTACTAGCAGTGGATGACAACCCTGCAAACTTGAAGCTGATCTCTGCACTGCTCCGCGAACGAGTAGAAACCGTCACCGCCTGTAGCAATGGCCAGCAAGCGGTGAACCTGGCGACAGAGAAAAAGTACGATTTAATCTTCATGGATATCCAAATGCCACAAATGGATGGGGTGACCGCTTGTAAGCACATTAAAGAGTTGGAGCTAAATAAAGACACGCCAGTGATTGCGGTAACGGCGCATGCCATGGCAGGGGAACGAGACCGCTTGCTCTCGGCAGGAATGGATGACTACTTGACCAAACCTATTGAAGAGCATGTGCTACAACAGGTTTTGGTTCACTGGAACCCCAATGCTTGTACAGAGAGCATTGGCAAAGTCGCCCCTTCATACGTTGATGAACCTGAAGGAAGCGCACCACAATCCGTTTCTTCACCTCAACAGGATGTGATTATTGATTGGCAAGCGGCCTTGAAACAGAGCGCGAATAAAGAGGATCTCGCCAAAGATATGCTGCGCATGTTGATTGAGTTCATCCCTGAAGTAGAAGCGGTTGTTGACCAAGCTCTAGAGCAAGAAGATATCTCTCGTGATGACCTAATTCATGTCATCCATAAGCTGCACGGCAGTAGTTCATATTGTGGCGTTCCAAGACTGAAGTCACTCTGTGCGACGCTTGAGCAAGCACTGCGCTCAGGGATCAGTCTTGAGGAGGTTGAGCCTGAAATGTTCGAGCTGCAAGATGAAATGATTAAAGTAACAACAACCGCAAAGTTATACCTTGAACAGTGATCTATTGAAGAGAAACAAAAGCCAGAGCAAATGCTCTGGCTTTTTAGTATTTTGTTTAAGACTTACAAGCTAGGATTCAAAAATGACCGTCGCCACAGCGTAATGACGCTCATCGGAAATGGACAGGTGAATGTGGTTAACACCCATCGCATCCGCTATTTGCTTGGCTGTGCCCGTCAATGCGAGTACTGGTTTTCCAAGCTCATCGTTCGAGATGGAAAAGTCGTGAAACGTGACCCCTTTTGCTATCCCTGTTCCCAATGCTTTTGAGGCCGCTTCTTTGACTGCAAAGCGCTTAGCAAGATAACGACCTTGCAGCTTAAGCTGTGAGAATTTGGCCATTTCTTCTTCTGAAAGAATCCGCTGAGCAAAAGGTTCACCACTACGAGCTAACGCTTTTTCAATACGCTCAATTTCTGCAATGTCGGTCCCTAACCCTATAATCGCCATCTAGATAGCCCTATGACTGGCGAGCCTCAATCATCAGTGCTTTCATGTCAGCAACCGCTTTATTTAAACCATCAAATACTGCGCGACCAATGATTGAGTGACCAATGTTGAGTTCGTAAATTTCTGGTAATGCAGCAATTGGTGCGACATTGTGATAAGTCAGGCCATGCCCGGCATTAACAATAATACCTAGGTCATGTGCATAACTCGCACCAGCAGCAATCTTCTTCAGTTCAGCTTGCTGTTCGTCTTCTGTCGTCGCATCTGCATAGTGGCCAGTATGTAGCTCAATAAACGGAGCGCCACACTTTTTCGCAGCTTCAATCTGTTGACGGTCAGCATCAATAAAGAGCGAAACTTTAATGCCGGCATCTGTCAGCTTTTTCGTCGCAGCTTGAATTTTTTCAAGCTGCCCTACTACATCTAAGCCACCTTCCGTCGTCAGTTCTTCACGCTTTTCAGGCACTAGACACACAAACTCTGGTTTAGTTTGCAGCGCAATCTCAACCATTTCGTCCGTCACTGCCATCTCTAGATTCATACGCGTTTGAATAGTTTCACGCAGAATACGTACATCACGATCCAAAATATGGCGACGGTCTTCACGTAAGTGGATAGTGATACCGTCTGCGCCTGCACGCTCTGCAATTTCAGCAGCGTGAACAGGATCCGGGTATTTAGTACCACGTGCATTACGTAGAGTGGCAATATGGTCGATATTGACGCCTAAATAAATTGAGCTCATTTTCCGTTACTCCGTGCTCTGGGGGTCTGAATGAAAAATTCACGACTTTTTAAAGGTTTGCCGCCAAGATACGGCTTTAAGGCTATACGTGTAAAGCGTTTTGCCGCTTTTAGCTGCTCTTTAGTGACGAACCGCCGCTCACTGATAGCAATCAGTTCATTCCCTAAAAACGTGAGGTTATCGCGCCTAACCGAAGCAATAAACCCTTTCTGTTCCCGGTAACGATAGGTCATTTCTGGATCGACGGGCTCGCCGGTACCTGCACAATGCAAAAAATCCACGCCATACCCCATCGCAGACAGCAAGGCTAACTCAAAACGACGCAGTGCAGGCTCAGGGTTCTCGTTGTGCGCCAACTCGGTTAACGCATGCAAATAATCATGAAATAGTGCTGGCATCGGCACTTCAGCCATCAAAATACGGCCAATCAGTTCATTGACGTACATGGCTGAGTAGAGATTAATGCCCGTTAACGGCAAACCTAGACTTATCGGCTCGGCTTGACGCAAAGTTTTCATTGAGCCTTTCCCCGACCATTTAAGTAATAGCGGGGTAAAAGGTTGCAATGCGCCTTTTAAGTTCGAACGCTTACTGCGCGCGCCTTTGGCCATTAAAGTCATTCGGCCATATTCCTCACTAAATACATCAAGGATTAAGCTCGATTCACTGTAAGGGCGTCGGTGCAGTACAAAACAGCGCTGTAAACCTTCGGAAGACAGATTACTCATCTAAGTCATTGTGCCTAAAAAGTGTGAAATAAAAAATAAGGAGCCGAGCGGCTCCTTATTTTAATCGATACTGATTTTTCATCGATGTTGGAGCGAAGCACCTTCGCAGCCAAGATTATAAATCGTCTATATAACCCAACGATCGCAACGCTCGTTCGTCGTCTGCCCAGCCAGATTTCACTTTTACCCAAGTTTCTAGGTAAACCTTACGACCGAACAATTCTTCCATATCTAAACGCGCTTCGCGACCAATGGTTTTAATCTTCTCGCCGCCTTTGCCAATCACCATTTTCTTCTGGCCATTACGCTCAACAAGAATCAATGCATTGATGTGGAAACCGTCGGTTTCTGGGTTGTAATCAAAACGTTCAATCTCAACCGTTACTGAGTATGGCAGCTCTTCACCAGTAAAGCGCATCAGCTTTTCACGCACAATCTCAGACGCCATAAAACGCTGAGAACGGTCAGTCACGTATTCTTCTGGGAAGTGATGCGTTGCTTTAGGTAAGTGATTACGCACGTGCTTACGCAGTACGTCAATGTTCTTACCTTGCTTGGCAGAGATTGGCACAACATCCACGAAGTCCATCTTCTTCGACATCTCCGCCATGTGTAGCATCACGTCGTTACGATCTTGTACGTTGTCGACTTTGTTTACACAAAGCACAACTGGGAAGTTCGATTTTTGAAGTTTGGTCAGCACCATCTCATCGTCTTTAGTCCAATGCGTACCATCGACTAAGAAGAACACAAGGTTTACATCACTCAATGACGAGTTAGCTGCACGGTTCATCAAACGGTTGATCGCACGCTTTTCTTCAATGTGAAGTCCAGGCGTGTCGACGTAAATCGCTTGGTAATCGCCGTCCGTATCCACACCCATAATACGGTGGCGTGTCGTTTGCGGCTTACGAGAGGTGATCGAAATCTTCTGACCCAAAATCTTGTTCAAAAGTGTCGACTTACCTACGTTTGGACGACCAACAATAGCAATAAAGCCACAGTGTTGGTTTTCTGGCGAGCTTGGCTCACCTTGTGATGCGAAAAACGCATCGATATCGAATTCGTTATCAGCCATTTGTTAATTGCTCAAGTGCTGTTTCAGCAGCCGCTTGTTCTGCCTTGCGGCGGCTGGTGCCTTTACCGATTACAGGCTTATCCACACCTGCTACTTCGCACTCAACCGTGAACTCTTGGTTGTGCGCTTCACCTTTAATATTAGTCACTGTGTAGACAGGCAGCGGTTTTCTTCTGCCTTGTAGGAACTCTTGTAGGCGAGTTTTCGGATCTTTTTGTGAAACGCCTGGTTTAATGGCTTCAAGGCGTGACTGATACCAACTCAGTACAATGCCTCGCACAACTTCAAGATCACTGTCTAGGTAAATTGCGCCAATAATGGCTTCAACCGCATCGGCTAAAATAGAGTCTCGGCGAAAACCGCCACTCTTCAATTCACCTGGACCTAATTTTAAATAATCTCCTAGATCGAATTCACGACCCAGTTCCGCCAATGTATGTCCGCGAACCAAAGTAGCACGCATGCGGCTCATGTCACCTTCGTTCACTTTTGGGAAACGATGGTACAGATCATCAGCGATGACAAAACTTAAAATTGAATCGCCCAGAAACTCAAGACGTTCATTGTGCTTACTGTTGGCGCTGCGGTGCGTCAGCGCCAAATTGATAAGCCCGGCATCTTGAAACTGGTAGCCGAGCTTTCTCTCTAGTTTATCAATTGGAGAATTCATACTCTCTCGATATTTGAATGGTTAGTGAATGCCACCGATGCGGTTAAAACGCACACCAGTTGGAATCCATGAAGGTAGAACACTATCTGCGCCACGATCAAACTCGAAGCTGATCCAGATCGCGACAGCTTTACCGACTAAGTTTGCTTCTGGAACAAAGCCCCAGTAACGGCTGTCAGCACTGTTGTCACGGTTATCACCCATCACAAAATACTGACCTTGTGGTACAACCCACTCTGTCGTGCCGCTGCGTGGGAAATATTGCTCCACGCGGTTACGCACAAGAGGGTTAACCAAAATATTGTGCTCAACGTTACCCAATTTCTCATCCAGTTGGATCATTGGAATACCGTTCGAGCTAAACTGACTTTCTTCAACATTGCTCAGTTTAACTGGCTTACATGCCGATTCGCCTTGGCTTTGCACGCAAAGCTGCTTATCACTTGAATAACGCACGATATCACCAGGTAAACCAACTACACGCTTAATGTAGTCCACACTTGGTTGTGGTGGGTATTTGAAGACCACGATATCACCACGCTCAGGCTTACCAGTTTCCACTAGCTGAGTACGCCATACTGGGTCTTTTAGACCGTACGCGTACTTCTCAACTAAAATGAAATCGCCAACCAGCAAGGTAGGCATCATTGAGCCTGATGGGATTTGAAATGGTTCGTAGATAAAAGAACGTAATACTAAAACGAACGCGATCACAGGAAAAATAGAGACGCTATTTTCAACCCACCAAGGCTGACGCTCAACTTTTTGCAAGGTCACTGCATCCAAACCATTAGACGTCTGAGCTTGAATCTCAGCCAGTTTTTCCTGACGCTTTTTCGCGAAAACCAGCTTTTCCAATAGCCAAACCACGCCAGTTACCAAAGTCGCAATAACCAACATCAGTGAGAATGTATTCGCCATTAAATTCCCTTATCTAAAAATACGAAAGTGAAAGAGCCGAAACCCTTTCACTTATTTTAATATCTAACGTCTTAAGACCGACAAGTGTGAGACAAAGTTCAACTTTAGTCTTTACCTACGTGAAGGATGGCTAGGAACGCTTCTTGAGGCAGCTCAACGTTACCGATCTGCTTCATGCGTTTCTTACCTTCTTTCTGTTTCTTCAGAAGTTTCTTCTTACGACTTACGTCACCGCCGTAACATTTCGCAATAACGTTCTTACGCAACTGTTTTACCGTTGAACGAGCGATAATGTGGTTACCAATTGCCGCTTGGATTGCGATATCAAACATTTGGCGAGGGATGAATTCTTTCATCTTCTCTACCAACTGACGACCGCGAGTCTGAGACTGATCTTTGTGTGTGATCATCGCCAATGCATCAACAGTGTCACCGTTAAGAAGAACGTCTACACGTACCATGTTCGAAGCTTCAAAACGCTGGAAGTTGTAATCCAAAGATGCGTAACCGCGTGATGTTGATTTCAGACGATCGAAGAAATCCAGTACCACTTCAGCCATTGGAATATCGTAAGTCACAGCGACTTGGTTACCGTGGTAAACCATATCAACTTGACTGCCTCGCTTTTCAACACACAGGGTGATTACATTACCTAGGTACTCTGAAGGCACAAGGATATTACAACGCGCAATCGGTTCACGAATTTCTTCAATATCATTGATCGCTGGTAGTTTTGCTGGGCTATCAACATACAGCAGATCGCCATCCGTCTTCTCAACTTCGTAAACTACCGTTGGTGCTGTGGTAATAAGATCCAAGTCGTATTCACGCTCTAGACGCTCTTGGATGATTTCCATATGTAGCATGCCAAGGAAACCACAACGGAAGCCAAAGCCTAGTGCTGCAGAGTTTTCTGGCTCGTAGAATAGCGATGCGTCGTTTAGGCTTAGTTTGCCTAGTGCGTCACGGAAGTTTTCGTAATCGTCGGAAGATACAGGGAACAGACCTGCGTAAACCTGAGGTTTAACTTTCTTAAAGCCAGGTAGAGGTTTATCACAACCATTCTTCGCTAGAGTCAGCGTATCACCAACAGGGGCACCAAGAATGTCTTTGATGCCACAAACAACCCAACCTACTTCACCAGTACGAAGGGTATCGGTATCTACTTGTTTTGGCGTAAAGATACCAAGGCGGTCTACACCCCAAACTTGGCCCGTACTCATCACTTTGATCTTATCGTTCTTCTTCAGTTCGCCGTTTTTAATACGCACTAGAGAAACAACGCCAAGGTAGTTATCAAACCATGAGTCAATGATCAGCGCTTGTAGTGGCGCATCTGGATCACCTTCCGGTGCTGGAATCGCTGACACAATGTTCTCTAGAACGTCATCAACACCGATGCCTGTCTTCGCAGAACAGCGAGTTGCTTCCATTGCATCGATACCAACGATTTCTTCAATTTCTTCCGCTACACGCTCAGGATCAGCTGCAGGTAGGTCAATCTTGTTTAAGATTGGCACAACCTCTAGATCCATTTCGATCGCGGTGTAACAGTTAGCCAGTGTTTGAGCCTCAACACCTTGACCCGCATCCACAACCAATAGCGCACCTTCACAAGCCGCTAGAGAACGTGATACTTCATATGCAAAGTCAACGTGCCCCGGAGTATCGATGAAGTTCAGCTGATACGTCTCACCGTCTTTAGCGGTGTAGTTTAGCGTCACACTCTGAGATTTGATGGTGATGCCACGCTCACGTTCAAGATCCATAGAATCCAGAACCTGTGCGGCCATTTCACGATCGGTTAACCCGCCACAAACTTGGATTAGACGGTCTGATAGGGTCGACTTACCATGGTCGATGTGGGCGATAATCGAAAAGTTACGAATGTGCTTCATAGATTTAGGGTGACTAACTCTTTACAAATAGGGACAGTAAGAAACGCCATCTACTGACGGCATTTCAATCAAGTTGGCAGATTCTACCGAATTTCGTTAACGGGCGCACGTAATTTAAAGTACATACCCAAATAACCTTTAGTGGAGGGGGACAGCACTTACTGGATTGGCTCTCCAAGTACCCGAACGAGGGTAACTTGGCGCTTGGATTCATCTTCTAACGGACGAGAAACACGTTTTGCGATCCACATTCCACCAGCGGCAAACAATACCGATGCCAATATGATGATGCCTTCCCCGCCGGCTGTCAGCGGCGCTAATAGGAAGTGACCAAACATCGCACCGATAATCAAACCAAACAATGGCAGTAAATAAACCGCCATTGCTGATTTTATTAGGCTCGACTCAGGAAAACCAATCTCAACGACTTGACCTATTTTCACCGATTTATCCGTGCGCAGGTGCCAAGATAAGCTCTTGTTACCAATGGCTTTAGTAACAACGCCCGTTCCACAGCTTTTCTGTGAAGAGCAACTACTGCAACTGGTCTGCTGTTCGCAACTTAAATCAATTTCGAATTGCTTGCCGCGACGATGCACGTCTGTCACGGTAGCCAACGCGGTCATCATTGTTATTTACTCTTTGTTACATTAAATGTGACAGATTGGGCGATACGCTGTGCTGTGGTCGGTGGAATGTCTCCTACAACAGAGATTTCATGTTGACCGCTCACAAAACTGTGTAGCGTTCTTCTGCCTTGGCGAACCAACTGCCCTTTTAACGAATGCTCATCTTTGTTTGCTACGTAAACAGAGAAGCTAAACAGACCATCAGAATACAGCTGACTCTCCACCATTTGGTTAGTAACGGCCATTCGATAGCGGTTGAGCTCGTTCGGCTCGAAACCCTCAGGGATCCAACCAACCTGCCAATTACTGGTCCCAATATCGCCTTTTGGCATGGTGAGAACAGCAGGTAATTGAACATCTTGCAGGCCACTCATTAACTCTGCGATTTTTGGGTTTACCGTGTAAGAAATAGTGCGATATTGTTCAAGCATCTCACCATCGCGGTCCACAAGGTCGGCACGTAACGGCAATTTACTCTTCTCATCGATCCATAGTACGTATGAATAGCGCAGACCGTCTTTAGGAACAATACGCAGCACTTGTGTTGCCACACCAGCTTCACGAGCTCTACCCACTTTTACGTAGTCGTAATACAAGTTTAGCTCATCGATATTGGTGTTGAGCATAGGCATAGTCGGAGCGACCATTTTACCTGACTCGATGGTGAATGGTTCTAAACCCGTTTCGATATAACTTACTTCAGTTCCGCGACGAATCACTTCACGCACAGGGCCACTTAAGTAGACAAGATGAGCATATTGATCGTCACCATGCGTGGCATGACGATACAGCAACGGCTCAATGCTGTTCTTTTTGATAAGGATATAAGAGAGTTCGTAACTTAAATTCTTACTCGCCTCGCTCATTTGATGCAATAAAGCCTCCGCTGGCTTATCACCAGCAAAGGCTTGAGAAGACATCATACTGAACAGAGCGCAAGCGCTGATCAGAAATTTTTTCATTCAATATCCGGATTCAGATTTGCATCTTGTTGAGATGCATCACTGTTAATTCGTAACTGCAATTCGTAGTCTCGCAGCATAGCATGAACACGCTTGCGCTGCTCTTGCATATTTGCCTCGCCTACAGAACGTTCTACAGACTCACGAGTCAAACTCACTGGTTCTGCGCTGCCAGCAAACGGAACCGTCTGCAATACAGGTAATTGATCTGTTTGCGGCGACATTGAATCGCTACCACCGTACTGCTGTACACCTAAAATAACAACAAGCGATACACATGCAGCAACAGCAACTTGACCAAACTGCGTCAACCAACCTGGCAACTGACGTTTTGCTTTTTGCGGTTCTGGTTGCGACTCTTTTGGCGTATCCGCAATTGAGATAACATTTGCACTGTGCGAATCAAACGCACGGTGTGCAGGTTCATCTTCTAACGCTAACGCCACGCTTTCAGCAATATTCCACTCAGGTTTTGCTGGCGCTTCGCCTCGCATCACATCACCAATCAGGTGATAGTTCTGCCAAGCATCACGGCTCTCTTGGTCTTGCTCTAACTCTTGAATTAAAGCCTTATCGACCAATTCTCCATCCATGAGAGCTGAAAGTTTTTCTTTGTCAGCCATTATTTTCACCATAGTTATTACTTGTACTAGCGTTGCAAAAGAGGTCTGATTTTCTTTTCCACCGCCTCACGAGCACGGAAGATACGCGATCGTACCGTTCCTACCGGGCAATCCATCACTTCTGCAATTTCTTCATAACTCAAGCCATCGAGCTCTCGTAATGTCATTGCGGTTTTTAAATCTTCAGGTAAAGCTTCGATTGCACTGAACACCACCCGTTGCAATTCTTTGGACAACGTTAAGTTCTCAGGGTTCGATATTTCTTTAAGTGCACTACCTGTTTCGTAAAATTCAGCATCTTCAGCATCGACATCTGTCGCTGGAGGTCTACGCCCTTGAGCAACAATGTGATTTTTCGCAGTATTCACTGCAATGCGATACAGCCACGTATAAAACGCACTTTCCCCACGAAAGCTAGGGATAGCTCGGTAAGCTTTAATAAACGCTTCTTGTGCTACATCTGGTACATCGCCAGGATTACTAACGTATCTGGAAATAAGATTACATACCTTATTCTGGTACTTTGTTACCAACAGGTTGAATGCTTGCTTATCGCCATTCTGAACTCGCTCAATCAATACTTGATCGGTCAGCTGCTCGTTCATTCGAGCGGATACTCCTATTTGTTATGCCCCTACTCTTCTCAGATATGGGTACTAATTATGCAAAACGTAGTATTGACACCACTGCTTACTTGAGCACTATTGTGACCCTAACGTGAATGAGAAAGTTCCATGGTTTCTCAAGTTTTTTGTCATTGTTTTTTCACAATGTGATGTCTGTACCCAAATGACCACCGCTGCCTGACTTTAGTCTAAGTTTGACAAGCGAGCATCTTGGAGGGAAATGGGTATAATGAATGATCTCTGTCCCAGATTGTGCTGGGTCGGGCATGGAAAAGCAATGGCATTGACAAACTATTACTTTTCATTTGCATGGCTAATGGCTATCTGAACACCGCGTTACAAATTATAACTTAGGAAGCATGCTCATGCTCTGCATGAAAAAGAAGAGTGGCTCAGTCACCGCCGTAACACGGACGTCGATAGGTCTCCCAACTTAGCCCTTAGCGACAGATGTCGCGATAATGGAATGCACATGGTGTGCAAATAATACACAAGGTAACTTTGTTACCTTAGCTTGGGATTATAAAAGTTATATGAACACAAATCGTGAACATGAGTGTGATGTATTAGTGGTAGGGAGTGGCGCGGCAGGTTTGTCGTTGGCTTTGCGCGTTGCTAACCACTGTAAGGTGATGGTGCTGAGTAAAGGACCACGCAGCGAAGGGGCAACCTACTATGCTCAAGGCGGTATCGCTGCCGTATTTGATGAGTCAGACACCATTGATTCACACGTTGAAGACACGCAAATCGCCGGGGATGGTATTTGCGATGAGGAGACCGTAAGGTTCATTGCTGAGCATTCAAAAGAGTGTGTACAGTGGTTGATTGACGGTGGTGTCCCATTTGATCGTGAAGAAGATGACTCTGACGATGAACCTCGCTACCACTTAACTCGTGAAGGTGGTCATAGCCGTCGTCGTATTCTTCACGCGGCAGATGCGACAGGTATGGCGATGCAAACCTCCCTGCAAGATAACGCTCATAACCATCCAAACATTCATGTTCTCGAACGTCACAATGCTCTGGACTTAATCACCGAAGACAAAATTGGCGGTGATAAAAACAAAGTTATCGGTGCTTATATTTGGAACCGCAACGAAGAGCATGTCGAAACCGTGCGAGCCAAATTTGTGGTTCTCGCTACAGGTGGTGCTTCAAAGGTTTATCAATACACCTCTAACCCAGATGTGTCGTCTGGTGATGGTATTGCGATTGCTTGGCGTGCAGGGTGTCGTGTGGCTAATATGGAATTTAACCAGTTCCATCCGACGTGTTTATATCACCCAGAAGCACGTAACTTCTTGCTAACTGAAGCGTTACGTGGCGAAGGTGCTTACCTGCGTCGTCCAGATGGTTCTCGCTTTATGCCAGATTTCGATGAACGTAAAGAGCTTGCTCCGCGTGACGTCGTGGCTCGTGCTATCGACTTCGAAATGAAGCGTTTAGGCGCCGACTGTATGTATCTCGACATCAGTCATAAGCCTGCTGACTTTATTACGAAACACTTCCCAACCATTTATTCACGTTTGATGGATTTGGGCATCGACATGACTAAAGAGCCAATCCCAATCGTACCTGCTGCACACTACACTTGTGGCGGTGTCATGGTGGATAGAAATGGCTGCACCGATCTGAAAAATTTGTATGCGATTGGTGAAGTTAGCTACACCGGGCTGCACGGTGCTAACCGCATGGCATCAAACTCACTTCTCGAATGCGTGGTTTATGCTTGGTCTGCGGCAAAAGATATTCTAAAACATCACACTAACGTTGAGCTACCCTCACAGGTGCCATGTTGGGATGAAAGTAAAGTAACCAATAGTGATGAAGAAGTGATCATTCAGCACAACTGGCACGAGCTTCGTCTGTTTATGTGGGACTACATGGGCATTGTGCGAACTGACAAGCGTTTAGAGCGCGCCTTACGCCGTATCCAACTGTTGCAACAAGAAACACACGAGTACTACAGCAATTTCCGAGTGTCGAACAACTTATTAGAACTGCGTAACCTTTTACAAGTAGCAGAGTTGATGGTTCGTTGTGCGATGCAGCGTAAAGAGAGTCGAGGTTTGCACTACACGCTTGACTATCCGAACCAACTGGAAAACAGCGGACCAACGATTTTGGTTCCAGCTAAACAGCTTTAACTTTACCAATTAAACTATTACATCAGCAGGGAGCATTAGCTCCCTGTTTCATTTCCCATTGGCGTAATACCAAAGATAGTTGACGATACTGCTCATCGTCACAGCTATCACGCCAAATCGTAACACTACGACCAGATTGCAATTGGAATGTGATCTTGAATGGTGATGCCGATGTATCGACTCGCTGTAAATGACCCTTTTCGGACTCAATATCTTCCGAGTATTCGCCATACTCAAGGGCATCAAACCTAACCGAGCCATCGCAGTGCACATACCAATGCCCATGACTTGTAGGTTGAACAAGGCCTTGGCTTGAGAGAGCCTTAACAATCAGTAATAACAAATAAGTCGATAATACGAGCGGAATGCTAGAGAGGATAACAGCCCAAGTCATCAATAAGAAAAGTACAACATTGAGGACTCGGGCAGTCAGAGAGGGAGAAGCAGTAAAATTAACGAACTTTGCTGAGGTTATGGGCGACAATTTTATCAACCATTGCTGCATGACCTAAATTTTCGCTACGGCCATGCCCCATTACCCAAGTAAACAGATCAGGATCATCGCATTCAAGTAAAGAAACAAAGTCACGCTGCTCTTGTTCACTCAGAGTATCAAAGCACTCTTCAAAAAACGGCATAATTACTACGTCAAGCTCAAGCATGCCTCGACGACAAGCCCATTTAATACGCGCTTTTTCTTCCGGAGTGTACATTCACTATTCCTTCATAGATGTCTTGTTGTTAGTGCGGAGTGTAACAAGGGATGTGCTACGTCACTAGTGTGCGGGTCACAATACGATAGTGAAAGCAGACAAATGTTGATTCGTAAATCGCTCCCCTAGTATCTCAAGGTTATTTGGGTATAACATAGCGGAAAAATATCTTCAAAAGGCATTGTAATTATGGAATGGCAAACTCGTTTTTCAGCATTACCTCTCTCAACTCAAGACGCACTTCCAGAGTTATCTATCTCACTGCTGGATAACTTCGGCATGATCACCATGATCGGTGACGATAAAAAATCATACTTACAAGGTCAGGTTACCTGCGATGTTGTTTCTTTAGAACAAGACCAATCAACACTGGGCGCACATTGTGATGCGAAAGGCAAAGTGTGGAGCGTGTTCCGCCTTTTCCATCATCATGATGGCTACGGCATGATCCAACCAAAATCGGCGATTGACGTAGAACTTAGTGAAATAAAGAAATACGCCATTTTCTCTAAAGTAACGATTGAAGCTTCTGATGACGTTATCTTAGGTGTCGCTGGCGTCAAAGCCGATGAATTCATTTCAACAATGAGCAAGACAACTGGCAGCGTTCGCCCAGTTGACGGTGGCACAGCAGTGCAAGTTGCACAAGATCGCTGGTTACTGATATTAAGTGCGCCAGAAGCACAGCAAATCGTTGAAACTACCGACGCTGTCTTTACGACAAATGAGCTTTGGAATCGTTTCGATATTGAGGCAGGTTTACCATTTGTCTCTGCATCCGCGCAGAATGCTCACATTCCACAAGCACTCAACGTGCAAGCTTTAGGAGGCATAAGCTTCACAAAGGGCTGCTACACGGGACAAGAAACGGTAGCACGAGCGAAGTATCGCGGTACCAATAAACGTGCGATGTATATCGTAAAAGGTGCAACTTCTGCTCCATTCAGTGACGAACCAATTGAGCTCGAACGCAGCGTAGGTGAAAACTGGCGTTCAGTAGGTGCTTTATTAAATCACTACCAGTTCAGTGACAATCACGCGATTGGCCTGATCGTGCTGCCTAATAATCTCGATGAGGACACTCGTCTTCGTTTGGTTGCGCAACCAGAGTGTGAATGGACAATCGAATCACTGCCTTACAGTCTTGATGATGAGTAATACAATCAATACTCCTTTGATGCAATTTCTCACAGACCAACACATTCCGTTTCGTCTGTTACCGCATCAAAGACCAGCAACCACCATTGAGGATGCCGCGCACCAACGCGGCATTCGCCCTTCTCAAATGGTGAAAGCAATCTTGCTACGAGACATGGGTAATCAATATGCACTCGCCTGTGCGCCAGGTGATCGTAGCGTTGATCCCAAAAAAGTGCGCTCGTTACTGAAATGTCGCCGGATGACTTGTGTTGATCAAGCCGACGTTGAGTCCATCACTGGTTACAAAATTGGTACTGTCACTCCTCTGTTACTCAAACGTCATATGCCAATCGTGTTCGACCCTAGCTTACTAGAAGAACAGGAAGTCACGATCAGCAGTGGCGATCGAATGGCTGGGCTGGCGCTTTCTATTCAAGATCTTATCCAATTGTGCCAGCCGACCGTAGCTGAGATCTGTCGTTAATCGTCTAAAAACAATGTAATGACATGTAGTGTTTCTATCACTGCGTGATCTCGCTCATATCTACAAAAATAGACATGAGAATTTTTAATCACATATGAAACATAAATAGTCACAAAGATAAAACTCGTATATGCTGAATTTGTTGGTTAAGTTTCAAACAAGCACTTAACCGATATAAAGTGAGTCAGCTAGCTGAGTGACAGCATTCATGCAGTTAGTTATCCACTTTTGTGTAATGCATCTGTGACTATTCGCCCGCTGAAGCGGGCTTTTTTTTACGTGGAACTTTTTCTCTTTCATTTCCTCTAATCGTTAGAACGTAAAGTGTGTTGCGCGAGGCACGACCTTAATAGAAACAACTAGCAAACAACCGTTTTCGTTCTATTCTTAATTCTGTAACAAAACTATTGCTTAATGCGTCACGTAAAAAGGAGTGTATTGGCGTAAGGATTCCTTTAGAGAGGTTATTTTTGGGGTAATCCTCACGCTATTTAAGAGATGACACTGTCAAATTGTCTAAGACAACACAATTCTCTGACGCAACACCCTACATCTGTATTTAATACTATTGCTGTCACAATAATTTTCGCGTCCAGAACGTAGAATACCTAGGCTAGGTTAGATAAAAGGAAAGTAAATATGAGACTGTTTAAGCGCTATACACCAAGTATGATTGCTAAACATATAAGTCGTCTTTTTAAAGGAAGAATTTATATTTACGGGGTCGGTAGATTCGAGTTTGATAACGGTAAGTTAATACTGCCGGAGAAAGCAGAGCAACGCCATTTCCGAGCGGTCAAAGAGATCAATCAAGAAATAATGAAACTCCGATGCGCATATGCTTAGCAAAATGTTGATAAAACAAAGGCTGGATTAACCAGCCTTTTGTGTATTTGAAGTTCGCTTTGCACTTACTGACGCGCCAGATCCGGCAAGTGTCCCTTTAAACCAAGCGCGCGCTTCATGATCTCATCTTTCGCTCCCGGCAGTTGCCCCGCTAAACTTAAGCCAATGCCACGAACGAGCTTCTTAGCTGGGTTCTCGCCAGAGAACAAATCTCGAAACCCTTGCATAGTAGCGATCATCTTTGCCGCTTCCGCTTTTCGCCAACGCTCGTAGCTTCTTAGGTTGCGTTTACTACCGATATCTTGTCCCTGCTTCCAAAGTGCTAACACCTCTTGAGCAAGACTGGCCGCATCTAATAAACCTAAATTCACACCCTGCCCCGCTAATGGATGAATGGTATGAGCTGCATCACCAACCAGCGCGACTCGCTCGACAACAAAATCTCGCGCATAGCGCATTTTCAAAGGAAACGCAGCACGCTCTCCCACTACTTCACATAGACCAAGTCGAGCATCAAACTCACTCGTCAACGCTTTATTGAAATCATGTTCACTCATTGCCACTAACTGCTCTGCTCGATTTGGCTCCGTGGACCAAACAATAGAGCACATATCTGGTTGCGACATTGGCAAAAATGCCAACGGTCCGTGAGGAGTAAATATCTGGCGCGCAATGCTGTTGTGTGGCATGGCAGTTTTGACATTCGCGACCAAAGCATGATGACCATAGTCCCAATGCGTTAATGGAATATCCATTTGATGGCGAAGCCACGAATTCGCCCCATCGGCTCCGACCACTAATTTAGCGGTCATGGCTTGGCCATTATCGAGCGTCAGCCAGCTTTCTTGCTCACCGACCGCGAGAGTCGCGCAACGTGCAGGCATAAACATAGTGACGTTATCGAGCTTTTGGACTTGTTCAAGCAGTGCAAGTTGAATCACACGATTCTCAACAATATGCCCTAAATCAGGTTGTGCCATACTTTGTGCATTAAATTCAATGCTGGCAAAGCTATCTTGTTCCCATACTTCCATGCCATGGTAAGGCGAAACTCGGCGCTGTTCTATGCCCTGCCAAGCACCAAGTTTACGCAAAATCGTCTCACTAGAGCGGCTCAACGCAGACACACGAACATCGGGTAATTCTTTCAACGAATCATCTGGCACTTTACCTTCAATAATGGCGACACGCAGATCACTGTCTTTGAACGCGGCAGCAAGTGCCAACCCAACCATCCCTCCGCCGATGATGGCGATATCTACACTTTGCATCATTGCTTTTTATTACCTAATTCAGTGCGGCCGTTCATCGTTTTACCAAGCCAAGTGTATGGCGTAGTAGCGGCTGCTTAAAAATAGAAAGGTTATCCATCGCTGCTAAGGCAGTATTTCGGCCAATTCGCATCGCGGGTAAATCATTTGAAAAAACATGCACTAAGGCACTGGTTAGCCAAATAGTTTCGCTTCGATCTGCTTCTCTACGTTGACTAAAGCGCATCAGGCCTTGATAAAGACCCACATCCTCACTTTGCTGCACAATTTCTTCTGCTAGTGAGACTACATCGCGAATACCGAGATTAAAGCCTTGTCCAGCTATCGGGTGCAGCGTTTGCGCCGCATTTCCAACAATCGCAAAGCGATGTGAAATATTTTGCTTTCGATGGCGAAGAAGCAATGGGTAACTTGCACGGCGCCCCACTTTTTTCATCGCGCCTAAACGCCAACCAAAATCGTTCTGTAAACGCTGGAGAAATGCTTGATCAGATAACTCAAGAACGGCTTGGGCTTCTTCAGGGTGCAAACACCAAACTAAGGACATTCGATTGTCACTCATTGGCAATAAAGCAACAGGGCCATTCTCAGTAAAACGTTCAAAGGCTCTACCTTGATGAGGTTCTTGAGTCACAATATTGGCAATGACAGCCACTTGTTCAAAATCTTGCTCAGAAAGTTCTAGACCAATTTTCTGACAACAGGTCGAAACAGCACCATCTGCAGCCACCAGCAGTTTTGCTTCAAGTTGCTCACCACTTTTCAACGTCACATGGGTACAGTTTTGCTCGCGCTCGATATCGGTAACGGAGTCAGGACAAAACAGCGTAATTGACTCGCTGCTGTCTAATAATTCTTGATATACACGCCCAACATCGGCTAATTCTACAACATACCCTAGAGCTTCAACCCCAACCTCTTGCTTGGTAATCTCCGTCATCCCAGCATGAGAACGGTCAGAAACGTGGATATGTTCAATGGGTGTGACAAACGGTTCTACTGACGTCCAGAGCTGTAGTTGACGCAACAGATTGACAGTACCGTAAGACAATGCGATTGAGCGAGAGTCAAAACCAGGGTGCATATCTGATTGTGCTTTAAAAGGCTCAACGACGGCAATGCGGAGCTTTCCCTGAGACAAATGGTCAATCGCCAATGCTAACGTTGCACCAGCCATGGCACCACCAGCAATGACTACATCATATTGCTTCATACTAACCTCTGGACGGTCTACGATTAGTGAATAGTAGGTTTTTTGTCGCTGCTTTCAGGACGAACACCAAATTCAGCATGGATCGTTAGTACGCAAGCTTTGATGTGCTCAATCACTTGCTCTAGCAATTGCGCTTGTTCACCAAGATCGTCATCTTCATCGATGCCTAATTTGGCAATCTCTTCTAGGTCAGCCAGTGCTTCTTTAGCGTCATCAGATGCTTTATTAAGCGCAACGCCTGCTAGACCTAGCCCAGAAATAAAGTGGTTTACAAAGTCGGACACACTGTCGGCTAATGCGAATAAGCCTTCTTCGCCTGGCTCATCTGGCAATAATAAAGACAGCTCCATCGACGTGCCAGTTAGTTCATTGACAGTAACAGTGAATACGCTTTGAGCAAAAGCTAGTGCGGTAGAAGGCCAACCCATACCATCATTGGTGTAGTCAAACAGAATAGGCTGCCAAGTTTGATCATTGATCGCCAATCCACCACTTAACATGCCGACAAATAAGCCATGTAACTCCGCCGGTGTTACTGCTAGGCTTGCAGATTGCAGTTCAGCAGCAATAGATTGGTATTCAGGAAGGGTGATTTCACTCATAACTTGGCTCATTCTTGCGTAATAATGTATTGGTATATCCTACCATCAAGGTTAGTGGTCTGAAACGGCTATCAAATTCAATTTTGGACAGCATTTGTTCAATTTGCCCAATTCCTGTGTGATCTCGTCATCATTTCTCTTTCTGTGATGGGAAATGCTTGAATCTTAATAGCGGTTTTCCTATAGTTTGCTCCTCGGTAGTTGTATGAAGCAACACCTTAGATAGCGCGAATATAGAGTTTATTCATCATGAGCAATCAAGCGATCGACGTTGAAATATTAGGCAAACTTACACGAGTGAATTGTCCGACAGGACAAGAAGAGTCTCTTGTTGCAGCGGCAAAAGATCTGGATCGCCGATTGAAAGAAATGAGCGAACGTACTAAGGTAACCAATGAAATCCAACTGCTGACCTTTGCTGCATTGAATATTTGCTATGAGTTGCACACCAAGTCATACGAATCCAATGGTCAACAGCAAGAAATTACTGAGCGAATGGAAAAGCTCACCGCGTCTTTAGAGAACGCACTAAGCAAAGTTACGCAAGGACAGCAGTAAATACAAAATTTACCCTGGGGTGTGCGTCAGCAGGATTTAAGTCCCTGAGCCGATAAGCAATACCTAAGGGTTAGTATTTGGTAACTATTGAGCAAGCTCGGCATGCACCGAGAAGCCTACGGTTGTCATTGCTGATCCGCCTTGAACCAGCTGGTTCAAGGGCCACAATCCTCAACGGCACCCTGGGGTATTCTCTCTATGTCAGACCTCTCTCGACAAGACTTCCGCAAACTGATTCGTGAAAAGCGCAACGCTCTGTGCAGTGATACGCAATACCAAGCGGGAATCGACCTTATTACTCAATTTTCCCAACTTCCTGAAATCGATCAGGCGCAACATATTGCCATCTACCTTTCTGCAGACGGTGAGCTTGATACTAAACCGCTCATTGAATGGTTATGGCAACAGGGAAAATCGGTTTATCTGCCCGTCATCCATCCCTTTTCTAAAGGTCAGTTACTGTTTCTTCAGTATATAAGTGATGAACAGCTCGTCTACAACAAGTACGGCATCTTAGAGCCCAAGCTCGATATCAGACACCTCAAACCCGTTCGCCAGCTTGATTTAATCTGCACGCCTTTAGTTGGGTTCGACAGTATCGGACACCGCTTAGGCATGGGCGGAGGGTACTACGATCGTACTCTGTCACGTTGGTTTATAACTGGAGAGGGTGCTAAACCTGTCGGTATCGCTCATGACTGCCAACATGTAGAACGCTTACCAATTGAAAGCTGGGATATTCCATTACCTAAGATCGTGACCCCAAGCCAAATATGGCAATGGGAAAGTGACAAGTAAGCCGCTATAATCACGCCCGCAAACGTTAACGAACATCTATTCAGGAGATTGGCATGACTCAAGATGAAATGAAAAAAGCGGCTGGTTGGGCAGCACTAAAATATGTTGAGAAAGGCAGCATTGTCGGTGTTGGTACTGGCTCTACCGTGAATCACTTCATCGATGCACTAGGCACTATCAAAGATGATATTAAAGGTGCAGTGTCTAGCTCTGTCGCTTCAACTGAGCGCCTTAAAGAGCTTGGTATTGAAGTATACGAGTGTAACGATGTAATGAAGCTGGATGTGTATGTTGATGGCGCAGATGAGATCAACCCAGCACGTGAAATGATCAAAGGCGGCGGCGCGGCTCTGACTCGTGAGAAAATTGTCGCAGCAATCTCTGATAAGTTCGTATGTATCGTTGACGGCACTAAAGCAGTTGACGTACTTGGCCAGTTCCCATTGCCTGTTGAAGTAATCCCAATGGCACGCTCTTACGTGGCTCGTGAATTGGTAAAACTAGGTGGTGATCCAGCTTACCGTGAAGGCGTTGTGACTGACAACGGCAACGTGATTCTGGATGTGCACAATATGCAAATTACCAACCCGAAAGAAATGGAAGACAAAATAAACGGCATCGCTGGTGTGGTGACTGTGGGTCTTTTCGCTCATCGTGGTGCAGACGTAGTGATCACTGGCACACCAGAAGGTGCAAAAATTGAAGAATAAATAACAGCCCAAAATGAACCTATCTGGTTCACTTTTCTGTTATTTCATTACATACGGTGCTGCAAGGCACCGTTTTTTATTCCTTTCTATAAGAAAATTATCTCTTATTCCGTAATTTTCTTACCCAAAGCAATTTTTTTTTGTTACTTTATTGAACAGAAGACGCACAGGGAAACGTTTGTCTTCCTACAAAACTGTTAATTATCCCCTTTTTAATAGTTTTGTCCAATGTGCGCCACATTAGCCCACCTTTCCATTTTAAGGACGAGAAAAAATGGCCAAAGTTTCACTGGAAAAAGAAAAGATTAAGATCCTCTTGTTAGAGGGACTCCACCCTTCTTCAGTTGAAGTTCTTCAAGCAGCTGGTTATACCAACATTGAATACCATAAAGGTTCCCTTCCGGAAGAAGAACTAATTGAAGCGGTAAAAGACGTGCACTTCATTGGTATCCGCTCCCGTACGAACCTATCCGAAGAGGTAATCAATGCGGCGAACAAGCTGGTTGCAATTGGCTGTTTTTGTATTGGCACTAACCAAGTAAACCTAGACGCAGCAGCAAAACGCGGTATTCCTGTCTTTAATGCACCATTCTCTAACACTCGAAGCGTGGCAGAGCTTGTACTTGGGCAAATCCTTTTACTAGTGCGTGGTATTCCTGAAAAGAATGCTCTTGCACATCGCGGTATTTGGAAGAAAAGTGCAGACAACTCTTACGAAGCTCGTGGTAAGTGCCTTGGCATTATCGGATACGGTCACATTGGTACGCAGCTTGGTATTATTGCCGAAAACTTAGGTATGCGCGTTTACTACTACGATATTGAGAACAAACTGTCCCTTGGTAATGCGACGCAAGTACATACCATGAGTGAACTATTGAACAAATGTGATGTGATTTCTTTGCACGTTCCCGAAACACCGGAAACGAAAAACATGATGGGTGAAGCTGAATTTGCTCGAATGAAACCAGGTTCCATCTTTATCAACGCGGCACGTGGCACCGTTGTGGATATTCCTGCACTTTGCCATAGCTTAGAAGCTGGTCACCTTGCCGGCGCTGC
This sequence comes from Vibrio sp. 704, assembly GCF_033339295.1. Classification (NCBI taxonomy): domain Bacteria; kingdom Pseudomonadati; phylum Pseudomonadota; class Gammaproteobacteria; order Vibrionales; family Vibrionaceae; genus Vibrio; species Vibrio sp. 704. The sequence goes on along the minus strand of NZ_JAWOUH010000008.1, from coordinate 34,086 downwards.
AATTGATGTATTCCCAACTGAACCAAAAACAAATGCTGACCCGTTCGAGTCTCCTTTACAAAAATTCGATAACGTCATTCTCACTCCACACGTTGGTGGTTCAACGCAAGAAGCACAAGAGAATATCGGCTTAGAAGTGGCGGGCAAACTGGCTAAGTACTCTGATAACGGCTCGACACTTTCAAGCGTAAACTTCCCTGAAGTGTCATTGCCAGAACACAGTGGTGAGTGCTCTCGTCTGCTTCATATCCATAAGAACCGTCCTGGTATTCTAACTCAGATCAACACCATCTTTGCTGAAGAAGGCATTAACATTGCCGCGCAGTACCTACAAACAGCCGCTGAAATAGGCTACGTAGTGATCGACGTTGAAACTGAACGAGCAGAAGAAGCTCTAACAAAGCTCAAAAACATTGAAGGCACAATCCGTGCTCGTATCCTGCATTAAACTGTGAAATAGAAATGACAAAGGCAGGGGTTGTAACTCCCTGCCTTTTGCTTTTTACTGTTTGCTAAGCCTTACTTTAGCTTATAAATGACATCGACTTGATCGCGAATGATCATGGTTGAATCTTGGTAGCTATTCGCTCCTTCTTTACTATCCATCGCCATTGAACGCATTAACACAGGCTGAACGTGCATCTGTCTGTAATTGATCTGCCATACATCGCCCAACTTTTTCTCAAAACCAGTCGCTAATGACCCTGCTTTTTCTCTTGCGTCCTTAATCGCAGCCATTCGTGCCTTTTGCTGATACTCGGCTTGGTTGCTTACCTTAAGTTGAATATTATCAACCTGATTAATTCCCGCTTCTAACGCCATATCTAGGTATTGGTTAAGGTTTTTCAGATCCGTCACCGTGACATCAATACTGCGAGATGCTCGATACCCAACAAGTTCTGCTTTTCCTGATTTAGGGTAATGGTACTGAGGAGCAAGGTATAAATTCGAGCTAGTAATATTGTCTTTTGACAAGCCGGCATCCGATAAGCTTTTTAGAAACTCTTCAACGGTTTTATCTACGGACAATTTCGCTTGTTCGGCCGTCATTGTCGTATCGACTACTTTTACAGAAAACGTAGCCATATCAGGTGTGGCCGTCACTTCGCCATACCCCGTTGTCGTAACATGAGCAAACTCTGGCGTATTCGCCAAAACTGAAGCACTGGTAAGGCTGAGTGCTGAAGCCAGCAAAAATGAATACAATTTCATTCAATAAATCCATCCATACAAAATTAAGTACTTAATCTCAGATTCCAACATCACTATCATGGCTGAGAAAGCGTGTGGTTTCATAATAGAAACTTCCGCCGATTATCCAAGCACCCATAGTGACTTCTAACACAACTTTGACTATGTAACATTGGCGTAATTTTTAAACAAAACACACTTAAGTTAACGATATGCAGCTCTGACGAACTTATTGAGGTAGATGCTGCTGCGCATACCCCACTATCGCATGTGAGATTTCTTGTAGTACCCCAGTTTCTAACTGCCAGTGGTGCCAATAAATCCGATGGGACATTAAAAAACCTGGAGTCACATCAACCAACACACCTCTGTCTAATTCGTCGGTAATTTGCAAGCGGGGGATCAAGCAATAAGCTACACCAGCTAACGCCACTTTTAGAAACGCTTCAGAACTACTGATGTTGTGATGAATAACGCTGTCAGGATTGACGTTAAAGTGCTCGGTAAGAAATGTTTTATGTAGATCATCATATTGGTCATATGAAACGGCCGGTGCTTTTGCCAATGTCTGATTATTTACGCCTTTAGAAAAATAATGCTGATAGAACTCTGGGCTCGCGACACAAACATAATCGATGCGACCTAAATAGTCTGCTCTGCATCCGGGGATTGGCTGGGACTCCAAGCTGATCGCTCCTGTCACTTCGCCACTTTTGAGTTTTTCAATAGAGCGGTATTCACCATAGATAGTCAGTTTTAGTTCAACTTGACGCTGCTTCATAACATTTTGCAGCGCTGGCAGTAGCCATGTTGCAAGGCTATCTGCATTAGTCGCTAAAGAGAGTTGCACAGGTCGCGTACTGGTATCATTTTTTAGTTCGGGGAGAATTTCATGCTCTAGCAAGCGTACTCGCCGATAAAGACCCAACAATTTTTTACCAATTGGCGTTGGCTTAGGTGGCTGGCTTCGAATTAAAACAGGCTGCGCGAGAAACTTCTCTAACTGCTTGATACGTTGAGAAATGGCGGATTGAGAAACAAATAAATGCTCGGCAGCACGCTCAAAGCTACCCTGATAAACTATAGCGTCTAATGCCTCAATCCATTTGTAATCTAACCCTCGCATACCTTTCCTCTCACTCCTGATCAAACGCCTCCCGTTAAATTAGTCTATCTAATGTAAGATTAAAATCATTAATTATACTTATTTAGATAAACGCTTTATCTTTCCCTTTTCTGTAAATGTATTTGTTATTTTGAAGTGAGGTGAAGTGTGAGCTTGTGGGTTCTATTGCAAGGTTTTGGTTTAGGAGCATCAATGATCATTCCGATCGGCGCGCAAAATGCGTATGTTTTGAATCAAGGCATAAAGCGTAATCACCACCTAACAACCGCCACTATTTGTAGCGTGCTAGATATGATTTTCATCTCTCTAGGTATCTTTGGTGGTGGTGCAATTCTGTCTCAAAATGAAATCTTACTGACGTCGGTGACACTTGGTGGTATTGCTTTCTTGAGCTTCTATGGACTGCTCTCGCTAAAAAGTGCTTTTAAGCCAGAGAGTGAATCGGAATCAAAAGGGGAGATTGTAGCTCGAGGTCGTCGAACGGTTATTCTAGGTGCGCTAGCTGTCACTGTGCTTAATCCGCACTTATATTTAGATACAGTCGTTATTCTAGGTTCGATCGGTGGACAATTTGAAGGCCATGATCGCATTGCTTTTGCACTAGGTACGATTCTGGCTTCCTTTGTTTGGTTCTACACTTTATCGATAGGAGCAGCCAAACTAGGTCCAACACTCTCTAAACCAAAAGTGAAAAAAACCATCGACATTGCAATCGCAATGATAATGTTCACAATAGCGTATATCTTAGCGAGTGAGCTTATTGATAAGTATTGGTAATCACCAGGTAGTAAGGCAGCAAAGACATGGAGTCACTAAAACGTATTTATAACAACAATAGAGAGCGATTCAACGCGCTCTCTATTCCTTTTCGGGAATGGCAGCACGAAGCCATCTTAGACTTTGAGACAGATATACGCATTGCGAGAGAGCTTGGTTGGACGGGTACGCATACCAAAAGCCTCTTTTTAACACTCAAAGGACAAGGTTACGCGGTTTATCTGACAGATAAGGACTCGCGCCTCGATGCCAAGCAGATTAAAGCGATTACAGGTAAACGTCCCTCTATTTGTAATGACGATGAAATGGTCGAAGTGTTAGGTTGCGTACCCGGCGCGGTTTGCCCAATAGGCTTACCGGAATACATCACTATCATTGTTGATACCAATCTCTATCAACATCAAGAGTTGCTCTATACGCCTGGCTTACCTGAGTTCACATTTGGATTTGCAGGTAAACATCTAAAACGCCTCTTACTTGCTGGTCATCACACCCTTTACGAAGTATAAAAAAGCGAGGCCTATTGGCCTCGCTTTTGAATATCGACTGCTTTTGATTAAGCGTCGACTTTGTTCAGGTGAACATCCATTTGTGGGAATGGAATCTCGATACCATTTTCATCCAATGCTTCTTTAATACCTTGCATTGCATCAAAGTATACGCCCCAGTAATCTGCAGTTTTCACCCATGGACGAACCACAAAGTTAACTGAAGAGTCTGCTAACGTAAGTACACCAATTGTGATATCTGGGTCTTTCAAGATACGTGGATCTTTCTCTAGCGTCTCACGAATCACTTTCTTCGTTAGTTTAAGGTCTGCTTTGTATGAAACACCAATCACTAGGTCGACACGTCGTGTCGCATGGCGAGAGTAGTTAGTAATGGCACCGCCGATAACTGAAGAGTTAGGCACAACAACCATTTTGTTGTCTGGTGTTTTTAGAACGGTTTGGAAGATTTGAATTGCTTCAACACTACCCGCTACACCACCGATTTCTACGTAGTCGCCTGATTTGAATGGGCGGAACGCAACAATAAGTACGCCTGCTGCAAAGTTTGATAGTGAACCTTGTAGTGCAAGACCAACAGCAAGACCTGCCGCACCAATCACAGCAACAACAGAAGCGGTTTGAACTCCTAATCGACCAAGAGCCGCGATTAGCACGATTACAAATAGCAAGTAACGAACAAGACCGTGAATAAATTCAACGACGGCCTTATCCATGTTTTTCTTTTCTAGTACTTTAGAAACACTACCAGCGACTGCCTTAACGATAAGATTACCGATAAACAGAATAAGCAGCGCAGAGATAATGTTCACACCGTACTGAACCAGTAGATCTGAATTGTTTGTCAGCCAAGTTTCAGCCTGAGTTAGACCATCCGTTAAAGTGGTATCGATACCCACCGATTCACCTGCCATAATTCTTATCCTCAAAAATAAAGAGATATAAATCCAATTGCCGTTAATTTATGAACCTTGTTTTTTAAAGGCTCTTTTCTAAAACAACATCCCTATTGCTCCACTGAACAGTGTCAGATTTTTGGCACAATATCCCAACTCTGACTTTTTTCAAAGTCAGAGTTTCGCAAAGATATGCAAAACAAGACTTTATCAGAGCTTTCTGACACTGACTTGTTACAGGTTACGCAATGCACTCTGATTTCGCCACTCTTAAGACTGATATTCCCATGTTTTCTTTAAAAAAACGTTAAAGGTGAGATATCTCACTAGCAAATACAATCTAACGCATAAAAATATCGGGAGAAAGCAGCCTGGAAGAAAATGATAGACATAAAAAAACCCGCTCAAAGAGCGGGTTTTTAAGTAACTTAATCAGTAACGATTATAGTACGTCAACTGCGTTAAGGTCAGCAAATGCTTGCTCTAGACGAGTAACCATTGAAGCTTGGCCTGCACGCAGCCATACGCGTGGATCGTAGTACTTCTTGTTTGGTGCATCTTCACCAGTTGGGTTACCGATCTGACCTTGTAGGTAATCGTGGTTTTCAGCTTCGAACTTACGGATACCATCCCAAGTAGCCCACTGTGTATCAGTATCGATGTTCATTTTGATTACACCGTAGCCGATAGATTCACGGATTTCTTCTAGAGAAGAACCTGAACCGCCGTGGAATACGAAGTTTAGAGAGTTCGCTGGAAGACCGAATTTCTCAGAAACGTGCGCTTGAGAATCACGTAGGATAGTTGGAGTTAGTACAACGTTACCTGGCTTGTATACGCCGTGTACGTTACCGAAAGATGCTGCGATAGTGAAACGGTGGCTGATTGCGCTTAGTTTCTCGTATGCGTATGCAACGTCTTCTGGAGAAGTGTATAGCTCAGACGCATCCATATCAGAGTTGTCAACGCCGTCTTCTTCACCACCAGTACAACCTAATTCGATTTCTAGAGTCATGTTCATTTTAGCCATGCGCTCTAGGTACTTAGCAGAAATTTCGATGTTCTCTTCTAGAGACTCTTCAGAAAGGTCGATCATGTGAGAAGAGAATAGTGGCTTACCAGTTTGCGCGAAGTACTCTTCACCAGCGTCTAGTAGACCGTCGATCCAAGGAAGTAGTTTCTTAGCTGCGTGGTCAGTGTGTAGGATTACTGGAACACCGTAAGCTTCAGCTACAGCGTGAACGTATTTCGCACCAGCAACAGCACCTAGGATTTGAGCTTCTTGACCTTCAAGTTTTAGACCTTTACCAGCAAAGAAAGCAGCGCCACCGTTAGAGAACTGAACGATAACTGGAGCTTTAACTTTTGCAGCTGCTTCAAGTACTGCGTTTACAGAGTCAGTACCCACACAGTTTACTGCTGGAAGTGCAAAGCTGTTTTCTTTTGCAACTTCAAATACTTTCTGAACGTCATCGCCAGAGATAACACCTGGTTTTACGAAGTCGAAGATCTTAGACATGGATGTAATCCTATTTATCTGTCGTTTTTAAACAAAACTTGTTAAGTTGAAAATCTTGCAAACGTTTGCTCACAACTGAGGCTATTCTAGCAGAGTTCCTCACTCGTTGCAGCAAACAAGAAAGCGGGAGAATCACTCCCCCGCTTTGCTTTAATTACTTAGCGCGTGCTTCTAGCATTTCTACTGCTGGAAGAACTTTACCTTCTACGAATTCAAGGAAAGCGCCGCCGCCAGTAGAGATGTAAGATACATCCGCTTTGATACCGAACTTGTCGATAGCCGCTAGCGTGTCACCACCACCAGCAACAGAGAAGCCTTCAGAAGCTGCGATAGCTTCAGAGATGCCTTTAGTACCTGCTTCGAAGTTCTTGAATTCGAATACGCCTACTGGACCATTCCATAGGATAGTCTTAGCGTTTTTAAGGATTTCAGCTAGTTCAGCAGTTGAATCTGGACCAAGGTCGAAGATCATGTCGTCGTCTTGTACTTCAGAAACGTGCTTGATTTCAGCTTCTGCGTTCTCGTCAAATGCTTTCGCACATGCAACGTCAGTTGCTACTGGAATTGCACACTCGTCCATTAGCTTCTTAGCTGTTTCAACTAGGTCTGCTTCGTATAGAGACTTACCAACGTTGTGGCCAGCAGCTGCGATGAATGTGTTAGCAATACCACCACCAACAACGAGTTGGTCAGCGATTTTAGATAGAGACTCAAGAACAGTTAGCTTAGTAGAAACTTTTGAACCACCTACGATAGCAACCATTGGACGAGCTGGCTTGTCCATTGCTTTGCCTAGCGCTTCTAGTTCGTTTGCTAGTAGAGGACCAGCACATGCTACGTCTGCGTGCATGCCAACGCCGTGAGTAGATGCTTGAGCACGGTGAGCCGTACCGAATGCGTCCATTACGAATACGTCACATAGTGCTGCATATTTCTTAGATAGCTCTTCGTCGTTTTTCTTTTCGCCTTTGTTGAAGCGAACGTTTTCAAGAACAACAAGTTCACCCGCATTTAGCTCTAGGCCATCTAGGTAGTCTTTTGCTAGCTTCACTTCGCAATCTAGTGCGTCGTTTAGGTAGTTAACAACTGGTTGTAGAGAGAACTCTTCAGCGTATTCACCTTCAGTTGGGCGACCTAGGTGAGACGTAACCATTACTTTAGCGCCTGCTTCTAGGCAGTGCTTAATAGTTGGAAGAGATGCGATGATACGTGCATCCGAAGTTACTTTACCGTCTTTTACTGGCACGTTTAGGTCAGCACGGATAAATACACGTTTACCTGCAAGATCCAGGTCAGTCATCTTGATTACAGACATGATGTGTCCTCTCAAATATTTAATAATTAAAGTTTTTGAAAACTCGGCAACCCTGCCAAGCCTGTTAATTCTTCAAACTGGTTATAGATATGGAGATATTATGGATTTATTTCAAGGCTTGAAATAAAAATTCTCCATCACTTCTTCGTCATTACTGTTCCACTTGCGAAGAAGCTTGCATTGCTAAGGCAGTATCCAGCATCCGGTTAGCAAAGCCCCATTCGTTGTCGCACCAAACGAGCATTTTTACGAGTTGCCCGTTACTCACTCTAGTCTGGCTTCCATCCACAATCGCACTATGGGGGTCGTGGTTAAAGTCGATGGAAACGAGTGGCGATTCAGTATAGTCAACAATGTTACGTAATGTACACTGAGATGCGTTAACAATGGTTTGATTTACGTCATTAACTTTCACATTTGTACTAATTGTGACACTTAAATCCATTGCAGTGACGTTAACCGTTGGAACACGAACAGAAATCGCTTCGAATTTGTTGGAAAATTTCGGGAAGATTCTTTCAATCCCCTTATGCAACTTAGTGTCCACCGGAATAATAGATTGGCTTGCAGCGCGGGTACGGCGTAAGTCGTTATGATACGCATCAATTACTTGTTGATCGTTCATGGACGAATGAATTGTGGTAATGGTGCCAGACTCTATGCCGAAGGCTTCGTCTAATACTTTAATGATGGGAACGATACAGTTGGTGGTGCAAGAGCCATTGGAGACAACACGGTGCTCGTCTTTCAGAGTTTCGTGGTTCACGCCATAGATAATCGTATTATCTAGGTCGTTTGCGCCCGGGTGCGAAAACAGTACTTTCTTCGCGCCAGCTTCTATATGCGCTTGCCCATCCGCTTGCGAACCAAATACGCCAGTGCAATCCAAGACGATATCAACTTCTAAATCACGCCAAGGAAGTAATTCGATTTCGGAGAGATGGAGAATGCGAATGGAATCATATTCACCGCTGTCATGATGAACATGCAAATGTTCTTGGTCATGGGAAATTTTTTTACCAAAGCGACCATGACTGGTGTCATATTGCAGTAGGTGTGCCATCGCCTCTGGCTGTGCTAGTTCGTTAACCGCCACAACCTTGATCTGCTGGTGTTTTCCGCTTTCATACACCGCTCGCAGAACATTACGACCTATACGTCCAAATCCATTGATCGCAACCTTTAGCATTTATCCTTCGCCCTACCAAAAATTTCGTGTCACAGATACTACCTGATCAGGCTGACAAACGCACCTGTTGAATCACAGTAAAGCAGGATTAAAAAAGGTCGAGACTATGCTCGACCTTATTACAACGATAGATAATTAAAATGCGACGTCTAAACCTAACCAGTAGCGACGACCATCTTCAATATATCCATATTCTTCGTAACTGATTTCCTCGTCCAGCAAGTTATAGATAGCGCCTTTAATACGAGTATTGTCGGTTAACTGGTATGTCACACCGGCGTCCACAAAGGTATAAGCTGGTTCTACAATACTGTTTCTTGATGGGCCAGTAACCGGATCCATTTCTTTACCTCGGTACGTGACTTTCGCCCAGCTCTCTAGATCTGTTGTCGTTTGCCAAGTCACATCCACATTAAACAGATGCTTTGGTAACTGCTGCAGCGGCATGCCTTTGTATTCACCTGTTTTTTGCTCTGAGTCGGTAAATGTGTAGCTCGAGCTAAGGTAAATGGTTTCCGTTAACGGCGATGCTAAGGTCGCTTCAATACCTTGTGTGACGGCTTCATCCACGTTAATACGGTACGTTGGATCTGCGCCCCATTGGTTTGGACCATCAGTACAGATAGTGTCTGGACAAACAACACGTGTGATCTTGTCTTTGAATTCGTTATGGAACGCTGTCAAAGAGACATCTAAGCCAGAATCACCTTGATACAAGACGCTGATTTCTTTGTTTAGCGACGTTTCAGGGTCAAGATCTGGGTTACCGTAGATATTACCGCCACCACTGACTTGCGCCCAGCCAGGAGTAATTTCACGTAATTGTGGAGAACGGAAACCTGTTGCCACACCGCCTTTCACCGTCCAAGACGGATCAACTCGCCATACACCGTAAACACGCGGACTAAAATGCGCGCCATAGTTTTCGTCATGATCTAGACGGCCGCCAAGCGTAACGCTAAACGGATCAGCAATTCTCCATTCATCTTCAATGAAAACAGCCCACTGCGTATTCGATGTTTCAGTCTTCGATGACGCTTTGTTGGAGGTGAAATCCTCAAGCTCTGCATGAGTAGCGTCCACACCCGTCGTCAACGTATGGTTTCCAATACCAGTCACCAAGCTCGATTTGAACGTGGTGTTGGTGATCGTCATCTCACGAGATTTGTTCTCGCTCTCTTCTCGCTGTAAGTAAGTATCTGAAATTCCGACCGAATCCCAATCACCGTTGTGGCTTACCGTTACGTAATTACGGCGATATTCATTCAGTGAATCTTCACACCCACCACGACACCCTGTGGTCGGCACTGAAAGGCCCACATTGCCACGACGACTTTGTGCCGACGTGCCACCTTCTAATTGCACCGAATGGCGCTCATTAATCTGGTAAGTCAGTTTTGAAGAGATACTCTGCATATCTTTATCTTCATAACCGTATTCGATGTCATCTTCTTCTCTGGTTGTGTACTGACCATATACTTGGAGAGATAAATTTTCAGCCAACGGACCATTAACGAAAAAGTTCGCGCTCTGCTCTCCCCCTGAGCGGCTATTCTCTTGTAGTACCGTGCCCAGTTGAACATTACCTGTCCACTCTAGCGCATCTTTTCGTGTGATGACGTTAATCACACCACCAATCGCATCAGAACCGTAAAGCGTCGACATTGGGCCACGAATAACTTCGATTCGCTCAATCGCTTGAAGAGGAGGTAACCAACCTTGTTCGATACCAGGACCGTCACTATTTGGACGAGTTTCACGCGTGCTTTGACGTTTACCATCGACCAGTATCAAAGTGTATTTAGAACCCATACCACGGATACTAATGTCGGTGGTATCACCACCACCTGTCACGACAACACCTGGCACACTTTTTAGTGCATCAGTCACATCGCGGTAATAACGGGAGTCCAACTCCTCACGTGAAATAACACTAATACTTGCAGGCGCGTCCGCTTGAGATTGCTCGTAGCTTGATGCAGTTACAACCACTGTTTCCATTTTAGAAACTGCATCATTGGCAAAAACATGAGGGACACTGACGAAGGCTAAAATACCAGTTGCGGTAATAACTGGCAGTCTAAGAGTAGACATCTACATCTCCATAATTGATAATGATTATTATTTTCGAAAGTGAATTATTCACAAATAGAATGAGATGCATAGTGAGAGTTATGGAACGGTTCTTTCCATTTATGGAACTCGTACATAACGCAGTAAGGAGTAAAAGAAATATGCACGACTTAGCATCAATTAGAGCCTTTGATGCGCTCAATCAGCATAAAAGTTTGACAGCCGCTGCTAAAGCCCTTAATCAGCCAAAATCAACGCTAAGTCGTCGCTTGGCACAATTAGAAGAAGACTTCGGTCAGGCTCTAACCGCCAGACAAGGTAATCGATTAGTTCTGACAAGAGCTGGAGAAATCTTTGCCCACTACAGCCGCCAGATTCTTGAGTTAAGCGAAGAGAGTTATGATGCACTGCAAGGTTTAACGAACCAAGTTTCAGGGCCACTGCATATTGTTTGTCATACTGCCTTAGTTAGAAGCTGGCTCGGCGGCGTACTCAATCGTTTTCTTGCTGATAATCCCGATGTTAGAGTTCAACTTACCAGTGACTTTTCTGAGGCGCATCATGACCCAGATTTGTTCATCTGGCTCGGTGAACGTAAAGAGCTAGACTGGCGAAAAGAAGTGCTGGGGGTATTTCGCTATACGCCTTTTGCCTCTCCAAATTATCTAAAACAACATGGGCCTATACCGCACCCCAAAGAACTTGAAGCACATCCATGGATCGATTTTGGTTCAGTGCAAGAAAATGGATTGATGCTAGCACACCCTCAACACGGTGAGTTCTTTTTAGAACCCTTTGTTAGTCGGTTATACAGCGACAACATAGCAATGCAAATAGACAGTATCGCGAATGGTCATGGTATTGGACTGCTGCCGACTTGGACAGCATTCGGCTATGAGAAACATCACCCAGGGCGAATCACACCTTGCTTAGAAGGTTGGCTTTCTGAGCCTATTTCCATTAACTGCTATACACCAGCAGGACGACCACCACTGCGCTTATCCGTACTTTTAGACTGCATTCACCAAAGCATTCCACAAGGTTGGAAAACCTGACAAAAATAAAAAGGCCATCATAATGATGGCCTTTCTAACTTTAGCGTTTAACAATCGTCGTTTACGTTCGACTGTTTAGACGGTCCTGCAATTACGCTAGCAATTCTTTTGCTGTGTTCACTACGTTTTCAGTCGTGAAGCCAAACATCTCGAATAGCTGACCAGCAGGTGCAGATTCACCGAATGTTGTCATACCGATGATGCGACCGTCGAAGCCAACGTACTTGTACCAGAAATCAGCAATGCCCGCTTCAATAGCGATACGTGCCGTTACGTCTGATGGCAGTACAGCTTCACGGTAAGCGGCGTCTTGTTTGTCGAAAGCATCTGTTGATGGCATTGAAACAACGCGTACTTTCTTGCCTTCTGAAGTTAGTTGCTCAGCGGCTTTCACTGCAAGCTCAACCTCAGAACCTGTTGCGATAAGGATTAGCTCAGGCTTACCTTCGCTATCTTTCAGGATGTAAGCACCTTTCGCGATGTCTGCGACTTGTTCAGCAGTACGCTCTTGTTGCGCTAGGTTTTGACGAGAGAAGATAAGTGCAGTTGGTGCATCTTTACGTTCAATCGCTAGTTTCCATGCAACTGCAGACTCAACTTGGTCACATGGGCGCCATGTGCTCATGTTTGGAGTTACACGTAGAGACGCCATTTGCTCAACAGGTTGGTGAGTTGGGCCATCTTCGCCAAGACCGATCGAATCATGCGTGTAAACTTGGATGTTCTGAATTTTCATCAGCGCAGCCATACGCATTGCGTTACGAGCGTATTCCATGAACATTAGGAATGTTGCGCCGTAAGGAACGAAACCACCGTGCAATGCGATACCGTTGATGATAGCGGTCATACCGAATTCACGCACACCGTAGTGGATGTAGTTGCCAGAGAAGTCCTCCATTTCTAGAGACTTAGAACCAGACCACATGGTCAGGTTAGAAGGCGCTAGGTCAGCAGAACCACCCATAAACTCAGGAAGCATTTGACCAAACGCTTCTAGTGCATTTTGCGACGCTTTACGTGATGCAATGTTCGCTGGATTTGCTTGAAGATCGGCAATGATTTGGTTCGCTTTTTCTTCCCACTGTGCAGGAAGTTCGCCGTTTAGACGACGTTTAAGCTCTGCCGCTTCTGCAGGGTAAGCTGCAGCGTATGCTTCGAATTTTTCATTCCAAGCTGCTTCTTTCGCGGCGCCCGCTTCTTTTGCATCCCACTCAGCGTAAACATCTGCCGGGATCTCAAATGGGCCGTACTCCCAACCTAGGTATTCGCGAGCCGCTTGGATTTCATCGTGACCTAGTGGTGCACCGTGACAGTCGTGCGAACCAGACTTGTTAGGAGAACCGAAACCGATAATTGTTTTGGTACAGATAAGCGTAGGACGTGGGTCCGCTTTTGCTGCTTCAATTGCTGCGTTGATCGCGTCTGAGTCGTGACCATCGACTGCTGGGATTACATGCCAGCCGTACGCTTCAAAACGCTTAGGTGTATCGTCAGAGAACCAGCCTTCAACGTGACCGTCGATAGAAATGCCGTTGTCATCCCAGAACGCGATCAGTTTGCCTAGACCTAACGTCCCAGCAAGAGAGCATGCTTCATGCGAGATGCCTTCCATTAGACAGCCGTCACCCATGAACACATACGTAAAGTGGTCAACGATATCGTGACCTTCTTTGTTGAACTGTGCCGCTAGTGCTTTCTCTGCGATCGCCATACCAACAGCGTTAGTGATGCCTTGACCTAGAGGACCAGTTGTTGTCTCGATACCAGGCGCGTAGCCGTACTCTGGGTGACCTGGGGTTTTTGAGTGCAATTGACGGAAGTTTTTCAGATCGTCAATAGATAGCGCGTAACCGCTTAAGTGCAGTAGAGAGTAAATAAGCATTGACCCATGACCGTTTGACAGCACAAAGCGATCGCGGTCGGCCCACTCTGGGTTTGAAGGGTTATGGTTTAGGTGAGAGCGCCAAAGAACTTCAGCGATATCAGCCATACCCATTGGTGCGCCTGGGTGGCCTGAGTTAGCTTGTTGAACACCATCCATGCTTAGAGCACGAATTGCATTGGCAAGATGTTTACGAGACGACATGTCTGCTCCTGAGTACATTAAGCGAAACGAAAAGTAGGTCATAATTCTCTCAAAGCCCTGTTGGGTGTGCAAACGTTTTCCAGTCCAAAACCTCACAAATATTGCACCTTTCGCGCCAAATCGTTCGAAGTTCTTAAAATTATCAATAAATCAGGCAAACGTTTGGTTATAACAAAAACCAAAAAAGAGCTTGTAATTCGAGCAATCAAATTTAGAATAGACGTCTAGATGTAGATACACCTACAAAAATTAGTATTAATTTGCGCTGGAGAGTTTATCATTCCCCAGTTTTAAACCAGATATAGTGGAGCTAACATGGCTAAGCACCTGTTTACTTCTGAGTCAGTATCAGAAGGTCATCCAGATAAAATTGCAGACCAGATTTCTGATGCGGTTCTTGACGCGATTCTAGAGCAAGATCCAAAGGCTCGTGTTGCATGTGAGACTTACGTTAAAACCGGTATGGTAATGGTGGGTGGTGAAATCACGACTTCAGCATGGGTAGACATCGAAGAGTTAACTCGTGAAACCGTTCGTGAAATCGGCTACGTACATTCAGATATGGGCTTTGACGCAGATTCTTGTGCGGTACTAAACACAATCGGTAAACAGTCGCCAGATATCAACCAAGGTGTTGATAAAGCTGACCCTAAAGAACAAGGTGCAGGCGACCAAGGCATCATGTTTGGTTACGCTTGTAACGAAACTGAAGTACTAATGCCAGCGCCAATTACTTACTCTCACCGTCTTGTTCAAAAGCAAGCAGAAGTTCGTAAAAACGGCACACTACCTTGGTTGCGTCCTGATGCAAAATCTCAGGTAACATTCCAATACGATCAAGGTAACATCGTTGGTATCGACGCGGTTGTTCTTTCAACTCAACACTGTGACTCAATCTCAACTTCAGACCTGCGTGAAGCGGTAATGGAAGAGATCATTAAGCCAGTGCTACCTTCTGAGTGGATCAACAAAGAAACAAACTTCTTCATTAACCCAACCGGTCGCTTCGTAATCGGTGGTCCTATGGGTGACTGTGGCCTAACTGGTCGTAAGATCATCGTAGATACCTACGGCGGCGCAGCTCGTCACGGTGGCGGTGCGTTTTCTGGTAAAGATCCATCAAAAGTTGACCGTAGTGCAGCATACGCAGCACGCTACGTAGCGAAAAACATCGTAGCGGCAGGCATGGCTGACCGTTGTGAGATCCAACTTTCTTACGCAATCGGTGTTGCTGATCCAACGTCTATCATGGTGGAAACGTTCGGTACTGAGAAAGTACCTCACGACATCATCATTGAAGCGGTTCGTCAATTCTTCGACCTACGTCCATACGGTCTACAAGAAATGCTTAACCTTCTTCAACCTATCTACAAGAAGACAGCGGCTTACGGTCACTTCGGTCGTGAAGAATTCCCGTGGGAAGCGACAGACAAAGCTGCACTTCTACGCGATTTCGCTGGCATCAAATAATCAAGCTAAGCAAGAATCAATCAAGCCCTCGCTTATGGTGGGGGCTTTTTATTTTCAGCAACTTTTATATAGTCATTTCGGCTCATACCGCCCTGCCCCACAAAGCAGTCCTGTTTCTCCCTCATTTTTATACCGAATAAATTTTAAGCAATTATTTGTAAATTATCCCATCTCCGCCAATAGTTAAAATATTGTTAATTCCAATTTAAATAGAGACGTCGGAGGCTGGCGACTGTGGAAGCAACACTTAAGTAAAGACATGAGTTAAGCATCTTTATGGCCGATACCAAACTAAGCCAATGCTCAGATGTAAACTTGAAAAAGTCGCTTCAAGTTTGACTGAACAAAAACCGCTGTCAGTTGGTATAAGCGGATAATGTGGGAATAAATCAAGGAGGAGTTATGCCTCGAACTGTTAATCCATCGGACTTCCACAACAAGCGAAAGGAAGTGCCAGACAACGAATACGCCAGAACCATACCGTGCAATACGGTCAATCTTTCTGCACCTTTTCATTGGCTCGCATTAGGTCTGCATGATTTCGTGCGAATGCCGCTTATTAGTGCTTTCTATGGCATCTGTTTTATGGCAGCTGCGATAGGCATTGTTTTGCTCGTACAGTGGCAAGGCACACACTTAGTCGTCATGCCCAGTTTGATTGTTTACATGTTAATTGGTCCGTTTCTCGCGCTGGGTTTGTATGATGCCAGTTGGGAGAGAGAGCGCGGACACAAAGCAAGCTTGTTCCATTCAATGAAAGCGATCGGTCGTAACTCAACATCTCAATGGGCGTTCGCCGTGTTACTCGCAGTGTGTATGATATTTTGGATGCGCATTGCCGCTCTACTTCATGCACTCTACCCTTCTGTTCAAGGGGCACCTTTAAGTGAGTTCCTACCCTTCCTTGTCATCGGCTCTTTAGTTGGCTTTGTTTTGGCTTGTTTGGTGTTTAGCATTTCAGCCTTTTCTATTCCGCTCATGATGGAGCGTCGCGTAGACATGATGACCGCTGTATTTACCAGCTTTAATGCAGTGAAATCCAACATTCCAGCAATGATTGTTTGGGCAGCGATCATCTGTGGCGGTATTCTTATCGGCTTTGCGACCTACGGGATCGGAATGTTGTTTACCATGCCAATTCTAGGCTACGGTACATGGCACGCTTACCATGCCACCATCAAGAAAAAACACACACCATAATTAACTGATGCTATGATCTGGCCCTCGCAAATGCGGGGGCTTTTTTATTTGATTTATCGAGGTGAATTGTGGATATAGAACTCAGCTATAAAGCCAAGCAAGTGATGGCGGACTGTATCGCGATGGCGGAACAAGCTTTCAAACGTTCTTTCCCGATTCCAACAATCACCTTCGACGTTCGTGGGAAAGCGGCAGGAAAAGCCTACCTTCAATTAAATCAAGTACGCCTAAACCCTGTTTTATTTCGCGAAAACACCCAAGCATTCTTAGATGAAGTCATTCCTCATGAAGTAGCACACCTGATTACTTATCAGGTTTACGGGCGAGTTAGGCCTCACGGTAAAGAATGGAAAGGCGTCATGGAAGCCGTATTTAACGTACCAGCCAAAACCACTCACAGCTTTGAAGTAAAATCCGTTCAAGGTAAAACCTTTGAGTATCGTTGTGGTTGTATGACCTACCCTCTATCGATTCGCCGTCATAATAAAGTGCTGCGCGAAGAGGCGACGTACTCTTGTCAAAAATGCCGCCAACCACTTAACTTCACCGGCATTCAATTATCGTAGCCCTTACCTCATAGTGTTACTTGCGTTCCCAAAATAAAGATCGGTTGATCAAAACCTTCCCTTCGCCACTTATTGTTAACTTACTCATCACTAAAGCTATTTTATGCGTGTTATCATGAATAAAGTCATACTTTATAAAGACTTTTATCATGAAATACTTATTCTCTCTGTTGCTTATCTCGCTTTCTAGCACTGCGATTGCCGCTCCACCGAGCTCATTCTCTGCAGCCAAACGTGAGGCGGTCAAAATTTATCAAGACCACCCAACAAGCTTCTACTGTGGCTGTAACATTCAATGGCAAGGCAAGAAAGGCTTACCCGATTTAGCCTCTTGCGGTTACCAAGTCCGTAAACAAGAAAAACGGGCTGCACGAATCGAATGGGAGCACGTTGTTCCTGCGTGGCAATTTGGCCACCAGCGTCAATGCTGGCAAGATGGCGGACGTAAAAACTGTAAGAAAAAAGACAAAACTTTTCGTTTGATGGAAGCAGACTTGCACAACCTAACCCCTGCTATTGGTGAAGTAAACGGTGACCGTTCGAACTACAACTTCAGCCAATGGAACGGTATGGATGGCGTGAGTTATGGTCGCTGTGAGATGCAAGTGAACTTTAAGCAGCGTAAAGTCATGCCACCAGACCGTGCGCGTGGCTCAATTGCTCGTACCTATCTATACATGAGCAAAGAGTACGGTTTCAAACTGTCGAAGCAGCAAACGCAATTAATGAGTGCTTGGAACAAAACCTATCCTGTCGATAAATGGGAATGTGAGCGTGACGAGCGCATTGCAAAAGTACAGGGCAATCACAACCCATTTGTTCAAGAAGCCTGCCGCGCACTGTAACCTCCGACCTCGAAGCGTTTCAATTACTGATATTGAAACGCTTCTTGCCCCTTGTTTTTTCGGTGCAAAGCATCCATGTTAGGGTTTAAGTTTATTCTCTTGCTGGAAATCTCATGCGTACCCCTCGAATTTATCATCCAGAAACCATTCATCAACTTGGCTCACTTGCTTTAAGTGACGACGCAGCAGGCCATATCGGTCGTGTTTTGCGCATGAAAGAAGGCCAAGACGTTCTCCTTTTTGACAACAGTGGCGCAGAGTTCCCAGCGGTTATCAGTGAAGTCAGCAAGAAATCAGTTTTGGTTAACATCACCGAGCGTGTAGAAAGCAGTATTGAATCCCCTTTAGATCTGCACCTTGGTCAAGTCATTTCACGTGGCGATAAGATGGAGTTCACCATCCAAAAGTCTGTTGAACTTGGCGTCAATACCATCACTCCTCTGATTTCTGAACGTTGTGGCGTCAAGCTTGACCAAAAGCGTTTTGAGAAAAAACTCGCGCAATGGCAGAAAATCGCCATCAGTGCCTGTGAGCAATGTGGGCGTAATGTCGTGCCCGAAATTCGTCCAATTATGAGCTTGGAAGAGTGGTGTAAAGAAGAGTACGATGGTTTAAAGCTTAACCTTCACCCTCGTGCTAAATACTCAATCAACACTTTGCCAACCCCGGTTGAAAAAGTGCGCCTACTGATCGGTCCTGAAGGCGGTTTATCGTCTGAAGAGATCGAGATGACTCGAGAATACCAATTTGAAGAAACGCTACTCGGCCCTCGCGTTCTGCGTACCGAAACAGCGGCTCTGACAGCAATTACAGCCTTACAAGTTCGTTTCGGCGATCTTGGTTAAACGGAGAAAAATAATGATCAAACTCGGTATCGTAATGGACCCAATCTCGTCCATTAACATCAAAAAAGACTCTAGCTTTGCCATGATGCTTGAAGCGCAACGACGCGGCTATGAAATCCACTACATGGAAATGAATGATCTGCATCTCGATCAAGGCGTTGCCATTGCAGATACTAAAGTGGTAGAACTAAAAGAAGATCCAAACGGTTGGTACGAGTTCAAATCAGAGCAAACTATCGAACTGTCTGAGCTAGACGCGGTGCTAATGCGTAAAGATCCTCCGTTTGATACTGAATACATCTACGCGACTTACATCCTTGAGCGTGCAGAAGAACAAGGTGCACTGATCGTTAACAAGCCTCAAAGCTTACGTGATTGTAACGAAAAGCTGTTTACGGCATGGTTCCCAGAGCTGACACCTACAACGATCGTGACGCGAAAAGCAGAGAAAATTAAAGAATTTCGTGAAAAACATGGTGATGTCATCCTGAAACCGCTTGATGGTATGGGTGGCGCGTCCATCTTCCGTGTAAAAGAAAACGATCCAAACGTCTCTGTGATCATCGAGACATTGACTAACCACGGTCAAAACTACGCAATGGCACAAACCTTCGTGCCAGACATCAGCAACGGTGACAAACGTATCCTAGTGGTAGATGGCGAACCTATGCCTTACTGTCTAGCACGCATTCCTGCTAAAGGCGAAACGCGCGGCAACCTAGCCGCTGGTGGTACTGGTGAAGCTCGTCCGCTAAGCGAAACCGACCTCAAAATTGCGCAAACCGTTGCTCCGACACTGAAAGAAAAAGGCCTTATCTTTGTTGGCCTTGACGTAATTGGCGACAAGCTAACAGAGATCAACGTCACCAGTCCAACCTGTATTCGCGAAATTGAAGCAGCTTTTGATATCTCAATCACAGGCAAGCTGATGGATGCGATTGAACGTCGAGTAAAAGGCGAATAACTCAAACTGTATTACAGTTAATAGAGAGCGTAGTACATTAACTTAAGCAAACTCATGCACATACCTAGATGGTAAATTGTATGATGTTTGCTTAAGGGCATTTACGAGAGTTAAGGGTCAGTATGAGTATGAATCTCACAAATCACTTTTTGGTTGCCATGCCTGGGATGAAAGATCCGTACTTTCAAAACAGCGTGATCTACGTTTGTGAGCACAACGAAGACGGCGCTATGGGGCTGATGATCAATGCTCCTGTTGATATCACCGTCGGCAACATGCTCAAGCAGGTGGAAGTTCAGCCAGTACACCCGCGCCTATTTGAAGCCAGTCTAGATAGACCAGTCTACAATGGCGGCCCAATCTCGGAAGATCGTGGTTTTATTTTGCATAAACCCAAAGATTACTACGAGTCCAGCGTCCAAATGACCGACGACCTCGCGGTAACCACTTCGCGAGATATTCTTTCGGTGTTAGGAACAGAAGCAGAACCAAGTGATTACCTAGTGGCACTTGGCTACTCCGGTTGGAGTGCAGGCCAATTAGAAAGTGAGCTGGTCGAAAACTCTTGGCTCACCATTGAAGCTACGCCTGAAATTATCTTTAATACACCAATCAACGAGCGTTGGAAGAAAGCGGTCGAAAAGCTGGGCATCGACCCAAGTCACCTTTCAGCAGACTCTGGACATGCTTAGTCCAAATATACAGTTACATTAGATAGAGACACCTTATGTCACGCACAATTATGGCTTTTGACTTTGGAACCAAAAGCATTGGTAGCGCTATTGGCCAAGAAATTACTGGTACAGCTTCCCCATTAAAAGCCTTTAAAGCCAATGACGGTATTCCAAACTGGGACGATATCGAAAAGCAAATCAAAGAGTGGCAACCAGATTTGCTAGTGGTCGGTTTACCGACCGATCTGCATGGTAAAGACCTTGAGACCATAACCCCTCGTGCACGAAAATTTGCTAAGCGTCTGCAAGGCCGATACGGATTGCCTGTTGAACTGCATGATGAGCGTTTATCTACTGCAGAAGCTCGTGCGGAGTTGTTCAGCATGGGCGGCTACAAAGCCCTATCGAAAGGTAATGTTGACTGCCAGTCAGCAGTGGTGATTCTAGAAAGCTGGTTTGAAGCCCTTTGGGGTGAGTAAACACTTCAAGCACAATGAAAAAAGGTTGGCTCCTGCCAACCTTTTTTGTTTCTGGATTGGATTAATCCATATCGATCTTAACGTTCGCCAAACTGCCCGTAGAGAATGCTTCACCACGCTGCGTTTTCAACATCAAGCGCAGATC
Organism: Vibrio sp. 704; assembly: GCF_033339295.1. NCBI lineage: Bacteria > Pseudomonadati > Pseudomonadota > Gammaproteobacteria > Vibrionales > Vibrionaceae > Vibrio > Vibrio sp. 704. The sequence continues at coordinate 13,162 of NZ_JAWOUH010000008.1, read as the reverse complement.
ATTTGCCGAGTCGGCACTATGTAGTGCATCCTCTTCGCTGATCTTACCTTGCATCACTAACTTATAGAGAGATTGATCGAACGTCAGCATACCAAACTCATTTGAGCGAGCCATGGTTGACTTCAACTCATGTAAATCTCCGCGACGAATCAAATCCGACACACGTGGGCTATTTAGCAAGATCTCAAATACACCATGACGTCCCTGCCCATTTTTATCTCGGATCAACTGCTGACCAACCACGCCTTTTAGGTTCATCGACAAATCGAACAAGAATTGTTCTTTTTGATCTTTCGGTACCAAGTGAAGAATGCGCTCTAAAGCTTGGTTTGCATTGTTGGCGTGCAACGTTGCCATACACAGGTGACCCGTTTCGGCGAAGGTCATCGCGTATTCCATTGTTTCACGGCTACGGATCTCACCAATCAAAATCATATCTGGTGCTTGGCGCAGCGAGTTTTTAAGCGCAACTTCATAGCTTTCCGTATCTAACCCAACTTCGCGTTGAGTCACGATACAGCGCTTGTGTTCATGCACGAATTCGATCGGATCTTCGACCGTCAAAATATGCCCGGTTTTATTGCTGTTTCGATAGCCTGTCATCGCCGCCATGGTGGTCGATTTACCCGATCCAGTAGCACCGACCACCAGCACCAAACCACGCTTAGCTATTGCCAAATCTTGCAACACTAACGGTAACTTTAACTGCTCAAAAGTAGGAATATTGGTTTCAATACGACGAATCACTGCGCCTGGTAACTCGCGTTGAAAAAAGGCACTCACACGGAAGCGGCCACAATCTCTCACAATGGCAAAATTTGACTCGCGACTTTTACGAAATTCCTGACGCCGATCTGGTTCCATAGCGCTGTCGAGTAATGCAGCCACATCGCTCTCGGTAAGTTTTTCCCCTTGCGGACGCAATTCGCCATCCACACGAAATAGAATTGGCGCTCCAACCGTGATGTAAAGATCCGACGCTTTCAGCGCCAACATGCCTTCGAGAAATTTATCTAGATCCATCTTCCGTATTCACCATTATCTGTATGAACGTTACGAGAATTGCTGCACTTCTAATCCGATCTTACTATCGACCTCTTCACGAGCAACCATGCCTTGCGCCATTAACTGACGAGCATTTTGCTCCATGGTTTGCATGCCGTGAGCCGCACCTGTTTGAATGATCGAATACATCTGCGCGACTTTGTCTTCGCGGATCAAATTACGAATCGCAGGCGTTGCCATCATAATTTCATGGCATGCAATACGGCCACCACCATTACGCTTCAGAAGCTTTTGCGCGATAACCGAACGAAGAGACTCAGATAGCATCGAGCGGACCATATCTTTATCACTACCAGGAAAAACATCGATAATACGGTCAATAGTTTTTGCCGCCGAGCTGGTATGCAACGTCCCGAAAACTAAGTGACCCGTTTCTGCCGCCGTTAAGGCAAGGCTGATGGTTTCTTTATCACGCATCTCACCGACTAGAATCACATCCGGGTCTTCGCGCAATGCACTACGCAAAGCATTTTGGAAACTATGGGTGTCACGGTGAACTTCACGCTGGTTGATCAAACATTTATTGTTGTTGTGAACAAATTCAATCGGATCTTCAATTGTGAGTACGTGCTTGTTGTGATTACGGTTAATGTAGTCAACAATGGCTGCTAAGGTCGTCGATTTACCTGAACCTGTTGGGCCAGTGACCAGAACTAAGCCTTTTTCAGCGTTCGCAATTTTTTTGAAGATCTCTGGCGCTTCTAGCTCTTCCAGAGTTGGAATGCTACTTGGAATGGTACGGAATACTGCCGCACAACCGCGAGATTGATTGAAGGCGTTGACACGGAAACGGCCAACGTTATGCAACTCAAAAGAGAAATCGACTTCGAGTTTTTCTTCGAACTCACTGCGTTGGGCATCGTTCATGATTTCGAAAACCAAACGATGCACTTCTTGGTGTGTAAACGCTGGAATACCTAGTTTTCTCACATCCCCATCAATACGAACCATTGGTGGGACACCTGCAGAAAGATGTAGATCCGAGGCATTATGTTTTACACTAAAATCCAGTAACTCAGTGATATCCATTTAAAATCCTTAAGTCTAAAGTACAGCTATGAGTAGTATTCAACAAAATATTGAACATATCACCTCTCAAATTCGATATGACGAGCAAAAATGTGGTCGAACTCCAGAGTCAGTGCAACTTCTAGCGGTAAGCAAAACTAAACCTGTCGAGGCAATTCTCGAAGCCTACCGAGCGGGACAAACCGCCTTTGGTGAAAACTACGTCCAAGAGGGCGTCAGTAAAGTTCAGCACTTTGCCGAGCATTATCCAGATAATCGAATCGAATGGCACTTCATTGGCCCGATTCAGTCGAATAAATCGCGACTTGTTGCCGAACATTTCGATTGGGTTCACACCATCGATCGAACCAAGATTGCTCAACGCCTGAATGATCAGCGTCCAAGCGAACTTAAACCGCTACAAGTTCTGATTCAGGTTAACACCAGTGGTGAGGCATCTAAGTCTGGTGTCACTGAAGCGGAAGTATTCGAGCTGGCGGAGTTGATTTCTCGCCTACCCAACCTCACTTTAAGAGGGTTGATGTCGATTCCTGCCAACGTGTCTGACTACGAATCACAACTCCATGAATTTCAGAAGTTGGCTACGTTGAAGCAAACACTCGAAGCACAGTTCCCAGAAATCGATACATTATCAATGGGAATGAGTGGTGATATGACCGCTGCAATCGAAGCTGGTAGTACAATGGTTCGTATTGGAACCGCTATTTTCGGCGCACGAGACTACAGCTAAATCAACAAAACGCTCACTCGCGACATAAGTTATGTCGTCAATCGTTAGAGCGTAAATGCGCAATCATCTTACTCGCCAATAGGAGCAGTAAGTAACAGCGGCGCCATTATACACCTGAGCGCACAACAAATTCTAAATATCATGATGGAAATCAGACTAATGGAACATAAAAAAATCGCCTTCATTGGTGCTGGCAACATGGTGAGAGCCATTGTTTCCGGCTTGGTTGCTAACGGATACCCAGCGCAAAACATTACCGCGACGGCTCCTTCAGAGGCTCGCCGCCTTCTGCTAGAACAAGATTTTGGCATCCGTACCACCAGCGATAACATCCAAGCTGCGACCGAGGCGGATGTGGTGGTATTGTCTGTAAAACCGCAAATGATGGCGGATGTCTGTAAACCACTGCAATCGATCGATTTCACTAATAAACTGGTGATTTCTATTGCCGCAGGCATCAACTGTTCACGATTGGATGATATGCTAGCCACCAAATTGAACTTGGTTCGTGTTATGCCAAATACGCCATCACAACTTGGGTTGGGTATGAGTGGGTTGTTCGCACCAACTCATGTAACCGAGCACGACAAAGCTTTTGCCGCAGAGTTAATGGAAGCGGTCGGTAAAGTATGTTGGGTTGAGCAAGAGTCTGGCATCAATAATGTGATTGCCGCAGCGGGCAGTGCTCCAGCATACTTCTTCCTGTTTATGGAAGCGATGCAAGCAGAAGCGATTGCGCAAGGCTTTGATAAAGAGACCGCTCGACTATTGGTTCAGCAAGCTGCACTGGGCGCGGCCAGTATGGTGGTTAGCAACCCAGAAACTGAGCTATCGACCCTGCGTGAGAACGTAACTTCGAAAGGTGGGACAACGGCAGAAGCACTGCGTACATTCAACGAACATCAACTTTCAGATATTGTCGCTAAAGCCATGCAAGCTGCTGTGGCTCGCGCGGAAGAAATGGAAAAACTGTTTTAATTATTTGGATGAACTCCGTTTAGTATCATCCATCACTTGTTAAGGGTACCTTATGAATTCAATGAGTTTTCTCATCTCAACCCTATTTGACCTGTACATCATGGTCGTAATTTTGCGAATTTGGTTGCAAGCTGCGCGCGCAGACTTCTACAACCCATTCTCGCAATTTATAGTAAAAGCGACTCAGCCGGTCATTGGTCCATTGCGCCGCGTTATCCCTTCCGTGGGGAATATTGACCTAGCAACCGTGTTGTTTGCCTACGTGTTGTGTGTGCTTAAATTTGTCGTGCTTATCCTAATAGCTTCGAACGGTTCCGTCTCTTTCAGCGCTGACTTCTTATTCTTGGGCTTATTATCATTAATCAAAGCCGCAGGTGGCCTATTGTTCTGGGTACTATTGATCCGTGCAATTTTGAGCTGGGTAAGCCAAGGCCGCAGCCCTATCGAGTACGTATTCCATCAACTGACCGAGCCAATGTGCGCTCCAATCCGTCGTATTCTTCCGGCTATTGGTGGTCTTGATTTAAGCGTACTGGTGTTATTTATCGGCTTGCAGTTCGCGAACTTCTTAATGGGCGATATCATTGGTCCAATTTGGTTCCAGCTATAATGTCAGCTGCAGTTTGGCAAGATGGTGAGGACATCATCCTGAAGCTCTATATTCAACCTAAAGCTAGCCGCGATAAAATCGTTGGCTTGCATGGTGAAGAGCTAAAAATCGCCATTACTGCTCCACCTGTCGATGGCAAAGCTAATGCACACCTAACTAAGTTCTTAGCCAAGCAGTTTAAAATCGCTAAGGGCTTGGTTAACATAGAAAAAGGTGAATTAGGACGGCACAAACAAATTCGGATAGAATCGCCTACCCAGATACCGACAGAAATTAAAGCCATCTTATGATGGCTTTTTATTTACGATTTTGTACCACACTTACTAATACCAACGACTGAGTACGCATTTTTTACCCCCTGACCAAGGTAAAATTGCAGCTATGGTTGTTTTATAACAAGTGCTTTGAGGAAGTAACAATGAGCAAATGGATTACCGCATTACTGATTAGCCTGTTGTCGTTACCAAGCTTCGCCGATCAGTTTAAAAATATGAAAGATATCGAAGTACACTATGTAGCGTTTAACTCAACATTCCTAACACCCAAAGTCGCACGTAGCTACGATATCAAACGTAATGGATACCTCGCTGTGGTTAATATTAGCGTGTTAGATAGAGCTTCATTGGGTAAGCCAGCATTAGAAGCAAAAATTGCTGGACGCGCGAAGAACCTTATCGGCCAAACTCAGACCTTGACCTTTCGTGAAGTCAAAGAAGGCAATGCGATATACTATTTAGCCGAACTGCCAATTACCCACGAAGAAACTTTTACTTTCGATATTGACGTAAAAGCTGGAAACAAAGGCTCAGGTAAGCTTAAATTCACCCAGAAGTTTTATGTTGAAGAGTAATTGGGTTGTGATGTTCCAAAAGCTTTTGGATCTAAGCAGGCTAAAAACCACTTATTAGTTAAAGAATATCTAGAGGAGAACGATTTGTTCTCCTCTATCACTATTAAAAGAGATTCCCATGAAAAAAATTGTGCTAGCAACTGGTAACCAAGGCAAAGTTCGTGAAATGGCAGATTTATTGTCTGACTTCGGCTTTGAAGTATTAGCGCAAAGTGAATTCAATGTATCGGAAGTAGCTGAAACGGGTACAACTTTCATTGAAAACGCAATCATTAAAGCTCGCCATGCCGCACAAGAAACAGGGCTTCCTGCCATTGCAGACGACTCTGGATTAGAAGTCGATTTCTTAAAAGGCGCTCCGGGCATTTACTCTGCACGTTACGCAGGCGAGAGCGCATCTGATCAAGAGAATCTAGAAAAATTGCTAGCGGCAATGGAAGGCGTACCAGAAGCAGAGCGTACAGCACGTTTCCACTGCGTATTAGTCCTCATGCGTCACGAGAACGACCCAACGCCTATCGTCTGTCACGGTAAATGGGAAGGCCGAATTCTAACTGAAGCACACGGTGAAAATGGCTTTGGCTACGACCCAATCTTCTTTGTTCCTGAAGACAACTGTGCGTCAGCCGAACTTGAACCTGCACGTAAGAAACAACTGTCTCACCGCGGTAAAGCGCTCAAGTCGTTGTTTGCTCAACTGTCTGAGCAAGTGTCTCAGTAATCACGAGCGAATTAGACCATGTTAACGCCCCCAGCACTCAGCTTGTATGTACACATCCCTTGGTGTGTGCAAAAGTGCCCGTATTGCGACTTTAACTCTCACGCGCTCAAAACCGAGATTCCAGAAGAAGAGTACATCAGTGCCCTTTTAGAAGATTTGGATACCGACATTGAGAAATACCGACTTAACGAAGCGCCACGTCCACTGCATTCAATCTTCATTGGTGGTGGTACGCCGAGTTTGATTTCGGCAGAAGGCATCGAGCGTCTACTTAAGGGCATTGAAGCGCGTATTCCGTTCAAGCCTGAAATCGAAATAACCATGGAAGCGAACCCAGGCACCATCGAAGCAGAGCGTTTTGTTGGCTACCGTAAAGCCGGGGTAACGCGTATCTCTATCGGCGTGCAAAGCTTTGAGCAACAAAAGCTTGAGCGTTTGGGGCGTATTCACGGCCAAGACGAAGCCGTCAACGCTGCTCAGCTGGCGCACCAAATCGGTTTGAACAGCTTTAACTTCGATCTCATGCACGGCTTACCTGATCAAAGCATCGAACAAGCCTTGGCAGATTTGGACAAAGCGATTGAGTTGGCACCGCCGCACTTGTCTTGGTATCAGCTGACCATCGAACCAAACACCATGTTCTACTACAAGCCACCAACGCTACCTGACGATGATGACTTGTGGGATATTTTCGAGCTCGGACACCAAAAACTTGCAGCCGCGGGTTATGTGCAATATGAAATCTCCGGTTACAGTAAGCCGGGCTATCAGTGTCAGCACAACCTCAACTACTGGCGCTTTGGTGATTACCTTGGTATCGGTTGTGGCTCTCATGGCAAACTCAGTTTTACCGACGGACGTATTATTCGAACGACAAAGGTAAAACACCCGCGAGGCTATTTAGCGGCTTATCAAAATATGGTCAAACCTTATCTGCATACGGAACATGTCGTCGCGGATGAAGATCGTCCATTCGAGTTCTTTATGAACCGATTCCGCTTAATTGAAGCCTGTCCGAAGCAAGATTACGTGGACACCACGGGCTTACCGCTTAGTACGATTCAAGAAACCATCAACTGGGCGATAGAAATGGGCTACCTGAGTGAAACGCCTACCCACTGGCAAATTACTGAAAAAGGGAAGCTCTTCCTTAATGATTTGCTCGAAGCCTTTATGGCCGAAGAAAGCGAAGAGTAACGCAACCCCAAAACAAAAAAAGCCTCTCAATTGAGAGGCTTTTTATTTAGAAACTGTGCCGTCCTAAATAAGGTTGACACATTTCTAACATTAGAAAATTGAACGGCCAATTCGCTCTGAGAGCAGCTCAAGCGCCTTAGTACCCGCAAGCGAGTTACCTGAAGGATCAAGCTCTGGAGACCATACTGAAATGGTCATTTCACCAGGTACTACCGCGATAATGCCACCACCAACACCAGACTTACCAGGCATTCCAACGCGATAAGCAAACTCGCCCGCGCCATCATACAAGCCACACGTTGCTAACAGTGCATTAAGTTGTTTGGTTTGCACAGGAGAAACTACAGGCTTACCCGTTTGTACCGATGTGCCCTTGTTTGCTAAATAGCTAAACGTTTTAGCCAAATCGACGCAACTCATCTTCAGCGCACAAGCGTGGAAGTAATTTTGTAGTACTGGAATCACTTCATTTTCGAAGTTGCCAAACGAACGCATGAGATATGCAATCGCCGCATTACGATCACCATGCATCATTTCGGATGCCGCAACGACTTTGTCATACACAATATGGGTATCACCAGAAAGCTGACGCACAAACTCCAACAGGCGCTGACGAGGCGCAGATAAGCGAGTTTGTAACAAATCCGCCACTACTATCGCTCCAGCATTTATAAATGGATTACGAGGAATACCTTGCTCCATTTCTAGCTGGATTAGCGAATTAAATGCCTGCCCCGAAGGCTCTTTTCCCACTCGAGACCAAATTTCTTCTTGCTTGTACAAGCACATCGCTAACGTCAAGCTCAATGCTTTTGAAATAGATTGGATAGAGAAAGGTTCATCGGCATCACCCGCCTTAATAACCTCACCTTCGTTGGTGTATACCGCAATACCTAACTTGTTGCTGGGTACTTTTGCCAGAGCAGGAATGTAATCAGCCACTTTACCTTGGCCGATTAAAGGGCGTACTTCCGCCAAAATATCTGTCAAAATTTCCACTGTCGGTTTCATTCTCTACCTTCTATTTACAAGAGAACTCGTTGAGCTCAGAGGTAAAAAAAGCCAACGTGTCGTTGGCTTTTCCATAGGGTTCGTTCGACTCAAGTCGATTATGGTTTTACTGCCACAATAATATTGCGGTTGATAGATTGATCAACACGGTGAAGATAACCGATGTAAGGCTCTTCTGAAAGTACCTTCCAACCTTGCTCTTCAAATAATGCCGCGACATCTTTCCATTTCAATGTGAATTCATTGAAAGACAACACCACTGAACCTTGCTTTTTCAATACCACTTTCCATGCAGGCAGAGCCTCTTTTAAAAGCTCTAGTGGACTACGGTTCAGTTTGCTGTCCTTGGCATTTTTGCTGCCGTGCTGCACGCCGTAAGGCAAGTCAGACACCATCACATCAACTGAGTTCTTTTTCACGACTTGATCAGCGATACGAGTATCAGCCGAATACAGCTTCATAAACTGAAGATTGCCTTGGTTGTAATCTTCTTTATTTGCTGCAGCTTCAACCACGAAACCATCCGCCACTTTCTTGCCACCCGCAGTGCGCTTTTCTTTGCTCACTTTGTGCTTAAAGCGGCCATTCTTCATGAACTTAACAATAAAGGTCTGGATCTCTTGCACCCACTTGGCGTTGATCTCAACCCCTACCACGTTCAAACCGTGGATCAAGCCTTCAAATAAGGTTGTACCTTTACCACACATTGGATCCATTAAGGTCAGTTGTTCACTTCCCGTATTGGACGCACTAATGCCGATATTCACCATCAAACGGGTAAACTGCTCATTTGTTTTCCCGGTGTAGCGCAAAATCTGGCTCATGCTTTCCGGGAAAGTGTTAAATACGGGCGCTTGAACTGGTCGAAGTAAACCATCTTCGCGCACTTCAAATAGCGCATAGTAAATCGAAGAGGCTGCGATTCTTCGCGCCTGCTCATCGGTTAGCGCTTCCTGACAAGAAAACACCAACGCAGCAGGTAAGCCAACGTCTTTACTACCAATTTCTGTCACATCCACGCCTTGTGAAACTAAAATTGCTTTTAGTTCAGAACAGGCAATGGTCATTGCGCTATCAAAGTAAATTCGGTTATGACCCGGATTCGCTAATATCGCGTAATGGTACATCCCATGAACTCCTCTGGTTACGCAATACGCTTATATTTGATATCCCAAACACCGTGACCAAGACGGTGACCACGAGCTTCAAACTTCGTTAGCGGGCGATCGTCTGGACGAGGAACGAAATCACCATCTTTAGCAATGTTTTCGAAACCAGGCGCTTGGTTCATCACTTCAATCATGTGCTCTGCGTAGTTTTCCCAGTCGGTCGCCATGTGGAAAATACCTTCATTAGGGATAAGCTTCTCACGCACCATTTCCGCAAAACCTAATTGAACAATACGACGCTTGTGGTGACGCTTCTTATGCCAAGGGTCTGGGAAGAACAATTGCAGTGTCGATAAGCTGCCATTTGGGATCATGTGTTCGAATACTTCTACCGCATCGTGACACATTACACGCAGGTTAGTAATTCCCGCTTCGCGAGCATCGGCAAGACAAGCACCCACGCCTGGGCTATGAACTTCGATACCGATGAAGTTTTTCTCTGGCGCGTTCTTTGCCATTTCAACCAATGAAGCACCCATACCAAAACCGATCTCAAGCACTACTGGGTTATCGTTGCCAAACACCTCTTTCCAATCGAGAAGTTCAGCTTTGAAGTCAATACCCATCGTAGGCCAGCATTCATTCATCGCGCTCTCTTGACCTTTAGTCAAACGCCCTTCACGGCGTACAAAGCTGCGGATTTTGCGGATCAGCTTTCCGTCTTCGTTGTATTCGTTAGTGGTTACTTCACTCATTGATTTTGCCTGCACATTGATTAATCAAAGCGGGGATTATCCAAAGAATTTACTTAGGTGCAAGTATTTGTTGAGCTCTTGGTCTATGGCAATCCAAAAGCAACGAAACACCTCTTTATATCCCTACTGTTTATCCGTTGTACTTCTTGCCCATTATGTGGTGCAATTTTGCACCTAACCAATAATAGAATACAGAGCAAGTCGTGACACCTTTCGCCAGTGCCATCCTAGAATGGTATGACGCATATGGAAGAAAAGATCTTCCGTGGCAACAAAATAAGACCGCATACAGTGTCTGGTTGTCTGAAATTATGCTTCAGCAAACTCAGGTCACTACGGTTATTCCGTATTACCAACGTTTCTTGGAGCGCTTTCCAACCGTAATCGATCTTGCCAATGCTGAGCAAGATGAAGTCCTACACCTTTGGACTGGCTTAGGGTATTACGCCCGAGCCCGTAACCTTCACAAAGCAGCACAAGAGGTCGCCTCTACATACAATGGTGAGTTTCCTCTTGATATAGAGAAAATGAACGCCCTACCGGGGATTGGTCGCTCTACTGCTGCCGCCATTTTATCGTCTGTGTATAAACAACCACACGCGATTCTTGATGGTAACGTGAAGCGCACCCTATCCCGCTGTTTCGCAGTTGCAGGATGGCCAGGACAAAAAAAGGTTGAAAACCAGCTGTGGGAAATTGCCGAAACGCATACCCCACAAACGGATGTAGATAAGTATAACCAGGCAATGATGGACATGGGCGCAATGGTCTGCACTCGCAGCAAACCCAAATGTAGCCTCTGCCCTGTTGCTGACCTGTGTGTGGCAAAACAACAAGGTAATGTGCTCGACTACCCGGGCAAAAAACCGAAGAAAGATAAACCAATCAAGCAAACTCGTTTCGTGATGCTTCACCACAACACCGAAAATGGTCATGAGGTGTGGTTGGAGCAAAGACCACAAACAGGCATTTGGGGTGGCTTATTCTGCTTCCCACAAACCGAACATGTGGATGCAGAAAGCGACATTGAATTGCTACTGGATCAACGCGGCATTCAAGCCAGCAATATCAAACAGAAGCAAACACTGATTACCTTTCGTCATACATTCAGCCATTACCACCTAGATATCACGCCAATTTTGATTGATTTATCAAAGCAACCGGACGTGATAATGGAAGGCAACAAAGGTCTTTGGTATAACTTATCTAAACCTGAAGAAGTCGGTTTAGCCGCGCCAGTAAAACTATTGCTGGAAACGCTACCCCACGAACTTCGTTAATTGAATACAAGGAGTCATTATGAGCCGCACTGTATTTTGTGCTCGACTAAAGAAAGAAGGCGAAGGTCTAGACTTTCAACTTTACCCTGGTGAACTAGGTAAACGCATTTTCGACAACATCTCGAAAGAAGCGTGGGCTCAGTGGCAACACAAACAAACCATGTTGATCAACGAGAAGAAACTCAACATGATGGATCCAGAACACCGCAAACTGATCGAAACAGAAATGGTAAATTTCCTCTTTGAAGGAAAAGACGTTCATATCGAAGGTTACACACCGCCGAGCGAATAAAGTCGCTTGAGTTAAACAATGACATCACAACCATTTGTGGTGTCATTTTTCTATTACCTTCAATAACTCTGATACTTATGAAAAAAATTGTCTTTATTGCTGCCGCACTTTTAATGGCAGGCTGTAGCCGTGAATTCGTCGAAAAGATTTATGACGTCAACTACGAGCCAACAAACCGTTTTGCCAATAACTTAGCTGAGCTACCAGGACAATTTGAAAAAGATACTGCGGCGCTAGATGCCTTAATCAATAGCTTTTCAGGCAATATTCAAAAGCGCTGGGGTAAAAAAGAAATCAAGTACGCAGGCAAGAGTAATTACGTTAAGTACATCGATAACTACCTTAGCCGCGCCGAGGTCGACTTTCGCAAAGGCGTGATCACGATAGAGACCGTATCACCGACCGAGCCCCAAAAACACCTAAAAGACGCGATTGTCACCACCTTATTAACACCAGACGATCCCGCTCACGTCGACTTATTCTCCTCTAAAGGTATCACGTTAGAGGGGCAACCATTCCTGTATAAACAAGTTGTCGACCAAGACAATAAGCCAATTCAATGGTCTTGGCGGGCAAACCGATTTGCGGAATACCTCATCGCAAATAAAATAAAAACCAAAAATGTAGATTTCAAGAAAGCGTATTACGTCGAAATTCCCATGGTTGAAGACCACTTTTCAACTCGCAGCTACCAATACGCCGATATCGTGCGTCGAGCTTCCAAGAAATACGACATTCCAGAAGACTTGATATACGCCATTATTAAAACCGAGAGCAGTTTCAACCCATACGCGGTAAGTTGGGCAAATGCATATGGCCTAATGCAAGTTGTACCTAAAACAGCGGGACGAGATGTGTTCAAACTCGTGAAAAAGCGCTCGGGCCAACCAAGCCCTGAATATTTGTTTAATCCAGAAAACAACATAGATACTGGTACTGCGTATTTCTATATCTTAAAAAATCGTTATTTAAGAGAAGTCCGCCACCCTACCTCTCTCGAGTACAGCATGATTTCAGCTTACAATGGCGGTACTGGAGGAGTTTTAAACACATTTCATCGCAGTGATCGCAAACGCGCAATGCAAGATCTTAATTCATTGCAACCCAACCAAGTTTATTGGGCGTTAACCAAGAAACACCCGAACGCAGAAGCGCGTCGCTACCTAGAAAAAGTTACAAATTTCAAAAAGGAATTTAACTCGAAGCAAACTTTGTAGTGACAGTTGAATAAAAAGCGTTCGAACAACCACTTTTTTGAAATTATTTAAAAAAAGTGGTTGACGCAACGCGGGAAAATCCGTTTAATAGCGCTCCGTTGCCCGGATAGCTCAGTCGGTAGAGCAGAGGATTGAAAATCCTCGTGTCGGTGGTTCGATTCCGCCTCCGGGCACCACAATTTGATTTGTTGGTGTCTTAACGAAATGTTATAACACGGACAAAAGCACAAAGAATAAAGTGTGCCGACTTAGCTCAGTAGGTAGAGCAACTGACTTGTAATCAGTAGGTCACCAGTTCGATTCCGGTAGTCGGCACCA
>NZ_JAWOUH010000007.1:0-197648 GCF_033339295.1 Vibrio sp. 704 | reverse complement strand
GAAAGCACCGGTCTTGAAAACCGGCATACGTTAATAGCGTATCTAGGGTTCAAATCCCTATCTCTCCGCCACTTTTAAAAAAACCGCTGTTCTTACAGCGGTTTTTTTGTATCTGCTGTTTTTTAACCGCTGTTATCGAAACTTCTAATTGATTTTTCTCTAGCTCTTTCTCCAAGTTTTTGCGTACCTACTTTGGGTTTAGTTTACGCAGTAATACCTTCAATCGAAGACATTTCCATACGTCTCATTTGGGCTTCAAATAGAGCTTTGTTAAGTCTCAACGTGGGATGCTTAAACGCATTTTGATAGAGTTCCAGTCTAAATACTGCGGATGCACTTGGAGAAAAAATGAAGCTACTTTACTGGTTAGATGAATGGCAAGCTCTTACTCAACAAGAACAAGAGATGGCTTTACCTATCTCTGGCTACGATTTACTTGATGATGTGTTTGTGAAGTATGAACTCGTCGATCTTAACAAGCCATTGTTGTTCACATTTTCTCCTTCCGGTACTGATGTGCAGGTACAAGATTTAACTCCGGATTTTTCTCCTTGGGGCTACGAGCTCGGAATACAACAACAAGTAAACATTATTGCCTTTCAACATTTAGGACAAAGTAATTGGTTCCGTAGTCGGAATTTGATTTTCTTTCTGGAGCAGCTATCTGAGTTGCTTCACCCCTTCAAATGTCGTTTGGGTTATGGGCAAAGTCGAGGTGGCTTTGCAATTAGCGCGTTTGCTAACTTGCTGAAACTAGAACATCTTTTGTTGTTTTATCCTGTTAGCACAAAAAATAAAGCGTTGGTGCCTTGGGATGATCGGCCGAGTACTGAGCTTGCTCAGCAGTTTGCTTGGGAAAGCGGCTACCATGATCGAGATTTGGGCAATGCCAAAGGTTATATTATTTATGACCCATCCAATCGCATTGATTGTCTTCATGCTGAACGTTACCCAGAGCTAACTCATTTAAAAGTCGTCGGTATGGGGCACGGCACTCAATCCACACAATTAGATAAATTAGAATTTTTTAATCTGGTGGCGAAGGAGTTTGTTCGTCATCAAACCATAGATATTGACCAATTTAATAAGCAAATTCACGCTTTGTTTTAAAAGAGGACTGATATCAGAGTCCCCTGTAACCAGGGGGAGATGATCACACACTAAAAACTAGATTTTTAACACAATTGCTAGGCGCAATTTAGATGGAGGATTAATGAAGTTACTGTACTGGTTGGATGAATGGCTGGCTCTTTCTCGTGAAGAACAGCAAACCAGGCTACCGATGTCCGGGGAGGACTTACTTGATGATGTGTTTGTTAAGTATGAGTTTGTCGACCGAAATAAACCACTGTTGTTCACCTTTTCCCCTGCTGGTACGAATCTACAAGTACAGGACTTACACTCAGACTTTGCGCCTTGGGGTTATCGCTTAGCCCAGAAACAAAAAGTAAATATTATTTCATTTCAGCATCTTGGGAAAAGTAACTGGTTTCGCAGCCGTAATTTGATTTTCTTTCTAGAGCAGCTATCAACTTTACTTGAGCCTTTTGAATGTCGTTTAGGTTATGGGCTTAGCCGCGGTGGTTTTGCTATTGGTGCCTTTTCTAATCTATTAAAGTTGGATCAAGTATTGATGTTTCACCCGGTCAGCACAAAAAACAAAGTGCTGGTGCCATGGGATGATAGGTCAAGTACTGAACTTGCCCAACAATTTGATTGGGAAGGAAAGTATCACGACCTCGACCTTGGCGATGCAAAAGGCTATATCATTTATGATCCAACTAATGAAATCGACCGCCTTCACGCCAAACGCTACCCAGAGCTCACTCACTTGAGAGTCTTTGGGATGGGACATGGTACCCACGCGACGTATTTGAATAAATTCGGTTTTTATAAGCAAGTGGCCGTAGACTTTATACGTTATCAGAAGATAGATATAGCGCAGTTTCGTCATCAGACCAAAACGCTGCGCTTAAAAGAAGATTACTATCAGTGCCTTAACAAGGCGAATGCGAGTTCACAGCATCGTTTAAACTTACTGAGTACCGCTCATAATGTACTAATTGAAGAAAAGAAAGAACATGTGAAGGAGCATCAAGCGCAAATCGATATTCAGCCACTTGTTGATATTGCACTTAAGCATGAGTATGACAACCCGCAAGATGCAGTACAGCTTTTGGAAGTCGCTCAGCAGTTGGTTCCGAATGATCCCGTTGTGGAGCACAAGTTGCAGCAACTGTCGTAACGTTGAGGTGTAATGCGGACGATATTGGTCGAAATAGGTCAGTGGCTTTTGTCGCTGGCCTTTTTAATAGCTTATGGATTGATATTTCGATGAAATCTAATGAAGCAGTACAAAATAAAAAGCCCAAGCAAATGCTTGGGCTCCATAAATGTTAATGCGAGTTTTAAAACTCTTTTGGCGCAAAGCCTGTCATCACATCAAGGCGAAGTTCTTTACCAACTTTTGTTAATGGGTGAACGATTACTAAGCCGCGTACACGTTTTTTCAGTTTGCCGATGTCCGCTTGTTCTGCTTTGGTGATTTCACGAGAGAAAGGCATATCAAGTAAGCTTTTACGTTCTTTGTTCAGCTCATAGTTTTGCTTGTGCTTTAACTGGTTAAGCTTTTTGGTCAGCTGTTCTACTTCATCCGTGAACTTTGTAATCATTTCGTGATCACCACGAGAACGTGCCGCATCAAGTTTACGTTGGCATGTATCTAAACGGTTGTGCAGCTTTTGAATATCAGTTTTTATGCTCATGGTAATTTGGCTCAAATTTTAAATAGTCGAGGAGTATAGCATAGCTGAGATCACACGCTCTACTATACTTCTCGATTGTCTGGCTTTAGTTAATCAGTTCATTGCCCGATACGTTACCAGAGAAAAAGGCTTCGACGTTATCAAGCGTCACAGAGGCAATATTATTCAGTGCTTCGTGAGTCAAGAATGCTTGGTGGCCAGTAAACAGCACGTTATGACAAGCCGATAAACGGCGGAAAACATCATCTACAATGACATCGTTAGATTTATCTTGGAAGAATAAGTCTTTTTCATTGTCATACACGTCTAGGCCAAGCGCACCAATCTTACCTTGTTTCAACGCTTCTATCGCCGCTAGTGAATCTAGCAACTCGCCTCGACTGGTGTTAATGATCATTACACCATCTTTCATTTGCGCGAAGGCTTTTTCGTTCAATAAGTGATAGTTTTCTTCACTCATTGGACAATGGAGAGAGATAATATCCGCATTAGCGTAGATTTCTTCAAGCGAACAGTAACGGGCTCCCATTTCTAGCGCTAATGGGTTTTCGTAGGGGTCGTAGCAAAGCAGTTCCATGCCAAGCCCTTTGAAGATACGCATCGTCGCGATACCAATCTTACCCGTACCAATAACACCAACGGTTTTTCCGAAAAAGTTAAAGCCAACAAGACCTTCTAGCGAGAAGTTGGCGTCACGTGTCCGTTGGTAGGCCTTGTGAAGGCGGCGGTTTAGGCACATCATTAAACCAACCGTGTGCTCTGCCACTGCTTCTGGTGAGTAAGCAGGAACTCGAACCACTTGTAAGCCTAGTTCTTTGGCTGCTTGTTGATCAACTTTATCATATCCCGCGCAGCGCATAGCAATAAGCTTGGTCCCGCCCAGAGAAAGCTGTTTAAGGACAGGAGCTGAAAGATCATCATTAACAAACGCACATACAACATCACTGCCGTGCGCCATCTTGGCTGTTTTTTCGGTTAGTCGGAAGTCGTGATAGTGAAATTCAAAATCGCGGTTATTTTTAATTTTATTAAAAGAGGCTTCGTCGTAGGATTTTGCACTAAAAAAAGCAATGTTAATCATGGTTCCCTCTCAAAAAGTACGGACTTTATAAATAAATATGCTTATAAAGTAATGCAACTTAGCCGCAATGAATAGAGAAATCTTCTCTTTGACTTTGTTGTATCAAATAACGATAAGAAGTACGCCTTTCAGCGAGTGCTATCTTACGGTTCCGCATTAGATACTGTTTGCTTTACGAGCCTTAACTGACTAGCATTATCGCTCTTTTCTTGTTCACTTTATTAGCTTAGGCGTTACGACAATGTCAGTAAAATGGTTCTCTATGTTCTTGTGTTGTGTGTTTGCTTCGGGCACTCACGCAGCTGTTGACCTTGTTAAAGTCGACAAGTCTAAGCGTCGAATGTATTTGATGGAACAAGGAGCAGTGCTAAAAGAATACCGAATTGCTTTAGGAGCGAACCCGCAAGGACATAAACAAGAAGAGGGAGACAATCGCACGCCAGAGGGCGAGTACACTCTAGATTATGTTATAGAGGACTCTGCTTTTTATCGTTCTGTGCATATCAGTTACCCTGATGCGATTGATACGTTGGAAGCGAGGCGCCGAGGTGTCTCCCCTGGAGGGAACATCAAAATTCATGGCTTAAAAAACGGTGAGAGTCAGTTGCCGATTTACATCCAAAGTTTTGATTGGACTAATGGGTGTATTGCGATTACCAACGAGGAAATGGACGAATTTATCCAGCTCGTCGAGATGGGGACACCAATTCAGATTGAGTGGTAATAAAAGGTCCCCTTTAATGTTCTGGCTCTTATAGGCTATGGCATAAAGCGCTGTGGATGATCACTAAAAATACCGTCTAACTGAGGCAGGTATTTCAGTTTATTTGGATTGTTCACCGTATAGCACATCACTTTGTAACCGGCTTGTTGGAGTTTGTTTATCTGGCGAGTGCGAACCCAGTTAATGTTTAGGTTGCAGCTATAGGCACTAACTTCTTCCAAAAGGCGTTTATCTTTTCTCGTAAAGAATTCACTTAACACACCCAATCGGTAGCCACTGCAGCATTTGTGCATCGCTCTAATGACGTCATGACTAAAGCTGGATAGGAGTACATTCTCTTGCGGCATTGGACTTTTTGCTAACGCATTGGCTAGAGTCTGCGCCACTTCTTCCGCTGGATGGTTGTCTACTTTAACTTCAATATTCAAGTTAAGCTTATTCTCAGTAGCTAAAGTGAGCAGTTCATCTAGTGTCAAGATCTTCTCGCCTGAAAAGTCTGTGCTAAACCAACTACCGAAATCTAATGCTTTTAACTCTTCCAGGGTGAGCTCATCAACACGCCCTTGTCCATTGCTGCATCGATTGACGGTATGATCATGGCAAACCACTAAAACATTATCTTTGGTAGGTTGTATATCCACTTCCACCCACTTTAATCCCAGGTCAATGGCTGCTTGAATGCTTATTTTTGTATTCTCAGGGTATGAACCTGCCACGCCACGGTGACCAATTAATAACGTTTCCATTCGCTTTATCTTTTGCTTTGCGGTTGCCAGATTGTACTCGTTTTTTCTATGAAGATATATCTAGGTGCATATTGTTAGGAGCCTTTAGTACAAGTGAACATTAAACTCTAATTAGTACGTTGCTGCTTCTTGGACTGAGTCCTGTGGACTTAAAGCCTTAGAGTGTGTAGTTGTTTAATTGGTAAATGAGTAATAAAATGCGAACCATTTTTATTTGAATGGTGAGTGGTAATGTCACGAGTTTTGATAGTCGATGATGACGTTCCTTTGTGCGAGCTGTTAGAAGCGGTTTTGCAAGAGGAGGGCTACATCGTCTCTTCTGTACATTGCGGTGAAAGTGCGCTGCAATATATGGAAAAAACGCCTGTAGATCTTGTATTGCTTGATGTCATGTTACCAAACCTTAACGGTATGCAAGTTGCTCGTAGGATCTGTCAGCGCTTCGCGACACCTATCCTAATGCTTACCGCTCTCAACGATGAAAACTCGATGCTTGATGGTTACCAAGCGGGGGCCGATCAGTATATCGGAAAGCCCTTTAATGTCGCTGAGCTTCTAATGCGCATCAAAGCGATTCTTCGTCGTGTTGGCTTGGAACGTCAACGTCAGACGATGTGTAGTACCGTTCAAACGATCAGTGACCAGCTTAATAGCTTACCCCTCACAAGTACGGAAGCTGAACTATTGAGCTACTTGGTAAAAAACCAAGGAGTCGTGATTTCAAAAGCAGAGCTTCAAACTGAAGTGTTAAAGAAAGAGCTGAGTCCTTTTGATCGCAACCTTGATATGCACATCAGTAACATACGTCGCAAGTTAGTTGAAGCGGGGCTTTCCAAGCAACATATCAAAACCTTCCGTGGCAAAGGTTACAGTTATTTAGAGGCTGTAAACCGTTAATGAAGCTCCGGTGTCCACCTTTTATTGCAAAACGTAAAGATAGCTTAGCGTTCAAGTTATTTAGTTGCATGACCGCAATTGTCATTAGTATTTTGGTCGTGCAATCCTTAGCGGAACAAGCTCTGGTGAAAGCCATGTTGAAAGTGCCCGATAGTGTGCGAGAAGAAATGCTAGACCTTGCACATCAAGCCAATGTATTGATTGAGCACGGAGACATGGACGAACTTGCTGACTGGGCAAATGCGCAAAACTTTTATTTATTTGTGTTGAATGAACATCAGCAACCAGTTACGCACCGTCTGATGCATCCGCACTTCGAGTTCAAACTTCAATTTAAGAGAAGCATTGATGATCAACTTGAGGGGAAAGTGAATCGCCCCATCATCAATATTCCTTTAGTTCATGGCAATACTTTAGTGATTCAGTTGCCACATCGACTGCACCCTGCAAATGACTTCATTCTGTATTTCTCTATTCTCAAAGTCGTGATTGCAGTGGTTATTTTGGCGCTCTTTTCACTGCTAATGGCACGTAACTTACAGCAACCATTGGATCGATTGAGAGAAGCAAGCAAAAAGCTATCTAATGGAGATTTTAATGTCAGTGTCGTGAAAGAGCTGAAGTCGAGCACGCGTGAGTTTAACGAGTTAGCGCAAGATTTCGATCACATGACGCAACAGATTCATTCTCTCGCTGAAAAGCAGCGACTGCTTATAAGAGATGTCTCTCACGAATTGAGAACGCCGTTAGCGAGGCAGAACTTGGTTCTGCATCTTTTGCGAAAGCGTGTTGGAGAAAGTGAGCAAAGTCTAGTGACAAGGCTAGAAGATGAAGCAAAAGAGCTAAACCATTTGATCAGCGATATATTGGAGTTCAGTCGCTTGGAAAATGCGCGTTTCGACAAAGCCACGAAACGCTGTGATTTAGAAGTTTTGGTCTCCCCGCAAGTAGAGCGTTGCAAAATAGATTTGAAGTCAGAACAGACGTTGTCTTTCCGCTCAGAAGCTGTATGTGCTAAAGCTTTTTGTGAAGAAACGCTCGTCATTCGTTGTTTGAACAATCTTATTGGTAATGCCATTAAATATTCAGGACAAGCATCTCAGATAGAAGTTTCTCTGGAAAATTATGTCAAAGAAGGGCAGCAGTTCACCACCATGTCAGTATCTGATGATGGGCCTGGTATTCCAGATAACAAGCTGGTCGATATTTTTGATCCGTTTACGCGCTTAGATGCTTCTAGAGATAAAAAGCTTGGTGGCTACGGTTTAGGTCTTGCGATTGTCAAAGAATCCATGCGTATTATGGGTGGAGCAGTTACGGCGAAAAACCGTGAGCAAGGTGGTCTGAGGGTTACTTTAGTGTTCAAGCAATAAGTATGATTAAGTCGTAATTTTTGTGATTAATATCACATTATCATGGCGCATCATCAGAGAGTACTTTACAAAAGTTTGCAAATGCAAAGAATGTAAATTTAATGCAAATGGTAATACTTATCACTTATATTCACCCGCGAAATAATTAAGAGGGAATCGCATTCAACAAGTATGTGACCCGAAAAATAATAATCGGAGTGAAAGGATATGTTTACTAAGAGCCATTTGGCGTTAGTGATCGGTGCAGTGTTAGCAACACCTGCAGTGGCGGAAGTTCAAACAGACGAACATGTAGTTGTAGAAGGTCGAGAGTTTGGCTACAAGGCAGATACAAACAGTACAGCAATGCGCATGGAAATGACGCAGCTGGAAACGCCGGGACAAGTAGCGGTTATCGATGAAACGGTAATTGATGAGCAGCGTGCAAGTACACTTGGTGAAGTGCTACGTAACGATGCAAGTGTTAGCGCGGGTGGTACAAGCCGTAACCGCGAACGTTTCTCTCTACGTGGTTTTGAACTTAGCAGTTCAGACGGTTTTCTTCGTGATGGTCGTCAACACTGGTCACACTACCGTCAGCCAATTGAGCTTTTAGAGCGTGTTGAAGTGCTTAAAGGTCCATCAGGTCTGCTATACGGTAAATCTGAACCGGGTGGCTTGGTAAACATGGTTTCGAAAAAACCAACAACTCAAACACAAGCAAGTTTGAGTCAAGATCTAGGTTCGAATGATCACTCACGCACTGTGCTTGATGTGAGTGGCGCGCTAAATGATGCAGAGACACTGCGAGCGCGCGCAATTTTTGCCAAAGAAAGCTACGGCTCTTGGCGCAGGTACGGTGATGGCACTGAGCCTAGAACAGATCGTACGGTAGCGGGCCTAGTGGTTGAGTACGACATCACCGACAACTTTATGGTGTCAGCGCATTACGATCGCACGAAAGACGATGGTAGCGTAGACTCTGGCGCATACATTGTTGATGGCAAAGCGGTTCGCGGTGATAAGTACATTTGGGATGCGCAGTGGTCTGAAATTGATAACGAAGTAGAAAACTACGGTGTCGATATTAATGCGCAAGTCACGGATAACGTGAACGTAAAAGCAGGTTACAACCGCCAAGACTTTAAGCGTTTTGATGTAGAGTCTTACCCTAAGTTTGATCAGTATGAAGAGTTAAATACGATTAAGCATCGAGGCAACGATCGCTCCGATAATTGGGTATTTGATACTGCATATATAGATGTGACGACGGACTTTACTTTGTTCGGTACGGAAAACACGTTGTTAGTGGGCGCTAACTACTTAGACTACAGTTATGATCGCTTTATGGCATTTCATAATGAGGCGAGTATTGCGCCAGGAGAAACGGTGCCTAAGCCTAGCTATAGTAGTTCGAGGAAATCACCAACAGCTGAGTACGATACTTGGGGTATCTACGCGCAAAATATGATGACGATTAATGATTACTGGCAAGTGCTTGCAGGTGTTCGTTATGACGAAAAGCGTGATGATGAACTGACCGAAAACCAAGTTTCTCCAAAGTTAGGTGTGATATTCCACCCATCGACGAATGGCTCGGTTTACGTTCAGTATTCTGAAAGCTTCATGCCTCAAGGTGAAGTCAGCAACGGTAGTCGTACCTACATCAATGAAGGTGAGAAACTCGACGCTGAGCGTGGTATCTCTTATGAAATCGGTACGAAGTGGGAACTGTTTGATCAGCGTTTATTTGTATCTGGTGCTGTGTTTGATATCACGTTAGAGAACATCTCGCTGGATGTTGAAAGCGGCAAAGACGCGGGCGGCAATCTCCTACACAAGAAAACGCAAGGTGGTGAGCAAGTTCACAAAGGCGCTGAGTTAATGGCTCAAGGTTTTGTGACCCCAGAGTTGTCGCTAACCGCTTCTGCAATGTATTTGGATGCAGAGCTTAAGAAGGCAGAAAGATATGAGGGCAACCGCCCTGTAGACGTGCCAGAGTTCTCGGCAAGCCTATGGTCTAGCTACAAGGTTCAAGACAACACTAACTTAAACCTTGGTTTGATTTATGAAGGTGATCGCTACGGTGATGCAAAAAACACCTTCAAGAAAGATGGCTACGCTCGCGTTGATATGGGCGTGTCATACAAACATAAGTACGATGAAAACTTGGATATCATTGCTCGATTCAATGTCGAGAATTTATTCGATACCGACTACTTCGCAGGTGGTGGTAGCACGAATGGCGAGCAAAAAGGTGCGAGTGGGGTTGTGGTTGGAGAAAGCCGCAACTACATGGCAACAATCCAGTTCAAGTACTGATAACAATTTGATTATTAAAGGGGAAGGGTAGTCTTCCCCTTTGGTCGTTTTTGGAACACAGAAATATAACTCGTATGAATCTAATGAAATCAAGTATCGCTCTGTTGATATCATCGGTTTTGATTCCCGCTCACGCGGCGAACTTAAACGATGCACAAGCTGTGCAGAGTAAAACAAACCAGTCGTCGGCGGTAAGCCAAAAACGTATTGATGCAAGCGCAGAAAAATCACTTACTCTAGAAGCTGAAATTGAGCAGCTGCAAGAAGAAGTCGGTAACTTGAAGATTTATCGCGATCATCTTGCAAGCCTTGTTGAGAGCCAAAATCAAGAAGTTGATAGCTTGAACGAGCAAATTGAACAGATTGCTCAAACTCGTCAAGGTGTCGTGCCTTTAATGTATCACATGCTTGAGGGCTTAAAAGTGCTCGTCGCTAACGACAAGCCTATACGCAAAGCGCAACGTGAGGAGCGAATTGCAAAGCTGGATTCCATGATGACGCGTGCAGACGTTGCGGATGCAGAGAAGTTTCGTCGTATTTTAGAAGCGTACCAAATTGAAATGGATTACGGCACCAAGCTTGGCGTTTACCAAGGCAAGATTAACCTGGGTGACAATGAAACTGTGGAGGCGGACATTCTCTATTTAGGCCGTTTGTCTTTGGTAGCGCGTAGCTTATCTGGTGACACATTTTGGAGCTGGTCACAGCAACAACAAGCATGGCAACAAGTGGGTTCTGAGCAAAAATCAGAGCTAGACAAAGCGTTCGCTATGGCGAATAAACAGATCGCGCCGAGTATGTTAACTCTGCCAGTGTCGTTAACCGCTGCGGAGGGCAAATAAATGATGAAAAAATGGTTATCGGTTGCATTAATCTCGACAGCCGCATTAATGCCTTATACAACTTTTGCTAGTGATGCGTTGTTACAAAAGGCGCAGCAAGAAAATCGTCAACAGCAATCGCACAATGTCGCGCGTGAATCAGGTTTTAAGCAAACAGAGCAAGACCTACAGGCTATAAAGAATAAATTGGTGGCAGAGCGTGCTGCTCTTCAAGCAGAGGCGGACTCATTAAGTGTTACCTTCGGTGAAAATGAAGCAGAACTGGCACAGCTAGAAGAAAAGTTGCGTCTAGAAACCGGGAGCCTAGGTGAGTTATTTGGCGTCGTTCGCCAGAACGCAAAAGAGCTAGAGTCTGAGCTAAAAAGCTCAGTAACCGGTGTAGATGCAAACTCATATCAGAAAGATATCGATGCTATTGTTGCGGCTAAATCACTGCCAACGTTGACCCAACTTCAGGCGATGTGGCGCAGCATGGAAGAACAAATCAAAGCAAGCGGTGAAATGGCAAACGTCTCTTTCACACTGCTAAATGGCGAAGGTCGTGAACAAACGGTTAATGGTGTTCGTCTTGGTTCTATGGCGCTGCTGGATGAGACTGGCTACGTTAAGTGGAATGGTCAACGCGGAGACGCGGTAAACTATCTTCGTCAGCCTGAGAACGGTCCAACAGCGAATACTATTTCCTCTGGTGACATTGATGCACTTGTCATTGATCCGTCACGTGGCATTCTTCTTGAACAGCTTGCAAACTCACCGACTTTGGCTGATCGCCTAAATGCGGGTGGCGTTGTCGGCAAAATCATCCTTGGCTTATTGGCTATCGGCCTATTGATTGCGCTCGTACGTGGTGCATCACTG
Organism: Vibrio sp. 704; assembly: GCF_033339295.1. NCBI lineage: Bacteria > Pseudomonadati > Pseudomonadota > Gammaproteobacteria > Vibrionales > Vibrionaceae > Vibrio > Vibrio sp. 704. The sequence goes on along the minus strand of NZ_JAWOUH010000007.1, from coordinate 186,061 downwards.
ATGATTTCGCGTCAGAAAATCATGAAGCAACTGAAAACCCCAGCGCAGCCAGGAAACAACCCTTTGGGTCGCGTGCTTGCGGTATACCAGAAAGACAAGCATCGCAGCGTAGAAGCGTTAGAACTACGTCTTTTGGAAGCTGTTGTTGATGAGCAAACCCACCTAGAAAAAGGGTTGTCGATGCTTAAGCTTCTTGCTGCTCTAGCTCCTATGCTTGGCCTACTAGGCACGGTAACGGGTATGATCGAAACCTTCCAAGTCATCACTCAATTTGGTAATGGTGATCCGAAAGTAATGGCGGGTGGTATTTCAATGGCACTTGTGACTACCGTACTTGGCCTTGTTTCAGCCATGCCTTTGCTATTAGCGCACAACGTATTGAGCTCTCAAGCAGAAAATATTCGCAGTATCTTAGAAAAACAAGGCATCGGTTTAGTTGCAGAACAAGCTGAGCGTGATATGCCGAGTAACAAAAGTCACTCTAACACCTTAGCGGAGAACGCAGCGTAATGGAGCAGATCCTACTCAGCACATTGGGTTTGATCAGTGAGGATTGGGCCACAACCTTGATGAGCTTTATGCAGCAAGGTGGTCAAATCCTATGGTGGCTGGCCGCTGTCGTGGCGGTGTGCTGGCTGTTGGTTATGGAGCGAGTTATTTATCTCACAACGGTTTTCCCTGGGGTAAAAAAACAGCTTTGTGAGCAGTGGCAAGCAAGATCAGAGCACCACTCTTGGTACGCGCATCAAATCCGTGAAGGATGGATTGCAAAAGCGCAAATCGAACTGCGCCAAAACCTATCGACTATTAAGCTACTTGTGGCGGTTTGCCCAATGCTAGGGTTGTTAGGGACGGTGACAGGCATGATTACGGTGTTTGACGTAATGGCATCGCAAGGCAGCAGCAATCCGAAATTGATGGCTTCTGGTATCTCACTTGCTACGCTGCCAACCATGGCAGGTATGGTAGCAGCGCTTGCGGGCATGTTTATTCATGCTCGCCTTAGCAAAGTGTGTGAACGAAAAGCTATCCAGTTAGAACAATCTTTAAGGAGTCAAAAGTGAGACTCGGACGCAGACCTAACCAACAAGATGAAGCTCAAGTCGATTTAACCTCGATGCTTGATATCGTCTTCATCATGTTGATCTTCTTCATTGTGACCAGTTCGTTTGTACGTGAATCCGGTGTAGAAGTGAATCGCCCTCAGGCTTCTAATGTAGTAAGTCAAAAAGACGCGGGCATTTTTATCGCAGTAACGGCAGCGAATGATGTGTACATTGACAAACGAGTGGTTGATATTGAGCGTGTTGAGGCCTCTATTGAGCACCTGTTACTTGATCAGCCTGATGCTTCGTTAGTTATCCAAGCTGACGAGCATGCTTACAATGGCACTGTCGTGAAAGTGATGGACGCTGCAAAGGCAGCAGGTGTGAAGAACATTGCATTGGCGGCGGAGAAACCTTAATGGGCAGGCTGTTACTTGCACTACCAGCATCACTGTTAATTTCTGTGAGCTTGTTTAGCTTTATGGCGTGGATGGTTGATAAAGGCAACCAGCGTGCACCAGAAGCTTCAGAAGCCGTTCGTTTTGATATGGTGATGGTAGAGAATGAAGCAGACGTGCAGCGTCGTCAACGTTCAGTGCCGGAGCAACCAGAACCACCTCAAGCGCCGGAGCCAATGGATCTGTCTCAAGCTGACACTCAAATGGAACCAATGAGTCAGATGACGCCAGTCAGTGCTTTAGGTTTAAACACTGCCCTTGAAGGCATCGCGATTAGTGCACCAAACTTGAAGGGAACAATGGGCAACCAGCAAGCACTGCCGTTGTATCGTGTTGATCCTCGCTATCCAAGTAAGGCGCTGAAACGTAGAGTGGAAGGTTATGTCATTATGCGTTTCACGATCGATGCAACTGGACGACCAAAAGATATTGAAGTGATCGAGGCTGAGCCCGAGCGCATGTTTGAAAGGGAAGCAATCCGTGCGCTTAAAAAATGGAAGTATCAGCCAAAAGTTGAGGATGGTGTGTCAATTGAGCAGTTCGGACAAACCGCTAAAGTGGAGTTCAAGTTAGCCAAATGATGAAAAAATTCTTAATCGGTACGGTATTAAGCCTGAGTGCACTCTCAACCATTGCCAGTGAGTTAAGCCAATACACCGCAGCGAGAGTTCAACGAGCACATAATTTGGCTCAAGAAGAGAAACTGAAAGAAGCGATTTCATCTCTTGAAGCTATGGAGCTTTCTCGTGGATATGACCAAGCTTATGTCGCTCGAATGTTAGGTATTTTTTACTGGCAGAACGAGCAAACTCAAGCGGCGATTAAGCAACTTGAGTTGGCAGTCAATAGTGGTTTGCTACAAGATGAGCAAGCATGGCAAACCCGAAAAATGTTGGCTGATATACTGCTGAACGAGCAACGTTTTTCTAAGGCGTTACCTCATTACTATGCCTTGAGCAAAAACATTCCTAAAGGTCAAAAAGCGCATGAGCTATGGCTGCGTATTTCCCAATCTCATTATCAACTGAGTCAGTGGCAAAAAGTGCTTTCAGCAATGGCTCGTTATGAGAAGTTTGGGCAGCCAGACAAGCTTGGCGCATTGTCGATAAAGCTTTCTGCTGAGCTAGAACTGAAAAAGTGGAAGCCGGCAATCTCGACCATCAAACGCTTGATCGCGATTGAACCTGAGCGAATTGAATGGTGGCGTCAGCTTGTTGCTCTTTACCTGCGTGTTGATGACAACAAACGTGCTCTGGACTCTTTGGCGTTGGCAAAACTGAAAGGATTACAACTTAGCCAAGATGACTTAAAGCTGCTGGCACAATTGTACGCGAAACGAGGTATTCCTGAGAGAGCTGCATTGGTGATGAACGAGCTAGAGGATGTTAACTCGAATAGTAAGCTAAAAGCTCAGCAAGCAACGTATTGGCAAATGGCAAAAGAGTGGGAAGAGTCTATTGATAGCTGGCGTATTGCTGCTCAGCTAGATAGGCAGTATTACTGGAACTATTCTCAACTGTTGGTGCAAGAAGGCCATTATAAAGATGCCATTGCCGCGCTCGATAATGTCAGAGGTCGTAAAGCGGATGTTGCACTTATCAAAACTCGCGCTTACTACAAACTTAAGCGGTTTGACGATGCGCTCGCTAATGCCAAAAGAGCGAATGAGATTAAGCCATCGAATCAGGCAAAAAGTTGGGTTAAGTATCTATCTCAGCTACGCAAAGTAGAATCGACGCAGAACTCATAGCGAACATTTTTATTAAATACCCGAGCTCAGTCTCGGGTATTTTTTTGTTTAAAGTAAACAATGTAAATTAAATGCCAATACGAATGATTATCACCTAAATTATGTCCCACATTTATTGGTGATGATTGTTTCTATGTTGCTTAAAAGCAAAGGTGTTCAAACTTGGGCTCGCCGCCTACATATCTATATTTCGATGGCTCTTCTCTTAGTTACGCTGTTTTTTGCAGTAACTGGTATTACCCTCAATCGCCCCGAATTGTTTGAACGCAGTGAACCTATCATTCAACAACATACTCTGACGGTTCCGCACTCAGTTCTATTCTCACATTCAGATACCTTTCAACCTAATCGTGAAGGGCTGGTGGCTTTCTTGACTAAAGAAACCGAGCTTCGCGGCACTCCCTCCGCACTAGATGTGTATACCGAAGTTGAGCAAGGTGAGTTGTTACTCGGAGAGCTTTCTATGGATTTTAAAGGCCCGGGTTATAACGCTACGGTCTTTATTGATATGACTACTGGTGCAGCAGACGTCGAAACGACGCACTACGGTATTGTTGCGCTGCTGAACGATCTACATAAAGGACGCAACAGTGGTGGGATTTGGAAGTGGTTTATCGACGTCACTGCGCTTTTGATGGTGTTTTTTGTTCTTACAGGCGTGTGCTTGTTACTGCCTAAGAAGAAGACGCTCAGAACGTCAATGCAATGGATGAGCTTTGGTACGTTACTGTCGCTCGTAATTTATTTTGTTGCTGTTCCATAACAGCTTTTTAGAGAACACTTATGTTGAACACAGGAAGATTTTTCCGCCGTAATCACTTTTGTAAAGCCGCTTTGATCGCGGCTTTTACTCCTTTCTCTCTTTCCGCGGCGCCTCTACCAGATAACGCGAAGGTCGACTTCGAACTCGAACTTCCAAAGATAGATACCTCAATGTATGCACGCCCTTATGTGGCGGTTTGGGTTGAAAACGATCAGCGTAAACCGGTTAAAACCATTCAGTTATGGGTAGGGAAAGACGAATGGTTAAAAGATCTACGCAGCTGGTGGAGAAAAACGGGTCGTTATGATCGTGAACTTGTTGATGCGGTGACTTCTGCAACACGTCCTGCTGGTCAATACCGCTTTGTCTGGGATGGAACCAATGACTCAGGGGAGCGTTTGGAACAAGGAAATTACACGTTGTACGTCGAAGTCGTTCGTGAACACGGTGGGCGAAACTACTTACGTCAAAAAATAACGCTAGCGGACAGTGACGTACGCTATGAGCTTAAACCAACACAAGAGACGGGTGTCATCACCGTCAATTATCAAGTTAAGTGATTAAAGGACACAACAATGAAAACCAAAATGAAAGCAGTGGCATTGGCGAGTGTAATGGCAATGGGATTGGCTGTAACCACCACCGCACAAGCACATCCACGTTGGGTTCTGCCCTCTCACTTTACGGTTTCTAAAGAAGGCGGTGACTGGCTGACATTTGATGTTACTGCCTCTCACGGAACGTTTGTTTTTGATAAGCCTGCGGGTAGTGACCAGGCATTTGTGGTGATGCCGGATGGCCGCTCTGAGCGTCCTAACTTTGTTGTTCGTGGCAAGCGTCGCTCTATGTTTGATTTCTTTTTTACAGAAGAAGGCACGCACAAAGTCGCGATTAATAATCAGCCGAGCTACTACACACAATACAAAGCGGGCCGTCGTGATACGGTGAAATGGGCGCGAGCAAACAAAGCTGAGCGTGGTGACGTGCTTCCTGAGCAAGCGCGTGATGTGGTTACTCAACTAAGTTACACCCGAGCAGAAAGCTACATTACGGTTGGTATGCCAACGGACAAAGCGTTGGAGATTGAAGGCAAAATGCTGGAGATGAAACCGATCACGCATCCATCGGACATCATTGAAGGTGAGCCTGTGACTTTCCAGTTTTTCTTTAACGGAGAGCCACAAGAGGGCGTTACTGCTGAGATTACACGTGAAGGGACCATGTACCGAAACCATCAAGAACAAATCGATGTGGTGAGCGATAAAGATGGCAAAGTTATCTTCACGCCAGAAGTCGCCGGGCGCTACTTAATGAAAGCGAACTACAAAGGTGAATTAAAAGATAATCCATTGGCGGATAAAGCGAGTGCCAATGTTCATCTTACGTTTGAAACTCAACTTAACTAATCGAATTAGGCTCAGCAATTGCTGGGCCATTTTGGAATTATCATGAATAACACTTCTCTTCTAAAAGCGGTTTTGTTTTTTTCTGGATTTGCGTCCTTTCACGCTGCTGCACATTTTCCTCTGATGAGCTGTCACTTGGCGCAAGATAAAGTGATTTGTGAAGCGGGCTACTCGGATGGATCGACAGCGGTCGACTACGATGTCGAAATGTACGATTACGACGACAATCTGATCGCCAAAGAAAAAACAGATAAGCGTTCCATCGCAGAATTTACTCACCCTGAAACAGATTTCTATTTGGTATTTGATGCCGGACATGAAAGCCCGGTGGAAGTGGATATCGTTGAGCTGAAAGAGAAATGAGCGTTCAGAAAGTTCGCCCTGATAATGGTAACCGAGAAGGAAAGTGGGTCGCACTGACAATCGCAGCGATTCTCAGTTCAGCAGCCATACTTATGCCCTACCATCAGGTCGCGACTGAAAAGCCAGACATGCAGTCTCATCAAGTGTTAATCACGGATTTACATCAAAACGAGTTGGGGTTGATCGCTGAACTTAAGCTCGCTCATGAAGAGATTCGTGATTTGCAGTTAGATACCGGAACTTGGCCTGAGATCTCTGATATGGAGGCGCTTTGGATTGCTCCATTCGTGAAAGACCAAAACTGGAAGCGTAAAGGTTCTCATCAGTGGCAACGAATTGATGACGGTGTCTACATTGGCGTGAAGACCAGTGCCCAAGGCTCTGCTTCCATGCTGTTGGATAGCCGCAGTTCTCAAGCTGATATTTGGTTTAATGATTCTAGCCGTTCGTTAAATGTGGAGGGACTAAGCGATCTAGCTAAACGCCACGATTTCGGCTGGAAACAAATCATTCTGTCAGACTCTTCTTCCCACTCTCACGCCCATTAAGACAACATAATTGATAAGTACTATGATCAAACGCTCTCTTTTACGTCGTATTCTTACAGCCACCGCGTTATTGACGGTGTCTTCTACTGGCTTTGCTGCCGATAAACTCAGTATTGGTATTACGCTTCAACCTTATTACAGCTATGTTAAAGCCGTTGCTGGTGAGAAGGCGGACATCGTTCCTTTGGTTGATGCTGGTTTTAATCCTCACAACTATTTGCCACAACCTAATGATCTTAAGCGCTTAAATGAAATGGACGTAATAGTGATCAATGGTATTGGTCATGACGATTTTGCACTGAAAGTGATCAAGGCTTCTCAGCGTGATGATCTCGTGGTTATCGAAGCGAACAAAGAAGTGCCTTTATTGCCCGCTATGGGGCAGTCTGTTGGTCAAGGAGCAGTGAACCCTCACACCTTTGTCGGTCTATCAACAACCATTCAAAAGGTTTACACCATCGCGAGTGAGCTAAGCCAATTGGACCCAGACAATGCTACGTTCTATCGCCAAAATGCTCGTAAATACGCGAAAACATTTCGCCTGATGAAGCGTGATGCAATGTTGTCTCTTGGTGAGTTGGACACGGCTGGTATGAAGGTGGCGACAACCCACAATGCTTACGGATATATCCTTCAGGAGTTTGGTGTTGACGTTGCCGCTGTCATTGAGCCTGCTCATGGTGTAGAACCAAGTGCAAGTCAGCTACAGGAAACGATAGAGAAAATTCGTGAATCGGGCATTGATGTTCTGTTTTATGAGCTCAATATGCCGAATCGCTTTGTTGATACCATCGAAGAGGCGACTGGGGTGCAGCTTTATCGCTTTTCTCACATGACTCACGGTGAGTATGAGGCCGATAAAGTCGAGGTTGAGATGCGAGATAATGTGGAAACACTAATCGAAGCCATGAAATTTGTGGCGAGTAAGCGAGCAGGGGAAAAGGCGTAATGACTGGACCTTCCGTTTCCTTAAGTAACGTGGGCCTAAAATACGCCGACAATATCATTTTGCAGAACATCAGCGCCGAATTCGAGAACGCGAAATGTCACGTGATTATGGGACCGAACGGCGGTGGTAAAACCTCTTTGCTTCGTTCGGTACTTGGACTCACGCCATTTTCGGGAAACATAGCGCTCAATTGGCCAGAACCATCAGCTGCATCGGGGAAGATAGGGTATGTGCCACAAAAAGCGATGTTTGAAGCAAGCCTCCCGTTAACCGTGATGGATTTTGTACTGCTTAACCAAACTCGTATCCCTCTATTTTGGCGACGTAAAACGAAACAAACTCAACATGCCCTGGCCCAGCTGGATCGCGTGGGTATGGCAACGCGTAGCGACCGTCGTATGGGGCAACTCTCTGGCGGTGAGCAACAGCGTGTTTTGTTTGCGCAAGCTTTACTGGATGAGCCCAATTTATTGGTTTTAGACGAACCTACAACTGGCATGGATGAGCAAGGTGTTCGATATCTTGAAGGTTTGATTCATGAAGTCGTTGGAGAAGGCAAAACGGTGCTGGCAGTACACCATGACGTGACCGCAGTGCGCCGTTTAGATGCGCAGGTCCATGTTGTAAATCGTCAAATTGTGGCGTCAGGGCACCATTCAGATGTACTAAGTCCTGATCGTATAGAAACATTATTCAAGCACTACACAGCAAAAGTGGAGGCTGCATAATGGATTGGTTGCGAGAGTTAGCGGTTAGCGGCGTTGAAGCTGGATGGTTAAGCGATAGCTTTTCTTATGCTTTCATGGTGAACGCAATTGTTGCAGCGCTGATATTAGGACCATTACTTGGTGGTCTTGGTACATTAGTCATCGCCAAGCGACTGGCTTTTTTCTCTGAAGCGGTTGGGCATGCTGCGCTTACCGGAATCGCGATTGGTGTGTTGCTCGGTGAGCCGCCAGAGAATCCGATCATCGGATTGTTTAGCTTTTGTATGATTTTTGCGCTGTTGCTTCACTTTGTTCGTAATCGTACGAATGTACCTTACGACACACTGGTTGGGGTTTTTCTTGCACTAGCGTTAGCGGTTGGTGCTGCGCTGTTAATGTACGTTGCTCGCAAGATCAACATTCACATGTTGGAGAACGTGTTGTTTGGCTCGATCTTGACTGTGACGGACAACGATATCCTTATTTTAGCGATCAGTTGTTTGATCATATTACTGCTTCTTATTCCAACGTTTAACCGCATTTTGCTGACTTGTATTAGCCCGGATATTGCACGTGTACGCGGCTTTAATACCAGCTTTTATGATTACTTATTTGTCATGATGATCACCTTGGTCACCATCGCCGCGGTAAAGATTATTGGCGCTGTATTGGTTGGTGCATTGCTACTGATTCCTGGTGCAACGGCTCGGTTATTGACTAAACGCATGGGCAGTTTTGTTCTCCTTTCTTCTTTATTGGCAACCATTGCGTGTTTAGTAGGAACCATACTGCCGATGGAGCTTGAGCTACCAGTGCCATCAGGCGCATCCATCATCATTGTTTCTGCGGCATTTTTCCTAACAGCAACGGTTTACCGAATTATCCAAAAAGCGTAACCCTTTTTATAAAGTAATGAACATGAAGATAAAAAAATTAGCGATAACTTTTGGTTTGGTTATAGCGACGACACTTCCATCGTTGGCAAGCGCCAAAGACATTTTAACCAGCACTCCCGTCACGTACATGTTGTCTGAGCAACTCATGAAAGGTACAGGGATAGAGACTCAGTATCTGCCTCCAAAGCGTTACGGCGTTGAGCGTCTTGAGAACTGGTTCGCAAATAAAGGTACAGAGCAAGTTAAGCAAGCGGGTCAAGCCGCGACGGTTGCTATTACTCTTGGTGCGATTTGGAAACAAGACCCGACTTATGTTTATGCTCGACAGGGCAACATTCACTTGATTGAAATCGATGCATCGCAGGCCATTTCTCCTAGAGCTCAAGGAGTTGCAGTACTGACATTGGAAAACGGGTCAACATCGAAGTACGCGTGGCTTAACCCTACAAACTTAATCCGAATGGCGGGTATTGTTGGAGAGGATCTACAACGTGTATATCCTGAACACCAAAAGACGATTCAAACGAATCAACAGGCTCTTATGCTCAATGTGCGTGAACTGATCAACCAACAACAGGCAGAGATCTTCGATAAAGGCATCGATTCAGTGGTACTGATGAGTGAGTCACTAGAGGACTTTGCCTCTGGCAACCAATTGTTTGTGGTTGGGCGCGAATTTAAGCCGGAATTTGAGTGGACAGAAGAAGACAAATTATCTTTAAAAGCTCAGTTTGAACAAGATAAAACGCTATGGTTAGTGACGGATAAACGACCGTCGAAAACCTTGACATCGCTTATTAAACCGAGCCGCATACTGCAAATTGATGTTATTGACCGCTGGGGCAGTAAGGGTATCAAAACTGAGAAGCCACTCGCACGTTGGGAGATGTGACACGTAAAAAGCCACAGATTTTATGATGGGGAATGAAAAGTTCCCTATTTTTTTGTGATCAATTTCAAAATGTGAGCATTAATACCACTGGTTGCATAAGAAAGTGTTTGTTTCATTTCTATTTCATTACTACTTTGTTATGTGTTCGTTGCGATTGATTCGGATTTAATCTGTGTCTAAGCGAACCGGTACAAACAACTATACGGATGTTAACAATGAAAATGAAAACTCTAGCCGTTGCAGTGGCGGCACTAGCATGTGGTTCACAGGCCTTCGCAGCAGAAGTTTACAACAGCGATGGTACATCTTTATCGATCGGCGGTCACGTTTCAGTTGGCGTGGGTGAGTATTTCGAAGAAGATGTAAAAGTTCACCAAGTGTCTCCACGTATTAACGTTGCGGGTAAGAAAGACATTGGCAACGGTATTACTATCGACGCTAAAGGTGAATGGGCGCTTAACTACCTAAACGGTGGTGAACAGTCATTCAAAACTCGTCTAGGTTACATCGGTGCTACTCATGAGCAGTTTGGCCGTTTAGTAGCAGGTACTCAATGGTCACCGTACTACGATGTCGCTGGCGTTGCGGATCTACCTATCGCGTTTGCGAACGATTTCTTGTACAGCAACCACGGTAGCCTAGGTTCAGCTCGTGCTGATAAAATGCTTAGTTACCGTAAAGGTTTTGAATTTGGTGAAGGTTTTGCTTTCAACCTAGGTCTAGGTTGGCAAGGTGAGCAAACTTCAGACGCCGTAACTTACGAGCAACGTGGTCAAATTGCATTGAGCGGCTCTATAGCTGGCTTTGGCCTAGGGTACGTATACAGCGGTGGTGATATTAAGGAACAGAACCTAGGAACTAAAACAGCTGAATCACACCTATTCTCTGTAAACTATGGTCAATACGGTTCAGGTCTATACGCAGCAGTAGTATACGGCATGAATGATTACTTCTTTACTTATGATGGTGCTCTTTACGAAGAGACTGCTCAGTTGGAGGCTCTACTTGCCTACGGCGTTAATGATTGGACATTCAGCGTTAACTACGAAGCTGTTGAAGATGATAAAGCTAACGACACGCTATTTAGTCAATCAGCTCTACAAGCTGAGTATGCTGTAACTCCGGCGTTTGTAACGTTTGCAGCTTACCAGTTTGACCTAGGTAATGATATCGACGTTAAAGAGAACGACTACTGGACTCTAGGTGCTCGTTACTACTTCTAATAAATAGGCCAGTTTCTACTGCCTAAACACATTTATTGTGTTAACGCCTACTCGTTGTGAGTAGGCGTTTTTCTTTCTGCTATCCTTTGGCTATAAGAGACGCTAGTCATTCTGTGCTTAGGTAACCCCACTCTTTGTTTAGAGAGTGCGTCTATAAAAATGCCCGCAACTTGCGGGCATTTTTTGTTGTTAGAGATACAGTTCTATTAATACGCTTATTTTTTATCGAGTAAATCGAGGAAGAAGGCATACTCTAGCGCATCTTCTTTTAAGCGCTTAAATCGACCAGATGCGCCGCCGTGTCCGGCTTCCATATCGGTTTTGAACAACAAGACGTTATCGTCTGTCTTCATTTCACGAAGTTTGGCGACCCACTTCATTGGTTCAAAGTACTGTACTTGAGAGTCGTGCAAGCCAGTCGTTACCAACATGTTCGGGTAGTTTTGCGCCTTGATGTTGTCGTAAGGCGAGTAACTCAACATATAGTCATAGTATGTTTTGTTATTTGGGTTACCCCATTCATCATACTCATTGGTGGTCAATGGAATTGATTCATCGAGCATAGTGGTTACCACGTCCACAAACGGAACATGTGCACCGATACCGCGGTACAGTTCTGGTGCTTGGTTGATGATAGCCCCCATTAAGAGACCTCCTGCAGAGCCACCAACAGCGAAGACTTTATCTTTCGCGCCGTAGCCTTGTTCAACCAAACCTTTAGTCACATCAATAAAGTCGTTGAATGTGTTTTGCTTGGTTAGTTTTTTACCGTCTTCATACCAAGGGCGGCCAAGCATTTCAGATCCACGAATATGAGCAATGGCGTAAACAAAGCCGCGATCCAATAGACTCAAACGTGTCGAGCGGAAAGTTGGCTCAATGGTTGCGCCATAAGATCCATAACCATATTGGTAGAGTGGATTTGTACCATCTTTCTTAAATAAGTCTTTACGATACACCAAAGAAACGGGTACTTCTTTACCGTCACGGGCTGTGACCATGATGCGTTCTGATTGGTAATTGTCAGGATTAAAATCACCAAGTACAGGTGTTTGCTTCATGATTTCTGACCCGCCCGTTTTTAGATCGAAATCGTAGTAGGTTCCTGGAGTGGTTAAACTGCTGTAATAAATACGAACTTTCTCGTTATCCAGCTCTAGGTTACCTGTCAAATAGGCAGCAAACGCATCGTCATTAAATGTGAGGGGGAGTTCTTTTCCTGTTGAAAGCTGACGTACAGTGACGCTTGCTAGGCCGTTAGAGCGCTGCTCATAGACGATGTGATCATCGAATAACTCGAAGTCGACAAGTTGAGTGTTGTCGTCTGCGGCAATCACATCTTGCCATTTAGAGCGGTCATGCATGTCATTTTGATGAACTTTCATCAAACGGAAGTTGACGGCTTGATAGTTAGTATAAATGTAGTACCAATCGCCTAGCTTAGAAATACTGTATTCAATGCCATCTTCACGAGGATAGAACGGTTTCGCCTTTGCTTTAGGGTTGTTCGCATCAATGATAGAGACCCCACTGGTTTCTGTACTCGAATGCCAGATATAAATATCTTCGCCATCTTTGCTTTTGCTTAGTGAGGTGTAATAGGCGCTGTCGGTTTCCTCAAAAATCAGCTCATCGCTGCTTTGTGGTGTGCCCAATACATGACGATAAACTTGGTAGCCCAATAAGGTCTGTGGATCTTTTTTGATGTAGTAAAAGGCGTTGTTATCGTTCTGCCATGCGACAGCGCTTGAGGCCCCTTCGATTTCATCTTGTAGGTAATTGCCTGTTGTCAGGTCTTTGATCTTAAGGGTGTACACGCGGCGGCTTAATGTGTCTTCGCCATACGCCAATAAGTTTTCATTCGGACTAACGTATAGGCCGCCGATACTGAAAAATTCATGTTCTTTTGCTAGTTCATTGACATCTAAAATGATTTGTTTGTCTTTGCCTGCAAAGTCTTTAGCTCGCAAATGGACTTCGTACTCGTTATCTCCGGTCACTTCACTGGAGTAGAAGTAGTTGCCTTTACGAACCGGTACTGAGTTGTCGTCTTTTGCGATACGCCCTTTAATTTCTTCAAATAGCGTATCTTGAAGTGTTTCAGTGTGCTTTAGAACGGTTTCTGCGTACTGATTTTCTTTCTCTAGGTGCTGTAAAATTTCAGGGTCTTTACGTTCGTCGTCACGCATCCAGTAGTAGTTATCAACGCGGGTATCGCCATGAATAGTCATCGAGTGAGGGACTTTTTTCGCAACCGGAGCTTGAGTTTGTTGAGCAACGATCTGTGTTTGGGAGTATTGAGTCATGCTGGGGATTCCTTGATTGCTGCATCCGGCGACAAGCGCGACCGAGACGGCCAACGTAGTTAAAGTGAAACGCATCTGATTTTATCCTTATTGTACACTCAAGTGGCCTCATCCTGAGGGCTGGGCTTTCATTTTGTTAGTGGTTTTCAGTTGTCCATTCTTTGTTATGGGGTATGCCGAAAAAGTGAGAATCCTCAATATTTTCGAGTTGGCTACTCAATTTGAAGGAAGCTGAAAACACATTGTGTAAGCAGCTGTTATTTTTAACAAATATCAATTCGAAAGTTAAATCATTCTCATCGGGAAATCGATATAGTGTGATATGAAAAAAGGGACACACTTGTTGAGTGTGTCCCTTTTGGATTTTGAAAGTAAGCTGATAATGATCAGATAACTTGCGGTACTTCGTTTGAGTGATTGTGTGCTCGATTCACCCACATTAACCCAAGCATTGCAATTACCGACATTGCCATCATCAAAATGCCCAAAGGCATCTGGTTATGCGCTGGAAATAGTGACGCGAGCAAAGTTGCTACACCTGCCCCCAAGTTTTGCATGCCACCCAATGTCGCGCCTGCTGTTCCTGCATGGTATGGGAATGGCGCAATCGCTCCAGTTGTTGCTGCTGGGAAGAGAATGCCCGCACCCAAAAAGTACACGGTTGCGCCTCCAACCAGCGTTAATGCCGTGGTTAAACCAAACAAGCCTGGGATGAGCACAATAGCAGAGCCTACAAAAATAGAGACCAAGCCTACATTTAGAGCACGACGCTCAGAGCGACGTCTTGCGATGTAGCTAGATAAGCCCGCACCCACCAAGTAACCTGGGATCGGCAATATAAACAGCAAACTTACCGTTGTTGCAGGTAATTCTAATACCCCACCTAACAACACCCCAGCCGCCGCTTCGAATACACCCACACCTGCGAATGTTGCAACCAGGCAAATTAAAAAGCCTTGAAAGCGACGGTCAGACAAAACGTGTTTGTAGCTTTTGGCTACTGGTTCGAATTTGCGTTTCTCTTTTGGTAGCGTCTCCATCATGCTTGTCATCATGGTGATCACAACCGCGATAGCAAATAGCGCTAAGAACAAGTAGCTCGACCGCCATCCGAAAGCTTCTGTTAGGTAGCCGCCTAATACTGGTGCCATTAATGGTGAGAAAATCACACACATGCTAATTAAGCTGTTTGCTCTGTGTAGATCAGAGCCTTCAAAGCAATCGCGAGTCAGAGTGCGTGACATCGCACCGCCGCAACCAATACCTAAGCCTTGGATAAAGCTACCAATCAAGAACCATTCAAATTGATGTGCAAATAATGCTACCAGTGTACCCGCGATGTAGATAAGCAGCCCGACGATGATGATCGGTTTGCGTCCCAAGCGGTCCGATAGTGTGCCATACGCAAATTGCGACAAGCCATATGGGATTAGGTAACAAGCCATCACAGCTTGAAGTGATGACGCAGATACCAAAAACTCGCCCGCCATATGACCGATTGAAGGCACGTACATTGTCTGGGTCATTTGACCCACGGCAGTCAATATAGCGATTAAAAAGGTAAGTTTCGCTAATGGAAACGAAGCAGACATTTGCGTATCTCTCCAAAAAGTTTAAGACGTAAAAACCCTTAGCGCTCTTTTACAGAGTGCCAACTGAATTCTTGTGTTGCGGGGATATTTGCGCGAGATAATAGTGCTTGCTTGTATAATTAGCAATCGAAAAGTGTGAAGTCGAGCAAGATAAAAATCTATGATTTCAATTAGAAAAACTAATCCGATTTTGTTTTCAAAAAGAGGTGCATTTCTTTGTCTATTTACGTTAAATCTTTTGCTTTTCGTGAATAGTATGAGCCTTATAGGTAACTGTTTTTAATGGTTAAAG
The DNA here is from genome assembly GCF_033339295.1 of Vibrio sp. 704. Lineage (NCBI taxonomy): Bacteria > Pseudomonadati > Pseudomonadota > Gammaproteobacteria > Vibrionales > Vibrionaceae > Vibrio > Vibrio sp. 704. Next base: position 170,870 of record NZ_JAWOUH010000007.1, on the reverse strand, counting down.
TGCAAAAATAAAGCGTCTGATCGGTTGAGGTGAGTTCAAGATGAAACGAGTGAATAAAAGGTAGAGGAAGGCATCAGAAAGAAAAGGGAGCCGAAGCTCCCTTAGAAATGATTATGTCTATTCGCGCTCAGATGCATATGCGTAAAGCATTTCTAGTGCGATGGTTGCTCCCGCTAGTGCGGTAACATCACTGTGATCGTATGGAGGCGATACTTCGACAACATCCATACCCACGATATTCATGCCGGCTAAACCACGAATAATTTTCAGCGCTTTGTCTGAGTTCAAGCCACCACAAACTGGTGTACCAGTTCCCGGTGCGAAGGCCGGGTCTAAGCAGTCGATGTCAAAAGTGACATATACTGGCTTGTCTGCGACGGTGCGACGAATTTCTTCTAGGATCTCGTTCACCGACATGTCATTCGCTTGCATCGCATTAATCACATTGAAGCCGTGATCTTGCTGTTTGTACTCCGTACGAATGCCGATTTGTATTGAGTTCTTCGCTGAGATCAAACCTTCTTTCGGCGCATGGTAGAACATCGTACCGTGATCGTATGAACTGCCATTTGCATAGGTGTCCGTATGAGCATCAAAGTGAATCAAAGCCATTTGGCCATGATGCTTCGCATAGGCACGTAGGATAGGTAGCGTGATGAAGTGGTCACCGCCCAATCCCAACATGGTTTTACCACTTTTTAGAATTTCACTGGTTGCCGCTTCAAGGCGGTAAGTAAAATCTTCCGCATCACCGCAATCGAACACGAGATCACCTGCGTCGATCACTTTCAGTTTATCCAATACGTTGAAGCTCCACGGGAACTTCTTACCTTCCCATGCCAAGTTGACTGAGGCACGGCGAATTGCATCTGGACCCATACGCGCACCTGGACGCCCAGATGTTGCCATGTCCAGAGGGACTCCCAACACCACAACGTCTGCGTCTGCCGATACCGGGTTACGAATGTACGGCAGACGTAAAAACGACATAGAGTTGGAGTAAAGCGAATAATCAGTTTTAGTAAACAAATCATTCATATCAGAAGTCCTCTAAATAGGTGTATCCTGCTAGACCTTGTTCTAGTTCTGCTAGGATTTGTGCTTGTTCATTGGCTTCAACTCGATGTGAAACCAATTGTTTATAATTGTCACGAATCGCATCCACGTCGATATGAACGTAGCGCATCATGTCTTCTACACTATCACCTTCGTTGATGTAACTGATCTCAAATTGACCGTGTTCATCAACATTGACTACAGCACTGTGGGTATCACCAAATAGGTTGTGCATGTCACCAAGGATTTCTTGGTATGCGCCTACTAGGAAAAAGCCCATTAAGTACGGTTTGTCTTTGCTCCAAGCTGGTACAGGTAGCGTGCTCTCGATGCCTTGACCATCAACGTAGTGATCGATCGCGCCATCAGAGTCACATGTGATGTCCAACATCACTGCACGACGCTCTTCCGCCTCGCCCAGACCAGAAAGTGGCAGAACAGGGAACACCTGATCAATACCCCAAGCATCTGGTAGAGATTGGAAGAGAGAGAAGTTCACGAAGAACTTATCCGCAAGACGTTCGCTCAACTCGTCCAGAATCGGACGGTGGAAGCGATTCTTAGTGCTCATCTTGCGGCTTAATTCGAAGTAAATGCGCAGTGACAATTGTTCTGCCCACGCACGTTGTTCCAAGTTAAGCACGCCTGTAGCAAATTGAGAGTGCACTTCTGCCAAATCACTTTGGGTATCATTGTAAATCTCAATTAACGCACGAGCGTCTGTACCATCTTGTAAGTTTTCCCAGTTTCGCCACATGTTTTGTAGCAACAGCGGAGCGTCCTCATCAAGCTCATGTACTTCTTCCGGTAGGTACGACTCGGTACCAATTACGTTAGAAATCAATACAGCGTGGTGCGCTGTTAGCGAGCGACCCGATTCCGAAATGATCACTGGCATTGGTTGTTCGTATTGCAGACACACATCGCCCACAGTGTTGACGATATTACGTGCGTATTCTGCAAGTCCGTAGTTCATCGAATTCGATGATTGGCTGCGTGTGCCGTCATAATCCACTGCCAAGCCGCCGCCCACATCGAAGTACTCGATGTTTGCACCGAGTGCGCGTAGCTCGCAGTAGAAACGTGCAGACTCGTTCACACCATTGCGTACATCACGGATGTTTGCCATCTGTGAACCAAGGTGGAAGTGAACCAGTTGCATCGCGTCTAGGTTGCCTTCGCGTTTAAGACGTTCAATAACGCTAAGCACTTGCGATGCTGATAAACCAAACTTCGATTTTTCACCGCCACTTGCTTGCCATTTCCCTGCGCCTTGAGAGGCGAGGCGAATGCGTAAACCAAGGCGCGGTTTTACGCCCAAACTTTTCGCTTCTTCTAGTACCAGATCCAGCTCAGAAAGCTTCTCTAATACGATGAATACCTTGTGACCCAGCTTTTCACCGATCAGTGCAAGACGCACATACTCACGGTCTTTGTAGCCATTACACACGATCACGGAGCTACCTTGTTGAGCCAATGCAAGTACCGCCAACAATTCTGGCTTGCTACCCGCTTCAAGACCAAGCTGCTTGGTTTCTAGTTGAGCTTGGCTCGCTAGAATTTCATCCACCACTTCACGTTGTTGGTTTACTTTAATTGGGTACACCAACAAGTATTTGTTTGGATATTGGTATTCTTCAATTGCTTGGTTGAATGCGTGGCAAATACCATGCACACGTTGGTGCACGATTTGCGGGAAGCGTACTAATACAGGCAGATTTAACTGCTTCGCTTCTAGCTCATTTACAATAGCGCTGAAAGGGATTTGATGTGCACGATCACTACGTGGTGATACATATACTTCGCCTTGGTCATCAATGCCGTAGAAACCTTGGCTCCAGTAGTGAACGTTGTAGTCCGCGCGGATGCGGTCTAATTTAGTTGCTTTTTCCAACTCGATTCTCACAAAAATGTACTTAACTCCTTAATTAATTAGAAGGAAAAGTACAAAAAAGCAAATCATGAGGTATTTACCTCATACCCTGACACGAACTCCGTGTGCGCGCATTAACGGATAAAAGGGCCCTTGAGTCTAATGATTAAAATCTATCATCTCGATTATGATTTGTTGTCGTCGCTACGTGTGAATATTTGTTTACCGAAGCGTCCATTCTGCTGTTATAGTTGGTCTGACCAGTAAGGATTCGGTCATGAAGCATCTCACTAAAATAAGGACATATTTTGCAGCTGCACAGAATTCAGGGGTACATTCAGACCATGTATCTCGCCGAATATTCCGATAAATTATTGTTGCTTGATGGTGCCAGTCGAGCAGACATCCCTCATCTTAAAGACTTTATTGAACATCAACTCCATCGTCCTTTTTCTGACCTAAAGTTGGTTGTTGTGACCCACATGCATCCAGACCATGCTGGTGGTGCGCACAAACTACGTGATTTAACAGGATGCAAGCTATTGGCCGCAAAGCGAGAGAACCAGTGGTATAGCGGTGTAGACGGTTGGCTAATGCATTTGACCGATTTGATGTTAGCACGCTGGATGGCGAATCGGATGCGTAAACCAAAGCAAAACCTGTGGTATTCCCGCAAGCTAAAGCCAGATATTGAACTTATTGATGGACAGTTTATTCCTGGATTTGATGATTGGCAGGTGCTAGAAACGCTAGGGCATACCGACCGAGATCTGTCGGTTTATCATTCTGAACAAGATGTGTTGTATGTGGCGGATTTAATGGTGCAGGTGAAAAAGCATCTGATTGCGCCGTTTCCCATATTTCATCCGAATCAATATCGGCAATCATTAAAGCGTGTGTTTGAGATGAATCCGCAATGTTTGCTTTTGGCACATGGGGGAGAGGTGACTTTGGATGAAAAAGCGTATCAGCACATTTTGAATACAGCGCCGACTAAGCCAATGACGCACTGGCGAGTGACAAAAGTTAAAGCGAAGGGATTGTTGTTTGCGTTATTTCGTAGGAAGTAGGCGAAGATAAAGCCAGACGAGTGATGCTCAACAAAAACGTTCGATCACTCATCTGAAGCTACGGGGTTAAGATGCCAATAAGTGAGATTGGCTAGGATCAACGAGCACTTTGTCTGCCATGCCCTGACGACCTAACAACATCATGTAAGTCATTTTTTCACGGTTAGTCAACGTAATGTCGATTGGCCATTGTTGGTCGCCCATACGCAGCATCGTTGTGATCACGCAGCGGTGCTCAAAAGTACCGTTAGAAGATTTAACCTTACGGTTTGCTTTTAGTTTCGCTGTGCAGCGAACCACTTGTTCTAAATGGTATACATCTGGGTGCAGATCGAATGCAACATAAGACTGACCATCTTTTTCAAAGCAATCAATATTGTCTACATGTAATGAAGAGGTTTGAGCGCCTGTATCAATACGCGCTTCAAGGTGAGTAATCCCTAACTCTGGCAAGCAAATAGCTTCGGCATTCCCAATGATCATTTTCTGATTCATAGTGTCATCCTAGCGACGAGTAACAAGAGAGCCGGCTTTTGGCTCTCTTGTGCGTTAAACAAAAATCAACCTTTACCGCGAGTACGGTTTGAATTTGGCTTAGCGTTTTTCTCGATAAAATCGAAGATCATACCTGCAATGTTTTTACCAGTTGCTAGTTCGATGCCTTCTAGACCAGGGGAAGAGTTCACTTCCATTACCACTGGGCCATTTTTAGATTGAAGGATATCCACACCACAAAGGTTCAAGCCCATCACTTTCGCAGCATTTACAGCGGTCGCACGCTCTTCTTTGCTCAAACGCACGAGTTGTGCAGAGCCGCCACGGTGAAGGTTAGAACGGAACTCACCTTCTTTTGCTTGGCGCTTCATTGCGGCTATAACTTTATTTCCGACAACAAAACAACGGATGTCCGCGCCTTTTGCTTCTTCGATAAATTCTTGCACCATGATGTTAGCTTTCAAACCCATGAAAGCTTCAATCACGCTTTCTGCCGCTTTATTTGTTTCAGCAAGTACAACACCAATGCCTTGAGTGCCTTCTAGCAATTTAATCACTAGAGGTGCGCCACCAACGTTTTTGATCACGTCCTGAATGTTGTCAGGATGGTGAGCAAAGCCAGTGCGTGGCAAACCGATGCCTTTACGTGATAGCAGTTGTAATGAGCGCAATTTGTCACGAGAGCGGCTGATCGCGACAGATTCGTTGACACAAAATGTACCCATCATTTCAAACTGACGTACAACAGCAGTGCCGTAAAACGTAATAGATGCCCCAATACGCGGAATAACAGCATCGTATTGCGGTAATTCTTCACCCTTGTAGCGGATCTTAGGGTTGTTGCTCGTAATGTCCATATAACAGTGAAGCGTGTCGATCACATCGATTTGATGCCCACGTTCTTCACCCGCCTGTTTTAGGCGCATGGTTGAATATAAATTCTCATTACGAGAGAGAATAGCAATACGCATGGCAATTCCTTAGTAAGTCAGTACCAAATTAAAATATAAGTATAGAGCATAGAATGCAGTAGGCAGGTGATCATGTTATGACATAACCTACTTACTTCAACGATTTAGAATTGTGGTTGAACAACCACGTCGTCAGAGGTGCGCACCTTAGGGCGTTTTTTTGTGAGATGAAAACGAAAAAGCATCGTCGACACGACAAAAATATTTTATCAAACGCTCACGCCTTGCGGTATGAGACTGTCAAGGGTGAGATAAATAAAATTGAGCAAAAATTTCATCGCTTTGTCACGAATTATCGCTTAAAAAAGCGGCCAATTTGACCGCTGTTTTTAGCTGTTTTGATAGTGACTTAAAAAAAGTTCCGCCGTTTGGGTAGCTAACAGCCTAGATTCTTCATTCGACAAAGAGGGGCGAATTCCCATTAACTGCGGCCAGAATGCACTGCCTTTAAGTAAGTTGTGCAATTGAGTGCTTGCTATATGTACATCATCAATTTGCAAAGCGCCACTGTTCGATTTCTCAGTAAGCCAGCGGTACAGGGCGGTTTCCTGTTTCGACATTTGTTCTGCTTGTTCTTTGAGATCTTCCGGCTTAAATAAGAAGTGCCCAAATGCCACTTTTGCCAGCTCAATATAGTTTGGTTCCGTCACCACAATGATCTCGCTGTAGAGTAATTCAATCAATTGATCTTTGAGTGGCAGAGTGGCCAAGCGTTTAATATCGCTTTCCATCATTGACGAACGCCAAAGCTCAGTCAGCAACTCCGTCACGATCGCTTCCTTAGAAGGGAAGTGATTATAGACCGTGCGCTTAGAGACTTGTGCGATTGCAGAGAGCTTATCCATGCTGGTGTTTTGCACCCCAAACTCTTGGAACGCTTGCCTTGCCGCGCACAAGATGGCTTCTCTTTTGGTTTCGCTACGACTTTTTCTTTTTACATTCATAAGCTTGCTAAGTTAAGAAGATCATTTCTTGATCTATTTTACACTAAGTAGTTTACTTTTGATAATTAGAATGTAAACTGCACCGTGTAGTTTACATTTGTTCGGGTTAACTTTTTATGAAAAAAACTTTGCTAGCCACAGTAGGAGCGTTCGCGATGGGTACATCCATGATTTCTTGTTCTAATGTTGATACTGAAAAAGCGCCAACATACCCGGACAAATTTGCAAATACAGAGTTGGAATACAAAAGCGGTTTGGGCGACATGTTCGAAATCATGAAAGCGTATTTTACGACTGAGCGCTTTAACCCAACACCAACGATTGAAATTCCAGTGCATGCGATCACAGCGCGGCAACTGTTAGAAGAGCAAGATGACGTCATCTATCGTCTGGGTCATTCAAGCGTATTAATGAAGCTCGATGGAAAACTGGTAATGACCGACCCTGTATTCAGTGATCGCGCGTCTCCTGTACAATGGGCAGGGCCAAAACGCTTTCACCAACCCCCCATCACGATAGAAGATTTGCCAACTATCGATGTGGTGGTGATCAGTCATGACCATTACGATCACCTAGATAAAGCTTCTATTAAAGTGCTAGGCGATAAGGTGGGCACTTTCTTGGTGCCGTTAAAAGTTGGCCAATTACTGGTGAATTGGGGTGTACCCAAAGAGAAAGTGATCGAACTAGACTGGTGGGAGTCACACTCTGTTGACGGCATTGAATATACACTAACTCCGACTCAGCATTTCTCTGGTCGAGGTTTGACAGACCGCGATACGACGCTGTGGGGCAGTTGGGTTATCAATGCACAACAACACAAAGTGTTCTTCAGTGGTGACTCTGGTTACTTCAATGGCTTTAAAGAGATTGGCGAAAAGTACGGTCCGTTTGACTTCACCATGATTGAAACAGGTGCGTACAATGAACTCTGGTCAGACATTCACATGTTCCCAGAGCAAAGCGTTCAAGCACACATCGATGTGCAGGGCAAAGTGATGATGCCGATCCATAACAGCACGTTTGATTTATCAATGCACGATTGGAATGAGCCAATGCAACGTGCGTTAGACATCAGTGAAGAGCGCGGTGTTACGTTGGTGAGCCCTGAGATTGGTCAACGCTTGGCGATTGCGGAGCCTCAGCCTGCTAAGGCATGGTGGCAATAATTGCTGAGCTAAACAGCCAAACACCAGAATAGTTAAGTCACTTATCAGTAGTTACTATTAGTAGTTACGTGGTCAGGGATAAGGATAAAGGTGCGATGAAAGCAAAGTGGACGTTGTTACTTACATTAAGCATTCTGCCCACCTTTGCACTAGCAGGGGTAGAGCAAGATATCTCGACGTTGATAAAACGAGTTGAGCAATCCTCTTGCACCTTTATCCGCAACGGCAAGGCGTACACTAATCAAGAAGCGGCAGAACACATGCGCAATAAATGGGATTACGCCAAAGATGACGTTGATTCCGTGGATGTGTTTATAAAAGAAGTTGCGTCGAAAAGTTGGTTATCTGGCAAACCATATTGGGTGGATTGCCAAGAGGAACGCATTACCAGCGAAGAGTGGCTAACATCATTGATGCGCACCACCGATCACATCCAATAACACTTCTTTGATGGTCTGATAGCGCAGAGGTAGAGCACGACTGCGCTTACGAACCAGAAATAGCTCTTCACATACAGTGTTTTTCAGTTGAGCAATGTATAACGTGTCTTTTAGTGGAAAATTGTCGACCGCACTTTGAGGCAGCACGGTGAAGCCAAGTCCTTTGCTGACAGGCAGCAAAATTTGGCTCAATTGATTTACGTAGCCGGATAATGGTAAATCGCTCATCTTAATTTCTTGGAGCTGTGGTTCTTCACATTGGTCAAAAAACAGCGTCATGTAATGCTCGGCATCAGGGTGGCTAATGACACCACAGTCATGCAAGAGTTGTGGCGTTATCTGCTTATTTTGATAATGCTTTGGCAGAACCAAGCACAACCTCTCTTTACCAATTCGCTCACTGTGAAACAGACCTTTGTTGGGAACATCAGTCACGATACCAATATCGATGTGCCCTTGCGTTATGGCGTTGAGAATAGATTGATTTGGCGCGGCTTCTAAATGTAACGATAAGCTCGGGTGCTGTTTTTGCTTCTCCAAAATGGGCCCATACAACATTAACGCCATTGCACCAGAACAAGCCAGTTTACAATGGCCTGAAAACGCATCATCAAAACTGAGCTCTTCGAGCAGCTTCTTCTCTCTATCTTCTAACTCGAGCGCATATGCGTAGACAATCCTGCCTTGCTCGGTTAATTCGAAGCTTTTGTTTTCGCGCTTGATCAAGGCATGCTGACAGCTTTGCTCTAATTTTTTGATGTGTTGGCTGACGCCAGGCTGAGTCATAAAAAGTTTTTCTGCCGTTTGCGTAAAATGACCGACTTCAATCAATGTCTTAAATGTATGTAACCAAACAGGATTAAGCATAGTGTGTGATTTTCTGAGAGCTTTGTTGGGAGACGTAAAGAAAATGATAGCACGGTGTTTTATGAAAACAGAGAAGACTTAAACGATAAAAGATGAATCGCTATCAATACATTACAGACAAAATAAAACCCCGCCAGGTTTCCCAGACGGGGCTTATTCTTTTTCGCAGCAATCCAGCTACTAATAGGTGCTCCCTGCATCTATCCTTGATTGTGGCTAAGTCCTTTAACCGAGTTCCTTGTTCATCGCCTTCCTAGCGGTGTCCATTCTTGCCTATCATCCTGACGGGCGAACTCTATCCTAGAGCTTAACTACATCCTTGCTGACAACTCATCCTAAGCTATCAAATCTTCATCCTGAAGATACCCAATCCTTTAGGCTTTTTTCCTGTTCCCGCCAACATCCTGTCGACAAGTTGAGTATTGATGTTTTGCTGATTTGACTCAATTAACTTTTCTAAATTATTTTTACTTATTATTTTAAGTGAATTTAAATATTACTTTTAAATCATATGCTTAATGTTTTTTCTGGCATTGCTCTTAGAGGTGATTAATCTATTTGCTTACAACTCTTGTAAGAGATCTCGCACAGGTTTGGTGGTGAATGTATTAATGTGCGCTTTTTGTTCCGAGTTCTGTGGATTGAACTGGATCACAATGCGTTAAAAGGGAGGCGATAAAGATGAAAGTGAATTGATCTTGAGTAGAGATTTGTTTGAAAAGAAATAAAAAATCTTGCGGTTTTTATAAACAGTATGGTAAATCTGAAATGCCCACCTTGTTAATCCTTATTAAGATTCAATGACAGTATAAGTAGGGAACTTGATTGCCATTTTTCTGTCATATCTGGTGAGTAAGTTAACTGTGTCAGATAGATAATATGCCGTTTGCCAGTAAAAACAGGCTGCAAGAAATCGGTAATTATCATTATGTTGTGAAATTGGTCACGGTTAAATTATTGATTCCCTTATAGATTGAAGGGGATACGACCTTAGACAATAAGCTCCATGAGGAGCGTTACTTATATAAGATGAGGGACTTTACTATGAAAAAGACTAGAAGAGCTCAGCTACATCGTGTGCGTATTCAATACTGGAAAGACACGAAAGACGCCCCAGCTAAAAAATCATAGTTAATTATACCTAAAGGCACGAGCTGGCTGTGGAACACAGTTTCCCGTTGATTGCCAGCTCAAAAACACCACAATCACATTCACTCCGCGCAACTTCCCAAACCCCTATTTTTACTATCGCATTCTTCAAAAAATAAAAAAGCCAGTCTTAAGACCAGCTTTCTCTACCATTTACTGAGCTCTGCGTATTACAGGTTGCCCTTTAGTTACAGGTAGTTGGCGTCAACTAGTTCGCCCGCTTGCGCGCTTTTCACTTCTGGACGTGCTTCTAACCATTTAATAACTTGCGCTTTCTGTTCTTCAGTCGCACTGCCGTAACGGTCAGTAGAACATAGGAAGCCTTCAAACAGTTCTAGACCACCGCCACCGAAGCAAAGACCAAGCTCGTCAATGTAGTCGATAAAGTCATCAACGAATGCATCGTAACGGTCGAAGTCGTTAATGTCTGTTTCACAGCTGATCTCGAAACCTAGGATTGCGAACTCACCTAAGAACAGCTTTTTACGGATACGACGGCTCTTGTTATCGATCTTGTCTAATTTCATGATTATCTCTCGTAGATGATTTGATTTCGTACACCTTATACCTTCTATCACACTTTAGCCCAAGTAAAATCAGAATGAAGCGATACAGTTGGTGATTATGTGACCAGAATTTAATTGCTTCGTTAGCTGTGTTGGTTGGTTTGCAGTATTGTTGAAACACAAGTTTCATATGTTTTAAGCACTTTTGTCATTTTTCTTATCCAAACTTCTTGCCGTTCAACTAATCACTTATTTATTAATTAAACTATAAGATCGGGAAAGTAAAAATGAGCAAGGAAACCTTTGACGCGACGCGTTATAACCAAAGTGAAAACAAACCATTTGAAGAAGTATTAGAAGCGAGCCTATCTCGACGCAGCATTCTGAAAGGTGGTTTAGGTATCAGTGCGATGACAGCGTTTGGTGCTTTCGGATTGGCTGGTTGTAACTCGTCTGACTCAGGGAGTACAGTAAGCAGTGGTTCGGGCGCATCTAAAGCCGTTCTTAACTTTGAATCTATCCCAGGCTCACTCACTGACGCAGTTTCAATTCCACAAGGCTACACCGCACAAGTACTAGTACCTTGGGGAACACCACTTAATGCGCAAGGCAGCGCATGGCAAAATGATGGTACCAACACCAGTACCGATCAGTTAAATGCGCTAGGCATGCACCATGACGGCATGCATTTTTTCCCATTGAACGATAGCACTACAGATGGCTTGCTATGTATTAACCACGAGTACATCGACACATCAGCACTGCATCCAAATGGTCCGACGGTTGAAAATGGCGTACGTACCATTGTAGATGAAGTGCGCAAAGAGATTAACGCGCACGGTGTGTCAGTGGTTCGAATTCAACTGGAAGACAACATGTGGAAGTTGGTTGATACCGATCCACTAAACCGTCGTTATACTGGTGCGACAGTCATGGATTTGTCTGGCCCGGTGGCCCACACATCTTTAACTGTCACTCGTTTCTCGCCAGATGGCAGCCAAGCGCGTGGTACGTTAAACAACTGTGGCAACGGCTACACGCCGTGGGGCACGTACTTAACGTGTGAAGAGAACTGGCCTGGTTACTTTGTTAACGCCGGGACTCGTACAGAAGAGCAAGATCGCATTGGTGTTGATGACCAAAGCACACGCTACTTGTGGGAAACATTAGCAGGAAATGCAGAAGAGCGTCTTGATGAGTTCTCTCGCTTTAATGTGGCTCCAACAGGAGCAAGTGCGATGGATGATTACCGTAATGAAGCCAATGGTCACGGTTACATTGTCGAGATTGACCCTTACACGCAAAACTCACGTGCGAAGAAACGCACTGCGCTAGGTCGTTTCCGTCACGAGGGCTGTACTTTCGGTAAGCTTGAAGAAGGCAAACCAGTGGTATTTTATTCTGGTCACGATTCTCGCTTTGAATACCTATACAAATTTGAATCTGCGGCAGCGTGGGATCCAGCAGATGCTAACCCTGATAACCGCTTGGCGATGGGTGACAAGTACATGGACGAAGGCACACTGTATGTGGCGCGCTTCAATGAAGACAGCACAGGTACTTGGTTACCATTAACGCTTGATAGCGTAACAACCGCTGGTGGTACGTTAGCGGATCACTTTGATTCACTGGCTGAAATTATCATCAATACTGCGGGTGCGGCGGATTTAGTTGGAGCAACACCAATGGATCGACCAGAGTGGTGTACGGTTGATCCATTCACGGGTTCAGTATATTTAACATTGACGAACAATACGCGCCGTACAGATGAAACCAATCCTGCGAATCCACGTTTGAATAATAAGTTTGGTCATGTTATTCGTTGGGATGAAGGTGCTTCAGCAACTGACTTTACTTGGGATATCTTTGTGTTTGGTTCGCCAGCAAATGGTGATGCAGATACCAACCGTTCTGGCTTGAATGAGTTAAACCAGTTTGCGAGCCCAGACGGCTTAGCGTTTGACCCTCGCGGTATTCTGTGGATTCAAACAGACAACGGTGCAGACGAAGTGACGTCTTACACCAATGACCAAATGCTTGCGGTTGTACCTTCTAAGCTGACGGATGAAAACGGCACACAAGAAGTGATCGGTGCAGAAAACCAAGCTGAGTTGAAACGTTTCTTTGTTGGCCCTAACGGCTGTGAAGTGACGGGCTTTACCATTAGCCCAGACTACAAGTCTCTGTTCGTGAACATTCAGCACCCAGGCAACTGGCCTTACAGCGACAATGCAGCAGAAGAAACACCTGCGGGGATGACACTGCGTCCACGTGCCGCGACGGTGGTTATTCGCCGTGAAGACGGTGGTGAAATTGGTGTTTAACCAATAGGTCATACGACTGAATATCGGGAATAAGAAAAGCCCTGCGTTTGCAGGGCTTTGTTTTTTCTATCTAAATACACATGCACTTTGTATCTAGGCTTGTATCTAGATAATAAGCTTAGTTTTTCAGCGAGCCGCCCGCAGTGCGAATCACATCTTGATACCAGAAGAAGCTCTTCTTACGTTTACGTTCTAACGTACCTTGACCATCGTTGTGGCGATCAACGTAGATGTAACCGTAACGTTTGCTCATTTCAGCGGTTGAGTTCGCGACCAAATCGATTGGTCCCCAACTGGTGAAGCCCATCAGCTCAACGCCATCCAAAATTGCTTCATGTGCTTGTACAAGATGGTCGTTCAAGTAAGCGATGCGGTAATCATCTTGAATCTCACCGTTTTCATCGATTTCATCACGCGCACCTAGGCCGTTTTCTACGACGAACAGTGGCTTTTGGTAGCGGTCGTGAAGGAAGTTCAGCAGAACACGCAGGCCTTTTGGATCGATCAGCCAGCCCCATTGGCTCTTTTCAAGGTATGGGTTTGGTACGCTATCGACGATGTTACCCACTTCTTTCTGTTTCGGATCCGCACTTGCACAGCCGCTTGCGTAGTAGCTGAATGAGATGAAATCGACACTCGCAGACGCAATTTCTTCTAAGTCGCCTGCTTCCATCTGAATTTCGATGCCGTTTTCACGGAAGTAACGCTTCATGTAGCCTGGGTACTGACCACGTGTTTGTACATCACCGAAGAACAACCACTTGTTGTTTTCATGCATGGCAGCAAGCACGTCATCAGGGTTACAGGTGTATGGGTAGTTGATTGCGCCAAGCAGCATGTTACCAATCTTGCCGTTGGGTACGATTTGCTGACACAGTTTTACCGCTTTTGCGTTGGCGACTAGTTGGTGGTGAATCGCTTGGTAAATCTCTTGTTCACTGGCGTCTTCTTGCAAACCAACACCAGTAAATGGTGCGTGTAGAGACATGTTGATTTCGTTGAACGTTAACCACAGCTTCACTTTGTCTTTGTAGCGTTCCAGCACGGTGCGGGCATAACGTTCGAAGAATTCGATGACGCGACGATCGCCCCAACCGCCATAGTTTTCAACCAGTGCGTAAGGCATTTCGTAGTGAGATAAAGTTACGAAAGGTTGGATGTTATGCTCGGCAAGTTCGTCAAAAATTTTATCGTAGAACGCCAAACCTTCTTCGTTAGGTTCTAGCTCGTCACCGTTCGGGAAGATGCGGCTCCACGCTAAAGACAGGCGCAGACAGTTAAAGCCCATCTCTTTGAATAGCGCAATGTCTTCTGGGTAGCGATTGTAGAAGTCGATCGCCACGTCTTTGATACCCGGCGTACGCTCTTCACGAGTTTGATGCGGACTCAAAATACCGTTTGGCAGCATGTCTGATGTCGATAACCCTTTACCCCCAAGGTTGTACGACCCTTCTACTTGGTTTGCAGCAATGGCACCGCCCCAAAGAAAATGTTCAGGAAACTTAATCATGTTTCTCACTCTTTATCGTTCGGAAGTTATTCGTTTTATTTGCTTGAGAATAGTGTAGGTCAAGGAGGGATTCTTGTATCGAGATCGTGTTTTTCTCAAACAGCGGGGATGCCTAGTTCTAATGATGATTTTGTAATCAATATCACCTTAGGCTGATTTGAACAATAAAGTGAAAGTCAGCCCATTTTGTTCATTCCTATGCACGGTAATTTGTCCGTTCATATCACGCATATTGTTGGCCGTAATTGCTAAACCCAGCCCTAAGCCTTCACCAATTTTCTTTGAGGTTTGGAAGGGCTCGAACATGGATTCAAGCATCTCATCCGACACGCCGCAGCCATTATCACTGACGATCAGTTCGACCCGATTGCCGGTTGGATTGACGATCAAGTTGAGCTGCGGGTTGGTGGTATTGTTCATTGCGTCTAGCGCATTCGAGACAAGATTACCGAGCACCTGAAGCAGTCGTTGTTCTTCACCCATGATGTTAGGTAAGTCATGAGGAACTCGAACACGTACATCCACCTTGTCTAATTGGGATTGATAAACGCGTAAGGTTTCTTCGAGTGCGGAGGTAAGAGAAATCGCTTGTAGGCTTTCTGGTTTGTTATAGGCGAACGTCTTTAACTGGCTAGTCATGCTTGCCATGCGATCAATCAGCTTCTGCACCAATACATTGTTGGCTTTCATCATCTCGGTTTCGCCACGTTCTGCTAACAGTTCGTTTGTTGTGAGCAGGGTACGCAAACCAGTCAGTGGCTGATTGAGTTCATGAGTAATCGCGCTCGACATGCGACCCAAGGCGGCCATTTTGCTCGATTCAATCAACTGGCTTTGTGCTTCTTTTAGCGCTTGAGTTCGCTCTTCAACTCGCTGCGCCAGTTCTTGGTTGACCTGTTGCAGTGATTGCTCGGCTTTTTTCCGCTTGCTGATGTCGATGATCGTCGCAAGGAAATACTGCTCGCCATGCCAAGGGAAACTGGTCAGTGAGAACAAGACAGGGAAGACGCTACCGTCACTGCGTCTGGCAATGGTTTCGACCGTGCTGATCTCTGCGAGCTCTTTATGCTTAGGCAGGTCCTTTAGTAACTTAAGTGTTGTGGAATTGGGATTGCCAGCGTCGAATAACTCCCAAGCAAAAGCGTGTCGATTGACGCTTTCTGGTAAACAGAACAAACGTTTCGCCATTGGGTTGAGGTCGAACAGTTGCCCTTGTTCATCAATCAATAGCAAACCAACGTGGGTTTTATTGATCATCTGTTTCAAGCGGCGTTGGGACTCTTCCAACAGAGCTTGAATTCGTTGTTGATTGATGTGCTTTTGTCGTCGTTGTAAGCCAATGATGACGAGCAATACAACCAATAAGAGCAGCGCTGCTACGCTCCAACCAATCACATTGATGGTTTGTTGAATCGGCTTAGAAGGGGTGAGGTAGCTGACGTACCAATTCAAATCATCTAATTTAACGGTGTGTGCAAAATAACGCTGTTGGTTGAGCGTCCACACACTGATGTTGGTGTTGTCGTATAAGCGTTGCGTTTCTAACTGAACGGTGTTGCTCGGTTCGTTAAACCAGTCTGCGTTATAGAGCGAGCTGCTCGATAGGAAAAAGCGTTGCTGACGGTTCTGCAACGTAATGATGTCTTGGCTAGTAATGGTCTGTTCGGTCAATAGGCTAAGGTTGATTTGCACCACCACAATGCCAGCGATATCCAGACCATCGTAGATAGGGGCTGCAAGATAATACAATGGGCTCGAACCTTTGGTTTTGTTCACCAAGGAAACACCGCCGCCTTGGTTGTGAATTTGTTCCACAATGGCTTTTCGGTCAGACAGGCTAAAGCGCTCTTCGATCAAACTTGAGACCAATACTTCGCCAGAGTTAGACAGGATTAGCCAACCTTCCGTATTGGCGGCTTTATCTAGTTGAGTCAGTTGGGTTTGCAACGGTTCGTAATAAGTCAGATTCCCTTTCACAAAAGCGATGGTTTCTGGGTTATTGGTGACGAGGTAAGGTAAGTGGTAGAAACGTTTGAGTGCACGGCGAACTTCACCGATATAGTCGAGCAGTTTTTGTTGAGCTTCGGTTTGAGTTTGTACGCTCAACCATTGACGAGCAACCTCTCTGCTGGCGCTATAACAAGACAACATCAGCACTGCTGCAATTACGACCACAAGCCACGTTTTGCCATTCCTTTTGCGCTGCATACTGACTCCGTTCAGCTAGTGCGTTCTCACCGAGAGTCATTAAAGAGTGCGCCTAACTGGTTGGATGTTAAAGACTTGTAAGCAAGAAGTGAGATCTAGCTCCTTTTCTCCTCAGTGGTTTTTGCTACCGTTAGCAAAGAGCGATTTCTATTCCACCTACGGTAGTAACTCATGGCTTTTGACGACACCCCTAAAATTGCACTTATCGAAGACGATGACATTGTTCGTCAGGCTACCAGTCAGTGGCTGCAACTGGCGGGGTTCGACGTGACCGCATTCAGTTTAGGAGAAGAGGGGAAAGCGGCCATTCTTAGCCAAGAATTTGATGCGATTGTCAGTGATGTTCGCCTGCCGGACACCGACGGCTTGTCGATACTAGAAAGCCTGATTGCTAATCACATCCCAACGCCAGTTATCTTGATCACCGGACATGGTGACGTCGATATGGCAGTAGGGGCGTTACAAAACGGTGCGTTCGATTTTATTGAGAAACCTTTCCAACCTGAGCGTTTATCCCAACGAGTAACCGAAGCGGTCGAGAGCTATCGCGCACAAACGTCTACTCAAGATCGCCAAGAGTACCTATCTAGCGTTAGCGGCTTAGAAGAGGTGTTGATTGGGCGAAGCCGAGTGATGCAACAGCTTAGAGAACAAGTAGCCAAGTTAGCACGCATTGATACTAACGTGATCATTTACGGCGAAACAGGTTGTGGTAAAGAGCTGGTGGCGACCAGTTTGCATAATGAAAGCCAACGCAGATCCTATCATTTTGTGCCAATCAACTGTGGCGCTATTCCTGAGAACCTGTTTGAAAGTGAGCTGTTTGGGCATGAAGCAGGGGCATTTACCGGAGCGGGTAAAAAGCGCATTGGTAAGTTGGAATACGCGGATAAAGGCACTTTATTCTTTGATGAAATCGAGAGTATGCCGCTGTCCATGCAGGTGAAAGTGTTGCGTTCATTACAGGAACATACGGTAGAGCGCGTTGGGGGCAACCAACAGATCTCAGTTGATTTGAGAGTGATCGCCGCCGCGAAAGAAGATCTCAATGATCATGACGAGTTTCGTCAGGATTTGTACTATCGTCTTAATGTGGCGCAGATCTATTTGCCACCGCTACGTGAGCGAGAAGATGATGCGTTGATCTTGTTCGAACACTTTGCTCTGAAAAGTAACCCTGAGAGCCGCCCACTGAGTGAAGCCGATAGAAAGGCCATTCTTGCTTACTCTTGGCCTGGTAACGTACGTGAGCTTAGGAATGTAGCGATGCGTTTTGCATTGGATGAAACCGTCTCCGTAATGGAAATTCTCTCTAGTCGACCATCCTCAACAACCGAAGAGACGCATGCGGGCGTGCCGTTGGCGATTCAGCTACATAACTTTGAACGTAAGGTGCTACATGATTCTTTAGTCAGGCATCATGGACGCATCAATGAGGTGATGCAGGAGTTGGATTTACCACGTCGAACCCTTAACCAAAAGATGCAGAAGTTTGGTTTGAATCGCTCCGACTATACTTAGTACGATTTCTAGCTAATGTAAAATCATTGGCATAACAAACATGTTATGCGCTTTTGGCAGGAGCTGGGACAAACTTATAATTTAGGTCTTTACCTTCTCCAAACAAGGTAACGAGGTTCCTTCCAGTATGTTTAGAGCTATATAGCGCTTCGTCTGCTTCAGCAAGCGCCTCTTGAAGTGATTGCCCCTCAGATAACTGACTGATACCAAAGCTCATGGTCACTTCAGTTTTAAATGATTGCAAAGCGGTTTCAGTTTCGACCGCAAGGCGAATTTGCTCTGCGACAATTTTGGCTTGTTGTGCTTTTTCGAGCAAAACAATCATGAACTCGTCACCACCAAATCGCACAATGCAGGCTGACTCAGGAAGATGCTTTTTAAAAATAGTGGAGATCGTTGCCATGACGGAGTCGCCAACCGTGTGACCATAGTGATCATTAATCGCTTTGAACTTGTCGACATCAGTCATAATAATGCTGATTGCTTGGCTTTTTTTATGTGCTTTACTAACCAAGTTTGGAACGATTTCTTCCATGGCTCGACGATTATATAGCCCTGTGAGTGCATCTAAATGAGAGAGATCATTTATGGATTGCACCAAGCGTCCGTTAATTAACCACAGCATACTAAAGCTCAAAGCAACGATCAGGCAGATGCTAAATAAGAAAGTCAGCTGATGGATAAGGCCTGCGACCATAAAACTTGGTAACTCACCTGAAAAAGTACTCCAAAGCGCCCTAAATCCCATAAAAAAACTAAATCCAAAGAAAGAGTAAGCCATTGCTTTAACAGGGAGCTTTAAGTCCTTTTGGGTACCTTTAAGCATGGCGACACCACTAAAGAAGGTGACGATACAAATATACATGCTCAGATAAATAATGCGGCTTTTGATAGAAGGGTCATGGAAGGTGAAATAGTAAAATGAACCACTGAAAACAGGTGTTAACAAGGTAAGACAGTGAGCCAATTTTAAAGGATATTGACGAAAAATGCTTACGCTATATAGCGTAAGCAAGAAGCCGACTAATATGAGAGTGTTGGCTATGACGATGGTCAGCCAGTCTGGCGCAGAGCCTCTAAAGCCAAGTAAAAAAGGGCCTAAACCAATAAACAGTAGTGATATCGAGAAGGTTTTTAAGCCTTTGACTCTACCCTGAGTGTATTGATAACAAAGCAGACTAATAGAGTAAATGCAAGAGAACAGAATAACGATAAAGTTCAGTGTTCTGATGTCTAGATACTGATTATCCATAGGCGACCCATATCAATCTTTCATTCAGGCAACTCCTTTGCCTGATATCAATAAGCGAGCTACATAGTAACGCACTTATTGAGCGATGTCTTATGTTAAACGGCTATTCATTCACCAGCTCGAATTGTTCGGTTTGGTTGGTTTTCGTCGTAAACAGCAGACCAACAATCATCATAAATACGCTAGGCACAATCCAGCTAGCAAAGTCATTGTACAGAGGCATGTAATTACCCATCCACTCATCAGTGGAACTTGGCATGTAACCTAGGATGTGCAGCGCATCAACACAACCAAACGTTAGAGCAGTGAACGCCGTCGCGACGACCATGATTTGCGACATCTTGTTGCGCACCGGTGCCATGATCATCAACGCAATCGCTACTGGGTGAAGCGCCACAACCGCTGGTAATGTGATAGCCAATAGTTGCTCCAGACCTACGTTGGCGATTAAACCTGCCAATACCATGGTCGTGATAACGCAGCCTTTGTAGTTCACTTTGCTGAAGGTGTTGTCGTAAAACTCACTGCCTGCGGTGGTTACGCCGATAGCAGTAGTCAAACACGCTAATACCATCACGGCACCTAGTAATAGTGAACCAAATGCGCCGAAGTGGCTGAAGGTGAATGCCGTTAAAATGTCGCCACCATTGCTGAACTCAGAACCCAAGTATGAGCTTGTCGAGCCAATGTAAGCCAATGAGATGTAAACAAACGCCATGGCAACCGCGTACATCAAAGCTGCGATTAGCGTGTATTTTGCGGTGGCTTTCGGGCAATCCACACCCATGCTGCGAATCGCGCGGAAGATAATCCAACCAAAACCGATAGAACCTAGCGCATCCATGGTCATGTAGCCTTGGGTTAAGCCTTCAGCAAATGCGCCAGATACGTATGGTCCCGTTGCGGCAGTTAGCTCGCCTGCAGGAGAAACCAAAGCAGTTACAGACATGATGATCAAGATTGCCATCAAGGCTGGCGTTAAGATCTTACCTAGGTTGTCGACCAACTTACCCGGATATAGGGCAAATAGAATGGTGATGGCACAGAAGGCAATAGTGAAAGGCACCAAAGCTGCGTCACCAAACATTGGCGCAAAGCTGAATTGGTAAGCCACGGTAATTGCACGTGGGATTACGAACGCAGGGCCAATCACAATAAATACCATCACCCAAAAACTGGTCGCCAAAGGTTTAGGTAGGGCTGCGGTTAATTTGTCTGAACCGTTTACGATAGCGACCATCACTAGTGCCATTGCAGGCAGACCTACACCCGTTAAGAGGAAGCCAGACATCCCGCTCAGAAAGTTTTCACCTGCTTGATAACCCAAAAATGGAGGGAAGATCAGGTTACCTGCGCCTAAGTACATGGCGAAAGTCATGAAGCCCAAAGCGGCGATATTGCGTGCGCTTAACATTGTTATTCCTCTTATGTTTCGCTTGGAAGAAACTGAAAGGAATGGGAGGAGTATGTGGTGTTCCCGTCAGCTTCTTCTCAAGCTGACAGAAAGTTTAGATATAGCCTGTCAGCTCTGAATCAGTTTCAAAGAGAGCAGGAGGATCGCAGCAGCAACACCAGATGGGCGTTTTAAAGCGAATTGTAATTGCGCAGTTGCTGACATGGGTGATCCTTAATGACGAAAAAATACCAAGGAATACGTTTGCCTTGGCGTGTTGTTACCCTAACGAACATAGGGCTATTGGCACAACCCCGAAGTAGAAAATAAGTTGATACGGTCAATGTTTGTTTCTGAACTGGTGGATCGAACTGCTTTTTAAATTCAAAATTAGAATAAATGACTTTTCATTTCTGTAACATGGCTTGTTTTGCTGTATTTTTGTGCTATTTGTAGTTGTTTAGGCTATAAACCTCAGCTGATAAATTGAGCAGTTTAGAATGATGCGCTTTTTCTTCTTATTGTTAAGACGCTCATTAGTTGCAGTTCAATCCAAAATTGCATCGGCAAAATATTGCTTATTAGTGAATCGTGCATTTATTTTGTCTTGATCACATTTTTTTAACCTTTTGCGATCTAGGCGTGCAACCTTCTTCTCTTCAATGAGCAAGATCTTGCTCATTACTTTGCTATCAAATCAGCATAATTTTGCTCATTTTTGATGTCTTTCAGCACTTAGTTCAATAAATACAAAGGGTTAAAAGTTGGCATTTCAATTGCTCCAGGGAATGTGTTGTTAATAAAGATTTAACATGATGTAAATCCCCAATCGTGAAACGACTACACGGAGAGTAATAATGAAAATGAATAAGCTGGTAAAAGCTTTGGCTGTCGCTGTGACTTCTTTTGGTATTGCTGCTAACGCTGCGGCAGAAGATCGTAGCTACATTCTTGCAACGGCATCGACAGGTGGTACTTACTACCCTGTGGGCGTAGCGTTGGCGACGTTAAGCAAAGTGAAATTGGCACCAAAGCACCACTTCTCCCTTTCTGCAATCAGCTCTGCGGGCTCTGGTGAAAACGTCAAACTGCTTAACGAAAACGAAGCACAGTTCGCGATTCTACAAGGCCTTTATGGTGCTTGGGCTTGGTCTGGTGAAGGTCCTTATGAGAAGAGCGGTCGCCAAGAGCAGCTGCGTTCAGTCTCTATGTTGTGGCAAAACGTTGAGCACTTTATTGTTCGTTCTGACCTAGCAAAAACGGGCACAGTGACTGACCTGAACAACCTTGATGGCAAGAAGTTCTCCATCGGTAAGAAGAACTCAGGTACTGAAAACTCTGGTCGCCAAATCATGAAAGGTCTGAAAGTAGATCCTGATAAATTCAATCTTGCTTACATGGGTTACGGCGGCAGTGCGAGCGCACTTCAAAACGGCACCATTGACGGCATGAACACGCCTGCGGGTGTACCTGTTGGTGCGGTCACTCAAGCTTTTGCTGCGCTGGGTCAAGACATTTCGATTCTTTCGTTTACTGACGAGCAAATCAAAGAGGCGAACGGTAACTACAACCTATGGACGAAGTACGAGATCCCTGCGAACACGTACCCGGGTCTAGATAAGCCGATCACCACCATTGCACAGCCTAACTTCTTGGCAGTTCGTGAAGATATCTCGGAAGAAGACGTTTACCAACTAACCAAAGCGATCTACGAGAATCTGCCTTTCCTACAAGGTATCCACAAAGCAACAAAAGCAATGGCGATTGAGAAAGCGATCGCTGGCTTGCCAGTGCCTCTTCACCCAGGCGCGGCGCGTTACTACAAAGAAATGGGCATCGAAATCCCATCAGACCTAATGGCGAAATAACGCTAACTTGGCCCCGAGTTTCGGCTCGGGGCATTTTATCCCTACCGATTTCTAAGATGGAAAAAGCCGCCAGAGCTTGGAGTATGAGATGAGCGACTCAATAGAAAAGGAATTGCAGAAGTTTGAGCTGCCCACGCGCACTGATTTTCCGTGGGTAACCACCACAATCACAGTGTTTGGCGTGGTGTTGTCTGCTTTGCACATTTGGTTTAATACCTTATCGACGTTACCAGAGTTATGGATTTCCGCGACCCACTTTGCTGGCTTTGCGGTGATTTGTGCGCTTTGGTATCCGGCTCATATCTCTCTCAAGCAGAGTAAGATTGCACTCGGTATCGATGTGTTAATTGCCATGGGCGCGGTCGCGTGTTTGCTCTACATTCCCTATGCCGAAGATGCACTCTACGAACGTGGTGTGAAGTTCGTGACCAGCGATTGGGTCTTCGCCATCATGGCAATCCTGATTGTGATTGAGCTTATCCGACGCACCATGGGTTGGTTTATTCCAGTGCTGATTGTGGTGTGTTTAAGCTACGTTGTGCTTTGGGGGCAGTGGGCGACAGGCATTTTCCACTTCCCGGGTTTGAGCATGGAAACCTTGCTCTACCGCAGCTTCTATTCTTCTGAGGGCATGTTTGGTTCTATCTCGCGCATCAGTTGGACTTTTGTATTTATGTTCATTCTGTTTGGTGCGTTTCTTGTTCGCTCTGGTGTCGGTGATTATATAATCAATGTGGCACGTGCTGCGGCTGGCAAAATCATCGGTGGTCCCGGTTTTATTGCGGTGATTGGCTCCGGTTTGATGGGCTCAGTATCGGGCTCTAGTGTGGCAAATACGGTTTCCACCGGTGTTATCAGTATTCCTTTAATGCAAAAAGCAGGTTTCCCTTCGCGCTTTGCGGCGGGTGTTGAGGCTGCAGCGTCGACAGGTGGTCAGTTGATGCCACCAGTAATGGGCGCGGGTGCTTTCATCATGGCGTCTTACACGCAAATTCCGTATGTTGATATCATCGCGGTGTCTTTTATTCCTGCTCTTATTTATTTCTTATCTGTTGCGTTCTTTGTGCGTATCGAAGCCAAACGCAGCGGCGTTCAAAAAATCACGACCAGCGATGAATCTCTAATGAAAGTGCTGATCAGCGGTTGGCACAACCTTATCCCACTGGCGGTGTTGGTTACTTTGTTGGTTCAAGGCTTTACGCCAACTTACGCTGCGGGCTTGTCGATCATTTCAGTAGTGGTGGCTTCTTGGTTCTCGAAAGATCACAAGATGGGACCAAAAGCGATCATCGAAGCACTTTCGCAAGGCGCGAAAAACATGGCGACAACAGCCGTATTGCTGGTGGGTATCGGTTTGGTGATCAACGTGATCAGCACAACGGGTATCGGCAACACGTTCTCACTGATGATCGACGGTTGGGCGAATGGCGACTTGTTCGTCATGATCGTTCTGATTGCGCTCGCTTCTCTTGTTTTGGGTATGGGCTTGCCTGTGACAGCGGCGTATATTGTGTTGGGCACACTGTCTGCCCCTGCGCTTTACAAGTTGATTGCGGAAAACCAATTGCTTGAATTGATGGTGTCGGGTCAATTGCCAGAACAAGCAAAAGCCATCTTCATGTTGGCGGCGCCAGAAAAGCTGGAACTGCTTAATGCTCCAATGGCGTTGGAAACCGCGAAAGAAATGGTGGCGCTAGTACCTGCGGACTTTATGGAAACTCTACTAGAGCAAAGTTTGGGTATAGAAGCAGTAGGCTTGGCGTTGCTGGCTGCTCACCTCATCATCTTCTGGTTATCGCAAGACAGCAACGTAACGCCTCCAGTGTGTTTGACCGCCTTTGCTGCGGCAACCATCGCTAAAACACCGCCAATGCGTACCGGTTTGATGGCATGGAAAATCGCTAAAGGTTTGTATCTTGTACCGCTGCTGATTGCTTACACAGGCTTAGTAAGTTGGGATGTAACGTCGGTAATTACCGTGGGCTTCTTCGCCATCATCGGAACCTATGCGTTGATTGGTGCGATTGAAGGCTACTTGGAAGGTCCTCTAAACATTCTGACTCGTCTCTTGTTGGTAGTGGTGGGTACATTGCTGGTTTGGCACGACATCCCAATGTTGGTTCGTGTGGCAAGCTGCGCGGTATTTGTCGCGGTGTTCATTTACAGTGGTCGCAAGTTCAAATTGCAACAATCTCAACTCTCGGTTTTATAAGAGGTCGTATGAAATCAGTCTATGACTACATTATTGTCGGTGGCGGTATCGTTGGTGTGTCGACGGCATGGCAACTGCAGCAACGTCACCCAGACAAATCCATTTTATTGGTTGAGAAAGAGTCCGGTTTTGCGAAGCACCAAACCGGACACAATAGCGGCGTGATTCATGCTGGGGTGTACTACGCACCGGGCAGCCTAAAAGCCGATTTTTGTAAGCGTGGGGTAGAGCGAACCATTTCGTTCTGTGCTGAGCGCGATATTCCGGTGGAGAACTGTGGCAAGTTGTTGGTTGCGACAAACGAGCAAGAAGTCGAACGCATGAATGCGCTTTATGAGCGCTGCCATGTCAACGGCATTGACGTAAAGCTACTCGATGAAGTTCAGCTTAAACTCGCTGAGCCAAACATCACGGGCTTGGGCGCGATTTATGTCAAAACCACCAGTATTGTCGATTATCGTTTGGTCACTGAGCAGATGGCGGAAGAGTTCAAAAAGCTCGGAGGGCAAATTAGCCTTAGGACCAAAGTTGTGGCTGCCGAAGAGAAGGATGAAGAAGTCCAACTGACCTGCATTTCAGACGGTCAAACGATGCAGCTCAATGCCAAATTCTTGGTCACTTGCAGCGGCTTGATGGCGGATCGCATGACTAAGATGATGTCTATTCCGACCGATTTCCAAATCATTCCTTATCGTGGTGAATACTACCGCTTAGATAGCAAACACGACCAGGTGGTGAATCATCTTATTTATCCAATTCCAGACCCTGACTTGCCTTTCTTGGGTGTCCACCTGACTCGCATGATTGACGGCAGTGTGACCGTCGGTCCAAACGCGGTGCAAGGCTGGAAGCGAGAAGGGTACGACAAGGTTAACTTTAGCCTGCAAGATACCATGCAAATGCTCAGCTTCTCCGGCTTTTGGAAGGTGACACAAAAGCATCTAAAAACCGGACTGGATGAGTTTAAGAACTCGTGGTGGAAGCCGGGCTACCTCAAGTTGGTCAACAAATATTGCCCAAGCATCAAGGTCGACGATCTCAAACCATATCCTGCGGGGATTCGTGCGCAAGCGGTGTTATCCGACGGAACCTTGGTTCATGACTTCTTGTTTGCCGAAAGCGCCAGAAGCCTGCACGTTTGCAACGCCCCCTCTCCAGCAGCGACATCTGCAATGCCTATTGGAGAGTACATTTGCGATAAAGTAAATGAGAAGATAGAGGCGAAAACCGAGACGGTTTAACAGTAAAAAGCCATGTTAAAATATATGAGCGAAAAGAATGCTTTTCTAGAATATTGACTGGTATGTTATTTGCCGCACAATAATGTAATTAGTATGTAAGAAATGGTTTTAAAATGTCGTAATACAATGTCAACTTCAAATTTTATAGGTGATTTTTTGTTCTTTCAGTTTTAATCTTCATCAGATGGAGGGACTATGATTACAAAACAGCACCTTAGAAAAGTATGGAAGAATGAAACTAAAGTTTCAGAAGACTATTTAGTGATTATAAGCAAAGAACTTTCTATGAAGATCTCTGAATGTAAGTTAGACAGTGAACTGAGACTGTCACACTTTGTCGCTCAATTAGCAAAAGAGGTTGGTCCTGGAATGAGAATGGAGGAAAACCTGAATTATTCAGTTCAAGGATTGAAAAGCACTTTCAGAGTTTATCGGAATAGGCCGGCGTTAGCTGAAAAGCACGGGAGAAAAAATGCCATCAATCAAAAAGCAAACCAAGAAGCGATAGCAAATAATGCCTATGCCATGAAAATAGGCAATGGTGATGCAAGTACCGGAGATGGATGGAAATATCGCGGTAGAGGAATGATACAGTTAACAGGGAAAGGAAACTATTTAGCGACAGAAAGCATACACGCAAATATTTGGAACGAAAATACGAGTTTCTCTTCTTCGCCTCAGTTAGTTGCTCAACCTAAATATGCCATCAGGACTGCTATGATTTTTTGGCTGAAGAATAAGCTATATTTAAAAGCCGATAAGGGAGCATCTAGAACGGTGACTGATAGTATTACTAGGGTTATTAATAAAAATACAGATTCATATGGACAACGACATGAGATATTTACCGAACTGTATAAAAAAGGCATTTTCAAAGAAATTTTTAAGTAGGGCTTTTGGAGCTTGTTTGATAGTACATTACCCTGCATTTTCCTTTCAGTTAACTAGTGTCGACGATGGTTATTTGCTGACTGATAATAAGTTTGAATCGGATTATATGGTATATACTCCGGGCGCGAAGGAAGCGGAAATTACTGATGCATATGACTTCACTTGTGTTGGTAGCAAAATCGAAGTGGTTAAAATTAGAAGTGAAATTAACAATGCCGTGACTCATGGAGAGCAGCTCCAATATTACTTTTTTCTTGTTACTGAGAATAAAGCTTACTGGCCACTTAGAATTGTTGAATCTTTCCAGACCGTGGACAAAGATTCCCAGGAATTAGTGTCAGAACATTTACCTTTCACAAAAAATGATGACCTTGGGTTAGCTTGTGATTTAGTTAGGCCTCAGGTTGAAAGCTATTACTTTTCCCAAGCTTTTGAAGCGATACCTAAACATACCCACAATAAAGGCGACTGAATCAGTCGACTTTATTGTGTCGGCTGTAGAGTCGTAGTGTCTATTGCTATTTAGGGCAGAGTTCCCCTTTCTTTGCGTGTCTTTCTATCATGTAATCGCCTCGGGCACTGTGTAATACAATTGCATTCCAGACTTGACCATCTTGCAACTCGAACTCAAACGCATAATGGGTGCCGCCGACCATTTTGGTTCTCACCTCATGAATTGCTCTCAATTTATCATCGGCATTCATTTGATAAAGCACCATGTTGAGTGAGCGTCTGGCGTCAGGAGTTGCCTCAGCAAGTTGCCAATGACCCTGCTCGTTTGTTGCGGAGCAAATAGACCGCATTTTACTTTTCATGGCGGATGACATCTGCTTGTCTACGGCCAATGCATTTGGTGAAAACAGTGGAACCGTCAAAAGAATCAAAGTTACCAGAAACTGCTTTAAGGTCATAAAAACACTCCGTTGTTTTACTCTTGCTTGAGTATAGACCTCAATAGCTTCAGATGTGGTGCAGTTGACTCCGGGCCTACAATATCGCAGTTCGTATCAACGAACTGATAACAAACAAGGCGACCACGCTTGCCAGCCAAATGCCAATGAACCACAAAATGGGTTTTAGTTTCATCAGTGATATCCTTCTCCACGTTTCATCTTGCCGCGGAAAACCCAGTACGAATAAGCCGTGTAGGCTATGATCAGAGGAAGTAATACCACCGCACCGGCAAGTAAAAATGCCAAACTTTTGTCTGGCGCAGCGACGTCTTGATAAGTGAGTGCGAATGGGACCAAGTAAGGGAATGTACTGACACCGAAACCCATCGCGGACACAAGAAACAGGCCGATCGCAAGAACGTAGGCTCGGACGGCTTTGTGGTCGAGTAAGGCTTTGAATAGCTGCCAAATAAGTGCCGCTGCAATAATTGGTAAAATGAAAAACAGTAGCGAGTTTGGTAATGAGAACCAACGTTCAAATACGATATTTTGGCTCAATGGCAGCCACAAACTGGCGATGAATATACAGGCTACCATCGCTAGTCCCCATCGTCGCGCGACCACGTAATAGCGCCCCATCAGCTCTTCTGGAAGCTTGATTAATAACCAGCATGAACCGAGCAGAATATAAGCACAAACAAGCGCCAGGCCACAAAATACGCTAAATGGCGAAAGCCAATCAAACCATCCACCTGCGTATGCTCGTTCACTAACCTCTATACCTTGGAGCAGGGTTCCGAGCATAATGCCTTGCATCAATGCCGCGGTGAGTGAACCAATGAAAAAAGCGCTATCCCATAAAAACTTTCCGCGTTGTGTTCGGAAGCGATACTCAAAAGAAACCCCGCGCAGAATTAACCCGAGCAGCATTAAAATCAGGGGAGCATAGAGTGCTGGCATAATGACCGCGTAGGCGAGGGGGAACACGGCAAAAAGCCCACCTCCGCCAAGAACTAGCCAAGTTTCATTCCCATCCCAAACAGGAGCGATGCTGTTCATCATCATGTCGCGCTCTTCATCGTCATTAGCGCTGAGAAATAGGATACCAATACCGAGATCAAAGCCATCTAACACGACATAAATCAGAACAGCGAGCCCAATCAAAGCGTACCAAATTAATGCGTAATCCATGAGTAAGCTCCTAGGTTAGATGGTTAGAATGTGTGATGGCATCGGTTTTCGTGCCATCAGGAAGTCGGCTATCTAGACCTTCTTCATATCGAGTTGGAGACTTGCGCATCAAACGTAGGAGATAGAAGAAGCCAGCTCCAAAAACCACAAAGTAAACCACGATGAACGCCGTCAGGGAGACGCTCACCGCGGCGGCATCAATAGGCGATGCCGAATTGGCTGTGGTTAAAAGACCGTATACGGTGTAAGGCTGTCGACCGACTTCGGTAGTTATCCAGCCTGCTAAAACTGCAATGAACCCCGCTGGGGCAAACAGGACACAAATACGTTGAAGTGCCCTTGAATCAAAAAGTTTGCGACGTGTTCTTAGCCAAAGGCTCCACAAACCAATAACAAGCATGCCAAAACCAAGCGCGACCATTACTCGGAAAGACCAGAAAACGATAGATACAGGAGGGTGTTCCTCCTCTGGAAAAGCATCTAATCCCTTCACTTCACCGTTGAGGTCATGAGTTAAAATCAAACTACCGAGTTTGGGGATTTCCAGTGCGTATTCCATGCGTTTTTCTTCATCGTTAGGGATACCGAAGAGGATCAATGGCGCGCCTTGGTGAGACTCATAGTGCCCTTCCATCGCGGCGACTTTGGCGGGTTGATGTTCAAGGGTGTTTAATCCATGCATGTCTCCAGCAACGATTTGAATTGGTGTCACGATGGCAGCCATCCACATTGCCATCGAGAACATAATTCTGGCTAGAGGGTTATGGTTTGCTTTTAGCAAGTGATAAGCGGCAACGCCGGCTACAACAAAGGCGGTAGTAAGGTAAGCGGCGAGCAACATATGAACGAGCCGGTAAGGGAAGGAAGGGTTGAAGACAATCGCCCACCAGTCTTCTGGGATAAACTGTCCGGCTTCGTTGATACTGTAGCCCGCTGGTGTTTGCATCCAACTATTAACCGAAAGTATCCAAAACGCAGACAAAAACGTCCCGAATGCGACAATACAAGTCGCGGCGAAGTGAAGCTTCTTACCCACCTTGTCCATACCGAAAAGCATCACGCCTAAAAACCCCGCTTCGAGGAAAAACGCAGTAAAAACTTCATAACCCATTAGCGGGCCTAGGATTGGGCCTGTTTTGTCAGCAAACACGCTCCAGTTAGTACCGAATTGATAGCTCAACACGATGCCACTCACCACACCCATACCAAAACTGATGGCAAAGATTTTGAGCCAGTACTTATAGATTTGCATGTACTGTTTGTTGCCCGTTTTTAAGTACAAGCCCTCTAATACAGCGAGATAACTTGCCAAACCAATCGTAAAAGCTGGAAAAATAATGTGGAAAGAGACAGTAAAGGCAAATTGGAATCTAGCTAGGTCAATGGCGAGTGTGTCCATGAGCGGTCCCTTTTTCGTTGGATAAACTGTTCGCTGGATTTAAAGAGGAGACAGAAGAGTGGCGAACAAGGTGAAATACGAAGAAGGAAGACGAAGAGATTAAAAAACGATCGCTTTTTACACATGTGCGTACCATCTTTTAGATAAAGGAGGAGTGTTATGAGCCTTAAAGATTACTTTGAGAAAGCGACACCTAAGTTTGGTCCAGGTGGGAAGTATCACAAGTTCTACCCACTTTTCGAAGCTGTCGAAACCATTTTTTACACGCCTGGTAAGGTAAACCAGGGCATGACTCACGTTCGAGATAGCATCGATTTAAAACGTATTATGATCATGGTGTGGTTGGCTGTCTTCCCTGCCATGTTCTGGGGTATGTACAACATAGGCCAGCAAGCGAGTGATGCCTTGTTGTATGGAATGGATCAAGCCTCAGCTCAGCAAGCGCTTGTTTCTTCATGGCAACTGAGTTGGGTATGGGGCTCGTTAGATGCGGTTTCACAAGCGGGGTGGGGAAGTAAAATGTGGCTTGGTGCTACTTACTTTCTCCCGGTTTATGCGACGGTGTTTATCGTTGGTGGTTTCTGGGAAGTTCTGTTTGCTATTGTGCGAAAGCATGAGGTAAATGAAGGCTTTTTTGTCAGCTCTATACTCTTTGCGCTGATCCTTCCTCCGACAATTCCACTATGGCAAGCGGCTTTAGGTATCACTTTCGGTATTGTTGTGGCGAAGGAGATTTTCGGTGGTACTGGACGAAACTTCCTAAATCCAGCTTTAGCAGGGCGCGCGTTCTTATACTTTGCCTATCCTGCCAACATGTCCGGTGGTACCGTGTGGGTCGCGGCTGATGGTTACTCTGGCGCTACTCCACTTAGCCAATGGTATGAAGGAGGGCAAAGTGCTTTGATAAATAATATGACGGGAGAGCCAATTTCATGGGGAGATGCTTTTGTTGGCAATTTACCAGGCTCGATGGGTGAAGTCTCCACGTTGTTGATCGCACTAACAGGCTTGGTTCTCATCTTTATGAAGATTGCATCGTGGAGAATTGTTGCGGGCGTGTTGGTCGGTTTAATCGGAGCTTCATTACTATTGAATGCGATCGGTTCAGACTCTAACCCCATGTTCTCCATGCCGTTCTACTGGCACTTCGTGATTGGTGGGGTTGCGTTTGGTACCTTCTTCATGGCGACAGACCCTGTCTCGGCAGCTTTTACCAATAACGGGAAATGGGCATACGGACTATTAATCGGTGTGATGACGATTTTTATCCGAGTGCTGAACCCGGCTTATCCAGAAGGCATCATGTTAGCGATTCTATTTGCTAACTTATTCGCGCCACTTTTCGATTATCTAGTCAAAGAAAGTAATATCAAACGCAGAATGAAAAGGGCGAGACCTTCTTAAAATGAGGGTGACCTCACTGAAAGTTGATTGAAAACTGCACTATATTGAAAAGGTCAGAGACATAGGGTTTCTGACTTTTTATTTTTATCAGGAGGACGAAGACGATGAGAATAAAGGATATTCTCGATAGCCGTTTGGTGCTGTCGTTCTGGTATAACCTAGACTACTGCTTGTCTCTTCTTAGTAAAATCTCTTCTCGTTGATTTCCTCAATGCAATCGCATTGAAAAGCATTCTATCTATTTGTTTTTTAGTCTTACGTGAAACTGCGTAGGACAATGCGTATAAGGAAATTAACAATGAAACGTATTCCAGAACCTTTCCGTATCAAAATGGTTGAGCCAATCAAAATGACGACTTTGTCAGACCGTGAAGTCGCGTTAAAAGAAGCGGGCTATAATCCATTTCTTCTTCGTAGTGATGATGTTTATATCGATTTGCTGACTGACTCTGGCACTGGTGCCATGAGTGATAATCAGTGGGCTGGCATCATGATGGGGGATGAATCCTATGCGGGGAGTCGAAATTACTACAACCTGTGTGATGCAGTGGAGCACTTCTTCGGTTATAAGCTCACCGTGCCTGCACACCAAGGGCGTGGTGCCGAGCAAATTTTGTTCCCAGCTTTGATTGAGCGTATGCGTCAGGTGCGTGGTGGCGAAACGCCAGTCTTTATCTCGAACTACCATTTTGATACCACAGCGGGTCACATTGAACTCAATGGCGGTAAAGCGATTAACGTGGTAACGGAAGAAGCATTCGACACCACTACGCCTTATGATTGGAAGGGCAATTTTGATATCGATAAGCTGGTGGCAACAATTGAAGCGCACGGTTCGCATAACATTTGTGCAATTATCACCACGATTACTTGTAATAGCTCCGGTGGTCAGCCTGTGTCGATGGAAAACATGCGCAGTGTGTACGAGATTGCAACCAAGTACGATATTCCAGTGGTGATTGACTCGGCTCGTTACTGTGAGAACGCCTACTTTATCAAGCAGCGTGAAGCGGGTTACGAGAATAAATCGATTCTGGAAATCATCCGTGAGATGTACCAGTACGGTGATATGCTCACCATGTCAGCTAAGAAAGACCCGATGGTAAACATTGGTGGCATGTGTTGTATTCGTGATCATAAGGAGTTGTTCCAGGCGGTGCAGACGCGCTGCGTACCCATGGAAGGATTTGTAACATACGGCGGCATGGCTGGGCGTGATATGGAAGCGCTCGCTCGCGGTTTGTATGAAGCCGCGGATGAGGATTTTCTTCACTATAGAATTAGCCAAGTTCAATACTTAGGTGAGCGCTTACGTGAAGGCGGTATTCCGATTCAATACCCAACGGGTGGTCATGCGGTGTTTGTGGATGCCGCTAAGATTTTGCCACATATTCCAGCGGATCAGTTTCCTGCGCAGGTATTGTGTAATGTTTTGTACTTGGAAGCGGGTATTCGAGCAGTAGAGATAGGATCGTTGCTGCTTGGTCGAGATCCGGAAACGGGTAAACAAAAAGCGTCAGAGCTTGAGTTGATGCGTTTGACCATTCCACGTCGTGTCTACACAAACGATCATATGGATTACATTGCGGATGCGATTATCGAACTGAAAAATCGTGCACATGAGTTAAAAGGGCTCACTTTCGAGTACGAGCCACCAGTGCTGCGCCACTTTACTGCTCGATTTAAAGAGATCGATTAACTCAAGTTTAAATCTAGATAAGCAAAAGGCCGCGAGTTTCACGGCCTTTTTCGATTCGTTTATTTCTTAGCGTTACAGTTACGCTAACTCTAATGTGATGCGAACGAACTGGTCGTCTTGATACTGCACTTCATAATTGAAGGTACCACTGGCGTAAATGCTGCCAAGGAAAAGTGAGCGTTGACTCATTGGTCCGCGGAACAGCATCGAAATAGGAGCGATTAGGGCGTTATTATCATCGAAGTGCTGATTTAAGTTCTCAGAAAGCACACACAGCAAACAGCCGTGTTGGTCGTGAGATAAGTCGACGTCTTCCGGTCGCGATAATAACACGGTAGTCCCCAGTTTCTTCTCAATCTCGTTGATCAGCAGCAAGTAGCTATCTAGATCGGGTTGAGGATTTCTGGGTTTGTCTGCACCGACGCAGCGCTCGAGTAATTCTTCCAGATTTCCGTTCTCACCTTTTGCCTGCTGAGTCAAAGATTTTAACGGCTTTTTAATCAGCTTATAGCGATTACTCTTCAGTTTTGGTTTCAGCCATTTCTGAAGTAAGTCATTACGTTCTTTAAGGGAGAGGCCATGCGAGGACGCGTGAATTTTAAAGTGCAGGTGTAATAAAGCGTGAACCGCAAGCTCACTCAGAAGTTGGTTAGCATCTGTAGACTGTCTTGCCTGCTTAGAACTTTGCATTACACTCGAACAAAATTAGGGAAGAAGGATAATGGTGCCGAGAGAGGGACTCGAACCCTCACACCAAAGGCACTAGCACCTCATGCTAGCGTGTCTACCAATTTCACCATCTCGGCATCATGATGCTCTGAATACTCAGAGGCCTCGAAAGAAGCAACGCGAATTATAACCAAAATCCACCTGTTGGCGAGAGCAAAATGACGAATTTTGGCTCTTTCGAGTTTGATTGCATATTTATTGGTCACTTTTATGTTTTTTACCATCAACGCCTATCCTTATGCCCTTACTTTTATTAATGGTATGACGACAAAAGAGTACTTTTGCCTAAATTTTGAACGCTTGAACGTTTGCGTAAATAAATGTGATGAATATCTCTTTTTGTTGGCTATACTTGCGTCCCGTTTAAGCGGGAATTAGGGTTTAGTTGTTCAGGACCCTTACCCATACAAGCCGTCACATGGAGCAGGCCAAGCAACATGCTCGCCAGCAGTGAATGACCCCACGGACCGGACCAGCTACGTTCAATTGCTTGTATAAGGTAAAAATAAGATGTCGAACTATTCGTTCTGTCTACATTCTGGATCTAAAAGTGAGTTATCACTCGCTGCGTTGTCCCTTTCTTCTGCCAATTCCTTTGGCTCTTTTTTCTTTTTCAACGTTTAGTAGGTCCAGCTCATGAGTGTTCTATTTAGTCTATTTGGTATTGTTGCACTGCTAGGTTGTGCTTTCCTACTTTCTGAGGGTCGTTCTTCCATTAATTGGAAAACTGTATCTCGCGCCTTGATGCTACAAATGGGGTTTGCTGCTTTGGTGCTCTATTTCCCGTTGGGTCAAGCGGCGCTGGCGAGTTTAAGTAATGGTGTCGCGGGGCTACTCAGCTTTGCTGATGAAGGGATTAAATTCCTCTTTGGTGACCTCGCTTCTTCTGGCTTTATCTTCGCTATTCGTGTCCTTCCTATCATCATCTTCTTCAGTGCTCTTATCTCCGCCCTTTACTATTTGGGCATTATGCAAAAAGTGATTCAATTTATTGGCGGCGCTATCCAGAAGTTCTTGGGTACGAGTAAAGCAGAGTCTTTGGTTGCAACAGGGAACATCTTCTTATCTCAAGGCGAGTCACCACTTCTTATTCGTCCATTTCTTTCTAACATGACTCGCTCTGAACTGTTTGCTGTGATGGCTGGTGGTATGGCTTCAGTGGCGGGCAGTGTGCTTGGTGGTTATGCTGGTTTGGGTGTCGACCTCAAATACTTGATCGCGGCAAGCTTTATGGCAGCGCCAGGTAGTTTGATGATGGCAAAAATTATCGTTCCTGAGCGTCAAACGCCAAGCGATTACAACAATATTGAGCTAGATAAATCAGAAGAAAGCAACGTAATTGATGCGCTAGCAAGCGGTGCTATGGGCGGTATGAAAGTTGCTGTTGCTGTTGGTACCATGCTTATCGCTTTCGTGAGTGTTATCGCGATGGTGAACACGGGGCTAGAAAACTTGGGTGAGATACTTGG
Source organism: Vibrio sp. 704 (assembly GCF_033339295.1). NCBI lineage: Bacteria > Pseudomonadati > Pseudomonadota > Gammaproteobacteria > Vibrionales > Vibrionaceae > Vibrio > Vibrio sp. 704. The sequence goes on along the minus strand of NZ_JAWOUH010000007.1, from coordinate 135,126 downwards.
TTTCTCTGGCGTAACGCTACAAGCGATTTTTGGTTATTTGTTTGCACCTCTCGCATGGTTGATTGGTGTGCCAAGCCACGAAATCCTAGCTGCGGGTTCATACATTGGTCAGAAAGTGGTGATGAATGAGTTTGTTGCGTTTATCGATTTTGTGCAGCACAAAGCGACACTGTCTGAGCATACTCAAATTATTATCACTTTTGCGTTGTGTGGTTTTGCGAACATTGGCTCAATTGCGATTCAGTTGGGCTCTATCGGCGTGATGGCACCTGAGCGCCGCAAAGATGTTGCAAGTCTAGGCCTAAAAGCGGTTGCTGCTGGTACACTCGCTAACCTGATGAGTGCGTGCTTAGCGGGTATTTTTATCTCTCTCTAATTTAGATTGAAGATCCACACTAAAAACCCGCCTAAATGGCGGGTTTTGTTATTTCTAAGGCTTGGGCATTAAGCCGTAAGGTATCGATTTAAAAGCCTCTGGGTGCTCTTGATAAGTTGGCGCTTTATGTATCCCTTTCCAATCGAGCAGCATGATGGCTAGCACGTTACGGTGTTCGCCGTACTTGAGATCAAAGTTACCGTCGACCGACGGAATCATCCCTTTTTCTGCGTTGATTGCATGACGAATGGCTTGGCGGGTCTTCTTTACGACCGGATCATGGTCCAAGCCTGCTAACAAAAACGAAATGCCGACTTCCGCAATCACGTCTTCTTTGGCGCGCAGTAGGATAGTGTCGATGTTGTTGCGAAAGTAATCATAAATCCATTGGTGTTTCTTCTCGCTTACTCGCTCCTGATAATACTGTGAATCGGCAAAGATGATGTGCGTCATACCATAGAGTTTGTTCCAATACTGCTGAGCAGAAAGCATCTTATCTTTATCGTCGGGGTAGGTGTTCCGGAAGGTTTGAGTGAATTCCTCGACCACATCTTGCTCTCCTAGCTGACGAAGCCAGTAGACTTGGTTTGCAAGCTGAGCTGCCCATGCCTCTATCATCTCTTTGTCCGTAACGTAACGCGAGAAATCGTAGCGCCTAATAATTTTTCTCAGCGTTTTGTCTTGTTTATGTTGTAGGCCATATTCGTTTGCTCTTGCCATTGCGCCAAGCAAATCCACACCAAGATAAAGGTACTCAGGATGGTGTTTAGTCACGGTATAGCGTCGCTGCCCTCGTTCGGTTTCTTTCTCTTGATACGTGGTCAACCTTTGAGATGAATAGAGAATGATGTCTTCTGGTTCAACGACTTCATTAGCAAATTGGTTTAACCGGCTGGCTACTTGTGCCATGTCGGTCCAAATGGCAGCGTGATATTTCTCATCTAATGTTTGGCGGTACATGCGTAAGCCAAAATGGCCCTCTTTAAACGCCGGGAAAGTGAACAGTTCTTGTTCGTAGGTACTACGAATCAACTGCGCTGATTGAGTATTATCGAGAAGCGGTACGTCTTCCTGTGATGCCTGAGCAGCAAAGGTAAGTGAGCAAGAGAGTAAGACTGCTAAGCTAAGAGGTTTAATACGCATAAATCCATTCCCTATGAAGTCCTGAACCTAAACCTACCATCAATATTAATTGAGAATGTAAAAGCTGAGTCAATAGTTGAAAATTTGCCTAAAAGTCAGGTTGATACGTTCATCTTTGGTTTTCGCGGTTTTTGGTACGCAGTGCTTCCAGTGATGCTGAAGCTCGCCAGCCATAATCAGTAAGGAGCCATGAGAAAGCTCGTATTCAATCTCAGTTTTACAATGTAAATTTCTAAGCAAAAATCGACGTGTTTCACCTAAGTTCAAAGATGCGATAACAGGGTTTCTACCTAACTCTGGTTCATTATCTTGGTGCCAGCCCATTGAGTCTTGACCGTGTCGATATAAGTTAGCGAGAACAGAATTAAAAGTGACATCAGCAACTGATTCACAATGCACTTTCAGCTGAGTTAACTCAAGAGTCCAAGGGTGAGGCTGCATGGTTAAGCCTGAGTAAGTATATGCTGCATCACCGTGCCACGCTTGTAAGCGAGGTTGAAGTACTGACTTGCCGAATATAGTAATGTGTTCTTGGTGCCATGGCAGTGTCTTTCGAAGTTGGTCAAAGTAATTATCCGCCTCAAGATGGTTAAGAAAATGAGGATCATAATAAAGTTTTCCTCTTTCTACTTCTTGCCATAGATCGCCGCCAAATAAATCGCCTTGTTGATGCATCATCTCACACCTAAAACATAAAAGTTGTCAATCACTGTTACCTTTCTGATTATGATTGGTTATTCTTGTGATAATAAGAATTTTAACAATAAATAAAAAATCTCGTAGTTGTATACGAGTTGTGGGGAGAAAATGCGTTATTTACCCAGAAAGCGATGCTATTTTGCATTGTTCTTCCTCACCTTTTTCGCTTTGTGTATTGGGGTTATCGAGCTGTTAAATCGAAACCAGCAAGAGCTTCACAAAGAGCGAGTTCAAGTTGAGGCCAAAGAACAACTTTCCATTCTCCGTTCCAATTTGGAAGCGGTACTTATGGCGGATATCTACAAAGCCAGTACTTTAGCGACACTCATTACGTTACTTCCTAAAAACCAAGAAGAAGAATTGAGTATCGCCGCTCACCGAATCCTAAATAAAAGTAAACATATTACAATCATCGGTATCGCGAAAAATGATGTAATTAGTCACGTATTTCCACGCCAAGGTAATGAGCGCCTAATCGGCCTTGATTACCGCGCAGTGCCACAGCAGTGGGTACAGGTGCAAAAAGCCAAGGATGTACAAGAAATTTTCATCGCAGGGCCAGTGACTTTGATTCAAGGTGGCCGAGGTTTGATCGTGCGTGTGCCTGTTTTTCTTGATCCTCCAATGAATCAGGACTACTGGGGAGTGATCAGTGCGGTGATTGATTTCGATGCTCTGATGAGAGAAACCGGCGTAATTGATTTCTCGTATCGTTACCCTTTAATGATCCGTGGTTACGATAGCGGTGGCTCATTTGGTGATGCTTTCTTTGGCGCGCAAAGTGTAAATAGCATGGCATATGCAAAAGAGATGGTTCATTTTCCTTATGGTGGGTGGAGTATGGTGGTTTTCTCTGGAGGCAAAGCTGATCGCCAAATCTCTTGGCATCAGTTGCATTTAGCTAGAGTAATCGGCTATCCCATTATATTCGCACTTAGCCTCGCGCTGTTCGCCATTTATCGACTGTATACCATTGCAGATGACAGAGCTTTACACGATGAACTCACGCGTTTACCAAACCGTCGCTATTTTATGAAGTTTTACAAGCAGCAGTTTGAAATAGCGAAACGTTATAAAAAGCGTTATAGCTTCGCCTTAATTAATATTGACCTAGATAGGTTTAAACACATTAACGACACCTATGGTCACGACGCAGGTGACAAAGTTTTAATCGCTACGGCTGAAAGGGTAAAAAGCTCTCTGCGTAAATCAGACATCGTGGCCAGAATGGGCGGTGATGAGTTCTTAGTTGTAGTTCATCACCCAGGAACGGAAGAAAATGTTCAGTCTCTTCTACAAAAACTTCGATTAGCGCTATGCTCTACGCCCGTCATTTACGATGAAACGCTTATCTATTTGAAAGCCAGTATTGGGTACGCGATATTTGACCCGCAAATGTCATCTCCTGAGCAAATGATGAAAATAGCCGATGAGAGAATGTATCAACAAAAGCATGGCGGATGAGCCTGAACCCAGTTTCAATAAGGGGTTAGAGGAATGGTAAAGTTGGGAGCCCGAAATCTCATCATCATTGAGGTGCAAGAATATGTGACTTCATATGTTCACAGACACTTTGCTGAGAGAGTCGTTATTAGCAGTGCATTCAGTGGCATATTTGCATAATGTTGCATTTTGCAAATGCAGTTTGCGAAATTAATGGTTAATAAAGCAACGATATGCATCTGGATCTACTAAAAAACGGCTTTTTTAAAGTTGGCACGCATCGTGCTTTACTTAGAGTGACCCTTATTAAGCCGAGGGTCACCTAGCCAACTGACGTTGTTAGTGAATACAAATTGTTCACAAGTATATACCGCCAATCACGTTTATTGTGATTGGCGTTTTTTCTTTCTAAAGCCCGATGATATTCACGTCGCTGCCCGTCTCATCAGCTTCTCCGCACTTGCTGTAACAACTAGGTTGTCTTGGACAAACCGCCCCTCTGGAGCAGATCAACCTTGCTTGGGTTTGAATCCCGCGCTCTATCCAGTTGATGTTTAATATCTTAGCGATAGTCGTTAAGTCTTTTTTGATGTGGGGAGGAATAACACTACTTCCGCCGGAAGCGACACAAAGGGACTTAAGTTCTTCCGCTATGGAAACGGCATCGCCACCTTGTGCAGAAATAGCAGGGTTAAGATCAATACCGGCACATAGCACGCGATTATTTCCCGCAGGGTCAAATACGTTGACCGATTCGCAGCAGTAGATACGTGGCTCGTCGCCAACATTTAAAATCGAAATTTGCGCTGAACTGGTATCCAAAGGCTGGGAAAGGCGTCGGAATACCGCCCAGTGCTGGCAAGGGTCGTTTACTTTGCGCATGTTGCCCCAAGGCAATGGAATACCATTTCCTCGATACACTGCTTTTAACTTGCCGGGGCCATAGGCATCAAAATAGTGCCAATGAGGGTAAGGCGAGACCACCGTCATGCGACGCATTGCAACGGAAGGAGAAACGCCGGCCTTTTTGTGAACATCAATTTCGTAACCGGAGCGGTCAAGCAACTGACGAAATGGTACTTTGGGGCAAAGCAAGGCACCAGCAAAAAAGCTGGACTCAAAATCACGCCAAGCTTGCAGGATATCTTGCGAATTGAGTTCAGAGTTCGACACAGGGCTGTCCATTTGCTCCCAATTGTTTTGATGCCCGATAGATAAAACGTTATTCATTGCATCGCTGCTATGGAGCACTCGATGGCCGATATATACCGCCAAGTCATACTTCAATCGGGTTGGATAGTCACGCATTCGTTTATTGAGATAAATAGTCCCAGGTGGCTCCATGAAAGACGTAATCAACTGTTTGGCGCTGACGCCCAGTTCATCAATCACATCTTGTGGCGCTCGATCTACCCAGCGGATATCCAATCCCATACTTTTTGCAATGTCTACGAGATCTTCTACAGATAGATTCAGCCGCTTCAAGCCGACCTCTTCGGCGGCGCGCTCTAAATCAGGAAAATGGTTTTGATGGTTTTCTTGGTGTGCGCGGATCAGTAAGTGGGCGAATTGACGCCCCGTGATACCTGTTTGGGAGAGCATTTCTGGTATCGCGATTTGAAGAATATCATTGGAAAACAGGAAGCTCGGCTCCAACGCCATGCCACTAATCCCGCCACGATTTCCTTTGTTGGGTGTGATGGCTTCTAATTCGGGTTCATCATCTAAAAACCACGCCGGATCTTTTTGAAAAACTTCCGCGATCACTTCGAGCATATCGATACTCGGTACGCGTTTTCCGCGCTCAATCATCGAAAGGTAAGAAACCGAAGGAGCGTACTCTGGATTAATTCTTACACAACGGGCAGACAAATCTTCCATCGTTAAATGGTTGTTTTTTCTTAGGTTACGAATTTTCGTACCAAGAAAATGAGACTGACGAATAAGGCTTTTTGACACAGACATTTTGTAAAATTCACATTGTAAAATTTTTGTTGTGAAATTGTAGTCAATATTTCGCTAGTCTACATAATGAGCAGGCAAGGAAATTAACCATCCACTTCACAGAATTGCCTGAAACTTAAATAAAGGATTTAAGTTTTTACTCTAGGACGAGTTTTTAAGTGCGAGGATATGACGATGAATATGCTGAACTTCGATAAAAAAGAGATGCAACAACAACAACGCCCATTTATCGCTGAAGCCGTATTTGCCGTCGAAGCGGTAAGTGCTGAGCAGCAGAGTGAGAAACAAGTAAAAGCGAAGCAACTGCTTGACCGCATGTTCCCATTGGAGAACGGGTCGCACCAAGATGTATCAAGTTACGTGATTGATTACCGCCATGTTTTGGCTTATTTCAAAGACGGTACACACAGCGGCCTGAAAAGCCCAAAACACTTCGTGGCGTACACTGGTGAAAAGGAAGATCCAAAATCGATTTTGTTTAAAGATGATTCGGGTAATCATGTAGAAGTGCTGTTTGGCTGTCACAAAGGCACTGGTTGCGTGGAATTAGTGGACATTGACGATATTCAATTGGAAACTCGCACGACGTTTCATCCTGAACTAACTGGCAATGCACCAACCGCGATGCGCCATTGGATAAGTCTAATCAAAGGCGACAAAAAAGGTAAGCCGATGGCATGCAGTGAAGATAAAGAATATACCGCAAAAAATGGTGACGACTACATTCTAAGTTACTGCTACAGCGTCGATTAAGATACTCATGATTGGATATAAAAACCCCGCACTTTACGTCGCGGGGTTTTCTTTTTCATCGTAAAAGTCGTTTTCGCTTAGTCAGTTTATTTAAATTGGCATCACGCGGTTACGACCGAGTTGTTTTGCTTCATAAAGCTGTTTATCGGCTTTATTGATTAAGGCTTCAGGCGTATCACCCGGCTCAAATTCTGCTACCCCAAAAGAAGCGGTAATGCTGTGAACTTGTGTGCCTGAGCGCTTATCTCTGATACGCAGTTTTTCTATCATCCGGCGTAGTGTGTCTGCATATTGGCGAGCAATTCGCAGAGATTTGTTAGGTACAATTAGCGCGAATTCTTCACCACCAAAACGGTACGCACATATTCCATCTCGACAGCTTTGTTGTAGCCGGCGGGCAATGGCTTTTAACACTGTATCGCCAAAAAGGTGCCCGTAATTGTCGTTAAATGATTTGAAATGATCGATATCAAGCATGATCAAGGTCATTGCCTGATTTGATGCGATAAGTGAAGAGAGATCTTTGTCAAATGCTCGGCGGTTGTATAGGTTTGACAAACCATCGAACAACGCATCTTGCTGTACTTCAGCCAGTTGATTTTTGAGGCGAGAAATTTCTTCACTCGCGTTAGTCAATTGGCTATTCAAAAACTTTGTTGAGTGACGAATTTCGTGTGACTCTGCGACAAGTTGACGAATCACCACCATCACTTCTTCAATGCTTAGGCTATTGTCCTCAACTTTTTCCAGTTTATTAAAGCTTTTGTCTACCATCTCAGAAAAGGAGGAAGTATCTAAAATCGTATCGCTCATTGAACTGGATACTTCATGTAGCAGAACTTCTACATTGGTTCTAAGATCTTCAAGGCTGGTTTCTGCTTTGCTGGCCACATAGTTGTTGTAAAGCTGTTTATTGGTTGCTGGCGGGCAAATACCGTAGTTTTCTAACACCGTGTCTAACTCAAAGTTGAGTTCTGGAATGGTCTTGTCAACGTAGGTATACCAAAGCGCGTAGTTGGCTGGCGTGGCAGCAACATGGTTTTTGATCATCAGTGGGACCGCTTTTTTTAAATTAGCGGTTGATTTCTTAAACTCGTCGGTCATTTCTGCGATGGTACTAGCAAAATGGGATTGGGCTTAGATTAACGGATATTAACTAATGTCGCTTTAATTTTTATCACTTTTGCATGGTTTATATAGAAAATGAGTGATTAAGATCGTGATCAATACCGTTGGATTCAAATTTTATAAAATATCAGTATGAAAAATGTACAGGCATTTGGTGGTATTGCGTGTTTTGAGATATCCAGCAAATGGATTCCGTGTGAACGTTAGTAACCTAATGATCGTCAAACTCTCGTTTTCGTATAAAAGCAAGTAAATCAAAAGGCTTAACGTCAGGGTCTCCGTGAAAAGAACTCGTAGACGAAGAATTAACATCTGAGGGTGCGAATTGAAAAAGAAAATAGGACTTTATTGGTTCACGAACGACTTGCGATTGCACGACAACCCACTGTTGAAAAGCGCCAGTGTAGAAATGGACGAGTTAATTTGCTTGTATTGCTACCCTTCAATGACGCCTTACTTGCATCACTTTGCGCAGGAAGCCTCTTTCGGGCGTGCGAAATTGCAGTTTCTCGACGCATCGCTTAGTGAACTCAATCAATCTTTGAATCACCTTGGTCAGCGATTGTGGGCAGTTGAACTGACGCCCGATCAAGCAATCAAGTATGCTGTTAATCGCTTCGGCGTCACACATATATATGCTGAAGCCTTTCCCGGTTCGGATGAGCAACAAGCGTTAGATCGAGCAGTTGAAGGCGCTTCTCATGTAAAAATAAAACAGCAAACAATCCGGACCCTGTTAAGGGAAGAACAACTGCCATTTGACTTGAGCAAACTGCCTACGACTTTCACGCAGTTTAGAAAGCAAGTTGAAGGTTTAGACATCTCTCGGCCCCGCGAGAGTATCCGTTCGTTACCTCCAATTCCTTTAGGTGTGAATCTGCCTTCCGTTACTGCATATTACTTTGACACAAAAGCTACGTTTCATGGTGGAGAAAGCCGCGGGCTTGAACATTGTCGTCAGTATTTTGCTTCCACACTAGCCAGTGAATACAAACAAACACGCAACGGTTTAGATGGCATGGATTACTCCACCAAGTTCTCTCCTTGGTTAGCTCATGGGTGCGTTTCTCCGAAAACTATTTATGCCATGTTGAAACGTTATGAAGCGGAGAATGGTGCAAATGATTCAACCTACTGGATTTACTTCGAACTGCTTTGGCGTGAATACTTTTATTGGTATGCCCGTCGACACAAGCGACAGCTCTTCCGATTCGGTGGCATCCAAAATCGAGCACCACTCACCAGCTTTTACGCGCACCGTTTTCAACAATGGAAGAAAGGTGAAACGCCATTTCCTATCGTCAATGCGTGTATGCATCAGCTTAATGAAACCGGTTATATGTCGAATCGTGGCAGGCAGTTAGTCGCCAGTTGTTTAGTGCATGAGCTTGGCCTCGATTGGCGTTATGGTGCGGCGTACTTTGAGTCACAACTGGTTGATTACGATGTGGCATCAAACTGGGGAAATTGGCAATACCTAGCGGGCGTTGGTGCTGATCCGCGTGGTTCACGACAATTCAACCTCGAAAAGCAAACCGAAATGTACGATCCGCACATGGAGTTCATCGATAGGTGGCAAGGTCGTTGTGCTGGCGCGCATTTAGATAGTGTAGACATGGTCGATTGGCCGATTGTGATGGGCAGCAGTGACAAAGCTTCGTCATCGGAGAAACCGTAATGCAATTTGAAACCGTACGATTGATCTTGGGCGATCAACTTAACAGTGAGCACTCTTGGTTTCAGCAACCGGATGAGCAAGTGCTTTACCTGATTGCGGAGCTCAAGCAAGAGAATACTTACGTCACGCATCATATTCAGAAAGTGTGTGCGTTCTTTTCTGCAATGGAACAGTTTGCGAAAGAGCGTCAGAGTGAAGGTCACCAAGTTCTGCACCTCACGTTGGATGACACACAATCCTTCGACGATCTTGAGCAAGTCTTGCAACATTACTTGAGCGAAGTTGGTGCAAGTAAGTTTGAATATCAACGCCCGGATGAATACCGTTTACTAGAGCAGTTAGCCAAACTAAAGCTTGATGGGGTCGTTACGCGTTGTGTCGATTCGGAACACTTTTTGTTGCCGTTTGAGGAAATAGAATCGCAGTTTCCTCAAGGCAAACACATCATGATGGAGCACTTTTACCGCCGGATGCGCAAGCGCTTCGACATATTGATGCAAGACGGAAAACCCGTCGGCGGAAAATGGAATTACGATGCCAATAACCGTAATAAGCTCAAAGCCAAAGACATTGAACAACTGCCACAACCTTTGATGTTCAGTACCGACGTCCGCAGCATTGTTGAGCGGTTGGCAAAACATGACATCAAAACCATCGGAAATCTTGAAGGAGACTTGTTGTGGCCGATTAATCGCGCGCAAAGCCTCTCTTTACTCGCGCATTTCTGCCAAGTCTGTCTGCCGTTATTCGGACGTTTTCAAGATGCCATGACAGGCCAGCACGACGCTAAGTGGAGCTTGTATCACAGCCGAATTTCATTCTCGCTTAACAGCAAATTACTGCACCCGAGAGAAGTCATTGATGCTTCACTCAAGGCATTTCATTCCAACGCGGACATCGACATTTCTCAAGTTGAAGGGTTTATTCGCCAAATCTTAGGATGGCGAGAGTACATTCGAGGGGTCTATTGGGCGAACATGCCTCATTACCCGAAAAACAACGAATTGGGCGCAGAAAGAAAGCTGCCAGATTTCTTCTGGAATGGTGAAACTAAAATGGCTTGTATGCGCAATGCGATTGGGCAGTCCCTCGATTACGCCTACGCACACCACATCCAACGATTGATGGTCACTGGTAACTTTTGCTTGCTAACCGAGATCGACCCAGATCAAGTGGATGAGTGGTATCTCGGTATCTATGTTGATGCGATTGAATGGGTCGAAATGCCGAACACACGTGGCATGGCATTGTTTGCGGATGGCGGCATTGTTGGCACCAAACCTTACGCGGCGAGTGGTTCTTACATCAACAAAATGAGCGACTACTGTAAGGGTTGCCATTACGACAATAAGGCGAGGAGTGGGGAAGGATCGTGTCCGTTTAACAGCCTTTATTGGCGCTTTATGAACAAACACGACAAGCGCCTCGCAGCCAATCCACGAATCGGGATGATTTTCCGCTCTTGGGACAACATGGAAGAACAACAACGCCAAGCGATTCTTGATACCGCAGAGCACTACATAGAAAACGTGGAGAACTTGTGATGGAAATACTCATCGTCGGTGGCAATGGTGGAATTGGTTTGGCGATGGTGAGAGAAGCCGCAGCTCGGTTTCCTCAAGCTCGCGTGCATGCCACTTATCGTAAGCAGCAACCAGATTGGCAACACCCAAATGTCGTTTGGCATCAAGTGGATGTATCGCAAGACGAGCAGGTAAAAGCGTTCAGTGAGCAGATTGAACACGTCGATTGGTTGGTGAACTGTGTTGGTATGTTGCACACCCAAGAGAAAGGTCCTGAGAAGAATCTTAGCTCGCTCGACGCAGACTTCTTTCAGCAAACCATCACGGTTAATACTTTGCCAAGTTTGCTGTTGGCGAAATACTTCACGCCCAAGCTAAAGCGCAGTACTGCACCCAAGTTTGCGACCATTTCGGCCAAAGTTGGCAGCATTAGCGATAATCAGTTAGGTGGTTGGTACAGCTATCGAGCATCGAAAGCCGCATTAAACATGTTCCTAAAAACCATGTCGATCGAATGGCAAAGAATGGTCAAACATGGCACGGTGCTGTCACTTCACCCAGGTACTACAGACACCGCTTTGTCGGCACCTTTTCAAACCAATGTGCTAGAGGGAAAGCTGTTCACACCAGAGCGAGTCGCAAAGGATTTATTAGGCTTGTTAGAAAAAGCAACTCCGCAAGATAGCGGGGCGTTTTGGGCTTATGATGGGACGTTATTACCTTGGTAAGAGAACGCGTACAAACGTTAATACAAAGGGAATAACATACTCCAGAGAGGGTCGGAGTGACCTACGTTTTCGTTGATTTATTTCTTCGGCAACGCTCAGAACAATAAACGATTTCCTCCCAATTTCGCGCCCACTTCTTTCTCCAAGAAAATGGGCGCTGACAGATCGGACAGACTTTCATGGGAAGGTTGGATTTAAAACCTTTCATCGCTCTGAATGTTCACTCCTAATTTGGTTAAAACTACTTATCAAATAGGTACAGGTAGTCGCCGTAGCCTAAACTCGCCATCTTGTTCACAGGTACAAATTTCATCGCAGCAGAGTTCATGCAATAGCGTAATCCCGTCGGCTTCGGGCCATCTTTAAACACATGACCTAGGTGTGAATCACCAAACTTACTGCGGATCTCCGTTCTAGGGTAGAGTAGTTTATAATCGGTTTTCTCCACGATGTAACCCGGGTTAATTGGTCGAGTAAAGCTTGGCCAACCTGTGCCAGATTTGTATTTATCAGTAGAAGAAAATAGCGGTTCACCGGTCACAATATCAACATAAATTCCCGCTTCTTTGTTGTCCCAGTATTCATTATCAAATGGACGCTCCGTGCCTTCTTCTTGCGTCACGTAATACTGTAGCTCTGTTAAGTTTGATTTGATTTCAGACTGAGCAGGCTTACTGTACGCTTTCACTTTCGAAAGCAGCTTTTTTTCTTCAATCAACTGTCGAAGTGTTTTAGGACTTTCTTTTCGATCTTCACCAAACACTTCGTCGAGGTATTTATCGCGACCTGATGCGTAGCGGTAGTATTTGTATTTCAGACTACTCTTCTTGTAGTAATCCTGATGGTACGACTCCGCAGGGTAAAACTTTTCAAACTCGATCAGCTCTGTTTTCAACGGTTTTGGATAGATCATCGCCTTGTCGATTTCCATCATAAACTGCTTAGCAATCTGTTTTTGCTCCGCATTATGGTAGAAGATCGCTGGACGGTATTGAGGGCCACGGTCAACAAATGAACCTTTATCGTCGGTAGGGTCGATATGACGGAAGAAGTAGTCCAGCACTTGCTCGTAGTTCACGACAGCAGGATCGTACTTCACCTCAATCACTTCAATATGACCAGATTTACCAGAAGAGACTTGGCGGTAATTCGGGTTTTCAATATGACCACCTGAATAACCTGATACAACATCGATTACGCCGGGCAGTTGCTCTAAATCCGATTCTGTACACCAGAAACAACCGCCAGCTAGCGTTGCGATTCTTGTATTCTCTGAAGCCTTCAGCTTATCCATCGTATCGGCGGTACCTGTTTTACTCAATAGTAGAAACAAGACTGGAAGTGCGAAGGAGAAACCGGCCAATAACTTAGACATATTCTTCATAGCTACCTCATCGTTATTTTTGTAGAAAGTGTTACTTAAATAAAAAGTGTTACGTATAGAGAAAGGTAACCGAGCGAAAAAATTACAGTAATGTTGAAAATTCCGTTGCCCTTTTATGCGATAGAGCTAAAGTATCGACAAGAAACACACCGCTAGTAAGGGCAACGATGCCTTGAATGAGCGATGCTAAATGAGGTAAATCATGCAAGCTGAAGTTAAATGGATAGAAGATTTTAAATTCCTTGGGCAATCTCAGTCGGGCCACTCCGTAGTGATGGATGGCAATGGTGGTGCAACCGCACCAAGCCCAATGGAAATGGTACTAATGGCTGCTGGTGGCTGTAGCTCTGTCGATGTTGTTGATGGTTTGAAAACGGCAGGCCAAAAGGTCTCGTCAGTTAATGCCAAGCTAACCACAGAGCGTCGTGAAACCGCACCGCGTATCTTTACGCAAGTGAATATCCACTTTGAAGTGTCAGGTGACGAGCTTGACCCAGAAGTCGTAGCAAAAGTGGCGGCTGACTCGCTAGAAAAATACTGCTCGGTTTGCTTAATGCTAGGTGAAGGTGTTGAGATGACCCACAGCTGGGAAATTGTGTAAGTTGACAGACTCCACAAAATATAAAATGACCCGTCCTGATATGGGTTGACACTTTTTAACTAAAACGCTCGATGTACTTCATCGGGCGTTTTGTATTTTAAAGCCGTATGAGGCCTCATTTGATTATAGATATCTACGGACTCTGCTACCATCGTCCTTGCTTCTTTCAGATCTTTCGGTTTCTTCAGCAAGAGCTCCATTTTGAGTATCCCATTTACACGCTCAGCTAAAGCATTCTGATAACAGTCATACCCGTCAGTCATTGAGCAAGTCACTCTATGTTTCTTATGGATATCTTGATATTCCCTCGAACAGTATTGTGAGCCTCTATCTGAGTGGTGTATTAGCTTTTCTTCACTCTGCCGTTGCCTGAGAGCTGAGATAAATGCCCGCTTAACTGATTGAGTTTTCATGTTGTCATCCACATAAAAACCAACAATCTTCCTTGAATAAGCGTCTGTAACCAAGCTGAGATAACTCTCTCCATTTTGAGTTGGCAAGTAAGTAATATCAGCAACCCACAGTTGTTCTGGCTTCGTTGGTGTCAGCCCATCTTTCACTTTGTTTGGGTGACAGAAAAATCGATGACGGCTGTCAGTCGTTCGGTGATAGGCTCGTCTTGCTCTCACTAACAGCCGATGCTTTCTGAGAAGTTCAAAGAGCTTATCGCGACCTATTTGAATGCCCTTTGTTGCTGCTAAGAACTTCAGTTTACGCGTGCCAATGCGTGGCTGCTTCAGCCTGACTTCACGGACAAAGCCAATGACAGCATGCTCATGATGTTCACAACGAGATTGAGTTTGGCATTGCTTATAATAAGCTTGGCGAGAGATTTGTACTAACTGACAAAACTTCGTAACGCTCAAACCTACTATGGTTTTCTCTTGGACAACGCTTCTTTGTGCTTTTTTGTCACTCTAACACCATAGTCACGTTCCATAACGTTCACGACAGCTTCAAAGAAGTCGGCTTTGAGTTGAGCATCTTCGAGCTGCTTCTCAAGCTCTTTAATACGTTGCTCTGGTGTAGGAGGTAAATTGAACTCGGCCATAGAGTCTCCTTTGGACATAAAGTTAGGTGTCCCTTTAGACCAATCTAGTCGACCATGCTTACGAAGCCAAACCAAAACCGTAGAGCAACCTTGGATGCCATACTTCTCTTGGGCTTGTTTGTAAGTGAGGCTTCCTTTTTCAACCTCATCAACTACAGTGAGTTTAAAAGCGAGGGAGTAATCGCGCTGAGTTCTTTTAGTTGTTGATTTCATAACACTCTCCAATTTTTTTGGGGGGAAAGTGTCAACCTTATTTAGGACGGCACAAAAACAGGAAAGAGAAAAGTCCGGGCTTTTCTCTTTTTTTATTTCGCAATTCACGTACCTTGTGAAGAATCTGAAAGCAGTAATTGCAGGTTGTAGGAGTCTTCCAGTGACAGAACTAGAAAAAATGATGTCTGGCCAGGTCTTTGATGGCATGGACAAAGAAATTGACGCCATTAGAAGCCATGCTCTTCAAGCACTTAGAGCGCTCAATAATAACACCGACGAAAGTCAGCGCGACGAATTGCAAAAGCAGCTATTTGGCAAGGTAGGCCGTTGTATTGTCCAGTCCCCTTTTCATTGTGAATTTGGTAAGACCATCGAAATAGGTGAAGAAACCTTTATCAACATGAACGTGGTCATGCTCGATGGTGCCAAAATTACCATCGGGAACCACGTGCTCATTGGACCGAGCGTGCAATTTTATACCGCTTCTCATTCTGTTGATTACCGCAGTCGCCGACGTTGGGAAACGTTTTGTAAACCCATCACGATTGAAGATGATGTGTGGATTGGCGGAAATTCGGTCATTAACCAAGGTGTGACGATAGGTGCTCGCTCAGTAATTGCGGCGAATTCAGTCGTTAACCATGATGTGCCGCCAGATTGTCTATACGGAGGCACACCAGCGAAGTTGATTCGTCGTCTCAACGAAGAAGAGTAAGAATCGATAGTGATGGCATGATGACTCGCTTTACGGGCGTAAGAGAATCATGCCATCAGAAAGGGATAATTCGTCAAGGAGTCCAAGATGTCGAACAAGACAGAAGTCCTCATGTGCCCTACATGTGGGGTAGAAACGCATCATGTCGTGGTGTTAGTTAGAAAGAAAAGTGGCTATGAAGGCGATAAAAATCGCAACAAGAAAGAGTTCATCGCTGGCTTTCTCAAAAGTGTAGTGTTCGGCGCCTTCCTTGCTTCTATGGATGAATTTGAACGTCACTTGATCTGCGAAAACTGTGGTCATAAAACCATTCAACAGTAACTGATAGTCTTTCTTTCTCTGCATAAGTTCATAAGTGCGGTTTGAAGCACTGGTTATTCAAATCGCATTATCCTCTTTTAGTGCTTTTGCTCTTCTTATGTTCCTCTCTCAAAAGTGAGTCACATCAGTACGCATTTTAACCGCTTGGATGCAGGTAACTCACTGCTATGTATAATAAATTTTGGTGGGAAATACGTGTTTCAGCTCGGTGTTTAACCTCTGTTCTATCGACACGTTTTGAGTCAGTAAACACTTAAATTTCGTTTACTTTATGTTGTACGCAGTGCAATTGTGTGAAGCTGGTCACATTAATGTTTAATTTATGAAAAAATAATTAATGAATAGTAATTCACAAATATGCTGACCGTATGTGCTATTTAGTTTTGACTTATCTTTTGAATATTCACTTGGTGAATGTTTTGTTGTTTTTAGATTGACTGAAAGTTTGGTTTTCTATTCAAACTTGTGAAAGGTTGAATCGATATATTAGAAAACATGAATTTGATCTTGTTTCTATCTTTTGTTTTAAATGCGAAATTCATTATTAACAACGGATGGTTTTGATGATTTCTCTTATGTGTATCCCACCAATTTTAGAAATTGAAAATTAAACTTTCTCAATACAATAACGACTAAAATTAAACGGAATGATGTTCTTATATTTTTATTGTATTTTAACTTATACATTTTGATTCATTCATTTTAACTGTTTTTGTTGATTTTAAATTGTTGATAATAATTGTCTTTTAACTTTTTTTAATGGCGTTTCTTTGCTGCTTCTTTAATGTTGTGGTGAGTGGCTTTGTTTATAAAAATTCATTTTAAAGTGCGTTTTTAAGCAAAGTAGAACGCGACAATACTCAGATAAATAGTATTAAAAAATTAAATAAGGATTTAACCATAAGAGTAATTTTATGGTTGATAGGTTTATTGGGGTTGATTATCTGAATTTTTATGGAATTTCATCCCAATAATCTGTTTGTCTTTAAGTTTATTCTAATGAACTTAATTCTCATGGAAGTTTCAAAACATGCAGCACACAACAAAGTGGATGATGACGCCGCTTGCAATGTTGTTGGGTACGCTGTTTTCAGCGCCATCATTCGCGTTGGAAACGAGTGTAATTGATAGCACCAGCACGCCTGAATCTACACAAAATGAAGGAGACACGTCCTGTATTGTTTGTAAGTTTAGTGGGGCCGTTTACCTATCTTACGATACAAACATTTACGATAAAGACGACTACCGTTCTGTCCGCAATTTCTCGTGGGGAGGCGATCTCGTTTATTCCTTTTCGAGCGGCACAAAAGCCTATTTTTCTACGGGGGGCTATCGTGCCCTAGAAGATGAAGTCGGCACCTACGCGACAGATTCGGTGTTGGGCTTGCAATACACGAACCTATATCGCTTTGGAGATACAGGGAAAATCGGCGTTGCGGGTCAGCTCACCATTCCAACTTCAGAAACATCTCGTAAAGATGAACTGCACACCGCGGTTCGTTTAGATGTGCCGATCTCTTTTTCAGCTTGGAGCGTCGATTTTTCGGTTTCGCCAAGACTGAGAAAAAATTTCCACGAATATAAAACCATGGGGGGACGCTCGCTGACTGAGTGGACTTACTCATTGTTTGCTGTTGCGGAAAAGTCGTGGGAATCGTTCGCAGTGGGGATCACGGCGTTAGGTGGTAACAGCATCAGTTATCAAGGTACGCGCAGAAGCAGTTGGCAGTATGAAGGGGCGTTGTACGGCACATACGAGTTTGATGAAAGCTGGTCATTGGTACTCGCGGCGTCATCAACGGGTTTCTATCAAGATGCAGAGCGAGGCACCTTGGGCAACATCGATTTGTTGGATCAAGAGAAAGCGTCTTACATCGCGACAGTGACTTACTCCTTCTAGGAAAATAACAACAATTAAGGATATCCAAATAATGTTTAAAAAATTGACTCTGGTGTCAGCAATAACGGCCGCACTTGCAGGCTGTGGCGCAGATGATCAGGCGTATGACTATGTCGAAAGAGATGCAAAAGAAGTCGCAGTAAAAGATCTTAAAGACGGTCGTTGGTTTTACGTTCCGACGACTGGTGCCGCGCCACGCTTTGCTCTGAACCAATTCCCATTCTTGCAAGGTTCACCTCGTTACGTTGAGCTTTGTTTTACCAAAGAAGGTCTGGAAGTTCGCAGTTACGATAAAAACTACCCAGACGCGCATCTAAGCAAAGATGCTAATAACTACTGCGGTGAAGAGAAATTTGTCGCAGACGACGACGGCGTTAACTTCGCGCAAGTGCTGACGATTCCGGGTGACTTTGCGGCGTATCGCTGTCAAGAAGACGCGCATGGTGATTGCACCAACAAAGAAGAAACCAACGAAGACGCAAGCCTAAACTACAAGAAGAAAACCCACTTCACTCCTCGTCCTGAAGATCTCGAAATTGCAGAATTCAATATGGAAGATCTGTATGGCATTACTGAGGGCATTGATGAAATTGGCGCACCACGATTGATCTCGTGGGACTTTGACCCTAAAAACGGTCTTCTCAATTTCGAACTAGAGCGCACGTTCCGTATCGATTTAGATAATATTTCCGACTACATCAACTTTGCAACGAAAGCGAGCTTGGATGAAGCGCTTGTGGATGGCGCGTTTAAATCTCGGTTCTACTATTCGTTAGTGCACGAAAGTGAAGTGGCAACCGAAGGTTACCAACCGATCTTGTACCCAGTGGGTGATGAGAACGACATTGGTTTCTTCACCACGTCGACGAAAAAGCTTAACCCAGTCACGAATAAATACGACCGTGATGTGGTTTACCTCAATCGTTTCAACCCAGATCAAGGCTCTATCAAATACTACTTGAGCGATAACTTTTTTGAAGAGAAGAACAAGTTGTTCTTGGATGCAACGCTGCAATCGATCGAAAAGATGAACCAAGCTCTGAATGTATTTGGGGCGGATGCAGGCAAGCCTGAAATCGAGATTGTGAACAAAACCAAAGCGGCTGGTATTCACCCAGGTGATCTGCGTTACAACGTGATTAACCTGATTGACGAGCCTTTAGCGAATGGTCTGCTTGGCTATGGCCCGTCGGTTTCTAACCCGATGACGGGGGAAATCATCAAAGGCCACGTGAACCAATACGCAGGTGTTGCAAGAACGGGTGTGCCTTTCTATTGGGATAACTTGGCACGTTTCTATAATCGTAATCAACTGGACTTAGATGGCTTAGAACCATTGCCAACCAGCAGCGAATCTGTGAAAACAGAAGTCGCGGATAGAATTGAAGCGCTTTCTACAATGGCGGCGATGGCGAGCCTGAAATCGGATGAAAACATTCATGCGCCGCTCGTTTCAAAAGAAGACATCGTTTCTGGAAAAGCAGCGACGAAGAGCCCAACTCAGCTAATGAAAAACTTCAATGATGACATGGAGTTTGAAAAGGTGGTTGAAGCTGAAGAGAACCGTTTGTCTTTCTGGGCAGAGAACAACGTCTATCCAATCGAAGCGTCGTGGGTTTCTTCAACCAACAAGGCCATGTTGGACAACTTGAAGTTGGATGACGAGCGTTACTTTGAGATCAAACTCGATGACGCCGGTCACGAAGTATCGCGTCAGCTTAAGCGTTGGAAATACCTGCCAAAAGAGTTGCAAGTGAAAGCAGCAGATGCGATTACGGTTGCGACTTACAGCAATACGCTTGTTCACGAGCTTGGTCATAACATGGGTCTGCGCCATAACTTTAAAGGCTCAAATGACAAAGCGAACTACTACACGCTCGAGCAAGCGCATCAACTTGGTTTGAACAACATTCCTGCTTACAGTTCGACAATGGACTACGCACCAAGCATGTTGGATGAAACGCCAACTTGGGGTCTGTACGATATTGCGGCGTTTAAGTTTGGTTACGGTCGTAAAGTCGAGACGATTCAAGGTTCTTCAGGTTCAGCTCCTGCGCCTATTGCGAAACCGGCAGACAGTGCGAGCGATGAAGACAAAGCGGCATACGCTCGTTACCTCGCTGATCAGCAAGCCTACCAACAAAGCTTTGCATACAAGTTTGGCAACAATCCAGACAACACATCGCTGATGGTGTGTTCTGAAGTGAAGGCACTAACGGGGAACGAGAAAGGCAAATCACTCTACAACTGTGACTTCAGCCGATTCGATACCGCCGCGTTGTCTGATGATCCAGAACTGAATGCGAAAACTCGTTATGGCGCACTTTACTACCTAGATAAAGTGAATGAAATTGAGCGTAAGTCTTACGATTTCTGTACCGATGGGAACGTTTCTCTAAACAGCGACTGTAACCGTTTTGACGAAGGTACAAACCTAGAAGAAATTGTTTCTTACGAGTGGCAGAACTATCTCGATAGCTATGATCGACGCAACTTGGAGTTATATGGGACGACGGGATTATTCTCGTCCGATTATCCTGGTTACTTAGTGCGTCGTTATATGGAAATGAGCGCTATCCGTGACAAGATGGAAGATCTTGAGCGCATCGATAACCTGTACACCAATCTGGGTTACACTTCGTCAACGGATAAGCCGGGTGATTTCTTATTGCGCATTGCTTCAAACCCTCAATACTGTAGCGAAGGCAAAGCCGATAACTCATGGTTCTGTGATTACGCGAATGGGGCGAAAAAATCCGCGGCGTTCTTCCTTGATATCTTGCGCACACCAGAGCATCAATGTGTGATAGAAAATGCGGCAGGCAACCAAAAAGTGATTTCTTTTGGTCAACTGTTAGACAACAACTCACACCAAATTCCGGCTGATTACGATCTTTCAACAGCCAGCTGTTTTGATGATTTGGCAGCACGCTTTATCGAAGATTCAGATGAGGGCTATATAGCTGTTGCGGAAACTGCGAATGGACGCTTCCTAAACTCAATTGGTAGCTTTGACCCGGATTACCCTTGGTCAAATGCGGTGTCTGTGTTGGGTAACTGGCCAGACAAAGCGCTTGCGAGCCACTTCTTAGCACGTCGATTCTCGAACCGTTTTACCGATGAGGTGAGCTTTGCATCGCTGCTTGATATCCCTGGGGTGCAAGCTGAATACGAAGACATCATGGGCAACGTCGTGGCAAATGATGCGTTAAATACGCCAGTTAAATTGGTGGGTAAAGACGGTAAGGAATACACCAATCTAAAAGGTGTTACCGTGAACCTACACATCACTGAGCAAATGGAGTCCCTACCACCAATGCCTCGTGGTATTGCAAGATTCCTTGATATTGGTGCAGAAGGCCGCGGACGTGTTGGCGATGTCATCTTGAGAATGGGTGTGCGCCAAATGAAGTCTTACGACTACACAGTGAAGACTCGTGGTCAATCTCAGTTTGATACGTTTACGAAGCAACAAGACCGCTACGGTATTATCGCGGGTGACAAGGTTGAGTTTGTTATCGACGGCGAGAAGTTTGTGGCAACAAAAGCAAACAAGCTGGCTTACGACTACGCAAATCAACTGGTGACGTCCAAAGGTTACGATCTAAAAACTTACCTAGATAGCTATGAGCCTGCAACACTAAACAAGGTCGCAGAGAGCATCGATAGTGCTTGGGGGCCATTCCGAACAGCGATTGTCCCAGCGTTCCACGATCCTGTATTGCTGCTGGATGCGCCAATGGTCAACGCAATGAAGCGAACCATTGATGCGGATATTGCGGCAGGTGTGCTGTCGTTTAGCCAGTCTTTCATCAACTTTACGACAGCGAATGTGACTTCGGGTGATTTGGTCATCGATGCAACTTCAGGCACATTGAGCTATAAAGGTGGTAAAGCGCACGATGAGCTGAAAGCGTTCGAAGCTTACACAGATGCGATGCTTTTGATTTACAACGATCACGCCGAAGACATGATGTTCGCGGTCGACAATGTGTACGCAGGGTACATGGCGTCTTCAGATGCTGACAAAGAACTTTGGCTGAAAGATCTCAATATGATTCAAGCGTATTTGCGTGGTGATATCGGCGCTGTGGCTGGTGATTACTACAAGATGCTTGATCGCCTACCAACTGCAGTGAGTTTCCAGTAAATAACTCTTAATTCACTCATACAAAGGCCTGCAGCAATGCAGGCCTTTTTCGTCATAGGATTGATGGAATTTAGGAGTGAAAGATGATCTGTCTGTCTTCTGTCATCACAAGTGTCGCTTTGCTTTGTTCGATAAGTTGGGCAGCATAAGAAGGGGTAACGGCCTGCATATCACCTTTAGATCGAAGAGTTAAAGACTCCCACGCTTGATCTCGATATTTCCCTGCTTGGGTGTATTGAATCAGTACTTTCATAGCTTCACGCTCCGGTGTGGTTGACGTGCTACTTAAGTTAACGATCTTAGGTTGGTTGCGCATCTGTTAAAAATGAAACATTAGTTTAACCAAATGTGCCTTTCCAAATATCGAGCATTGAGCAGAGCAATTTAGAATCCTTTTGATGGAAGGATGAAGAACACTCAATCTTTCGATTCATACTGCGCAATATAATGTTTGAGAGATTTGGTTTCCACACTCTCAAACTCTTCATCGTGCATACGAAGTGCTTGGATACGGTCGAGGCGGAACTGGCGGTAGTCATCGCGCAATTCGCACCAGGCGACCAGCGTCCAGACTTTGCCCCAAAAGAACTGGCCTAACGGTTGGATTTTTCTCTCGGTCACCTGTCCGCTTTCATCTTGGTAATCCAAACTGACCTTAAACTGATGATCAATCGCGTGGCGCAGAAGCTGCCCTCGTTTGGCAGTCTCGGATTGGGTGTGATAATCGGGCACAATCAGCGGACAATCTTCCACTTGTTGTTTGAGCTTATCGGGCAATACCGAAAGTATTTTGGTGGACGCAGAGTGAGACGCTTCGGCGAGTTCAACATCCGACCAGGCTCGAACCATCCGCATACCCAGTTCAAGCGCCATCATCTCTTTTTCTGAGAACATCAAAGGCGGCAGATGAGAGCCAGCTTGCAACAGGTAGCCGACACCTGCTTCACCTTGAATCGGAACACCAGAACTGAGCAACGACTGAATATCGCGATAAATCGTACGTTCGCTAACTTCCATTCTTTCTGCGAGCTCTTTCGCTGTCACGGCGTAACGCTTTGCGCGCAGAAGCGTCAGTAGCTCAAACAGTCGTTCTGATTTGCTCATGATGTTCCTTATCTAGACCTACTGGTTGTTAGTGGTAGTGTGGCTGATTACTTCTCTAGCTCACTGCACATTTTTAAGTTGTGATGTTTAAGCTCGAAGCTTTCGCAGTCAATCATTGATAACAGAGGCTGAAATTCAGCGGCTTGCTTAATCTGTTTTCCCGCCTGTTTTGCATCGTCCATTGAACGCCAGTAAATGATGTCTGTCCACACATCGTCCGTCGCTTCGTGACTGAGTGAGCGATACAAAAAGCCCGGCAGATTCTTCACAAACGTTTGTGACTGTTTGGCAGCGGCGATCACGTCTTGCTCTGTTGTGCCTGTGGTTAGACGAAATTGCACAGTTTCGATAACGGTTTCCATATTGTGATTCCTTATTGGTTTTGGCGGATTGCCTGTTGAGTTCCAAATAAGGTTACGCGGATGGAATGTCAGAACATGTCAGTAGTGAAATCTCACTCACTTATCATCAATATGGTTATTTTTCTGGGCTGTTGTAACGATCCCAGTAAGGTAAATCTGTGCCGAGTTTTTCGCTGATAAAATCGATAAAGGCTCTTACTTTCAACGGCATGTGCTTGCGCTCAGGGAACACCGCATAAATGGCGTGTTCTGGTAGAGAATACTCTTCCATCACCGGTTTTAGATTTCCTGCGGCAAAGTCTCTTCCTGCAATAAACGTTGGCAGTTGCGCAATGCCCGAACCTCTTAACAGCAACTGGCGAATGGCTTCGCTGTTATTGACGATAAAGTTTCCTTTTGGAAGTACCTTGTATTCGCTGCCGTTGTTGATGAACATCCATTCGACGCCGCCACGGAAATAGGAGTAGCGCAGGCAGTTGTGACCGACTAAATCACTTGGTTTTTGTGGTGTTCCAAACTCCGCTAAGTAATCTGGTGAGGCACAAAGCACACTTTTACAAGGGGCGAGACGTTTTGCAATTAGATTGGAAGAGGTGAGTTCGCCAATACGGATCCCCAAATCAAAACCGTCTTTAACCAAATCGACCATTTTGTCTTCGAGGTTTAAATCCACTTCAATTTTCGGGTAACGAGCGAGAAACTCGCTGATCAAAGGCGCGATATGCAGCACACCGAAAGACATCGGCACGGTAATTTTGAGCCGACCTTGTGGAGAGCCTTGCAGCTCCGATACCGCGTCCACGCCTTGTTGGGCTAGGTTGAGCGCTTGAGAGGCGTACTCAAAATAGCGTTCTCCCGCTTCGGTCAGGCTCAGCTTACGCGTGGTTCGGTTAAGGAGACGAATGCCCAAATCGTCTTCTAGTTGGTTGATGCGTTTGCTGATCGCCGATTTCGTCAGATTCAGCTGTTTGGCCGCAAGGGAAAAGCTGCCGCATTCGACAACAGCAACAAAAACGGGCAGGGAGGCAATCGCGTTCACATCAATCTCCTATTATCGTGAAGCATTTATTGTTGAGCACAAGGATACAATTAATTTCCAATTATAGAGATTATCTTCAAGAAGAAAACAATCTAGACTATGCACCAGTATTACGACCTTGATTTTGGGAAGAAGAAAATGAAGTACGATTGGATCCTGTTTGACGCTGACGAAACCTTATTCCACTTTGATGCTTTCAAAGGTTTGCAGCTTATGTTTTCTCGCAAAGGCGTAGATTTTACTGAACAAGATTTTGCTCATTACCAAACCGTAAACAAACCGCTTTGGGTGGATTACCAAGACGGCAAAGTAACGGCAGATGAGCTAAAACATAAGCGTTTTACCGAGTGGGCTGAGAAGCTGAATACCACAACAGCAGATCTCAACAGCGCATTTTTAGAAGCAATGGCCGATATTTGCAGCTTGTTGCCAGGTGCAAAAGAGCTGATGGAAGCGCTGCAAGGCAAAGCCAAAATGGGCATCATCACCAACGGTTTTACAGAGTTGCAAGCAATTCGCCTTGAGCGCACAGGGATGACTGAGTACTTCGATAAAGTGGTGATCTCTGAACAAGTGGGCGTAGCAAAACCGGACTTAGGTATTTTTGAATACGCGATGCAGCAAATGGGCAACCCATGCAAAACGCGCGTACTGATGGTGGGTGACAACCTGCATTCCGATATTCTGGGTGGTAATAATTTTGGTATTGAAACTTGCTGGTTAAATACCACAGGCGCAAGCGTCGATGAGCGTATCGCACCAAATTACACCGTTGAGTCTTTGAGTGAACTAAAGAACATTTTGGTGGCGTAACCGAATCGGGTATTATTCCGCAGTAACCCTCAGAAAAATCAAGGAATAATCATGTCAGATATCAAACAGCTAGACAGCAAAGTCGTTTACCAGAACAAGTGGATGACGGTGCGTGAGGACAAAATTTTACGTCCGAGCGGCGCAGAGAGCATCTATGGTGTGGTCGACAAACCTGATTGTGCTGCGATTCTGGCTATCGATAACGGGATGATTCACTTGGTTCAGCAGTACCGTTACACCGTAGGTCAACGTTGTTGGGAGATCCCACAAGGGGCGTGGGAATCAAACCCAGATGCGGATCATCTTGAGCTTGCCAAAGGCGAGCTGCGTGAAGAAACGGGCATGCAGGCGAGCGCCATGGCGTATGTCGGCGCGCAGTTTATCGCATACGGCTTTTTGAATCAGACATGTCACGTCTACTTCGCCAGTGATTTAACGGACGTGGGCAATCAACTCGACAGTGAAGAAGAGGATTTGATCACTCGCGCTTTTTCTGTTGAGGAGTTCGAACAGATGATGATCGACGGTACGATCAAAGATTGTGTCACCATCGCTGCTTATGGTTTGGCGAAGCTGAAGAAATTCATTTAGTTATCCATGACGATTTTTTAATGAAAACAGTGGCCTAGTGCCGCTGTTTTTAGTTTGGGTGAGCTCGTTGAGCCATCGCTTACTCGTCGATTTTCTTACCTAAGATTTCCACTTGCGCTTTTTTAGTCACCCCCGCGACTTGCAGCGCAGTGCTGCCAACCGATTCATAGTTCAACTCGATTTTGTCTAACTTCGCGTTATCTTTTGTTGGTAGGCTTAAGCTTCTTGATGACATGCCTTTAGTCAGAACACCTAAACTGTCGAACGTCTTTTCCTGACCATCTTTCATGATTACTTTAACGCTTTTCAGATCGACCGTACCTTGCGTACATTTGATTTTGATGTGGCTAAAACGAGCGTTAGCAAATGGTGACAGTGGATTGACTGTGTCGGTTTCCGATTTAAAACTGACGGTTTTATCTGCAATCTTGTCCCAATCGTTGTCTCCAGCAATCGATTGGAAAGAGGCTAAAGCCGCTAAAAGACAGAGCGCGATGGTGTTGAACAGTTTCATAACTTTTCCTTACCTTAGGTTTAGATATTCTGTTTAATCAGTTCGATGACGTGTGTGACTTCGTCTTGAGTTAAAGCCCCTTCTTTCACGAATAAAATTTCACCTTGTTTATTTTGTACGATAATCGCAGAACTTTCTTGCTGCAGATCCCAAGTTGTTGCTAATACGCCATTTTGTCTAACACCATGGAAGACCAAGAGAATGTCTTTTTGCTGTCCTCTGCCGACGATTTAACAAATGTACCGGTTCCCCAAATGGCGTCTTCTTGGTTGATCACGGTTGTGGTCTGATACTGATCTTCAGGAAAGTGAGCGGCAGTGATTGCTGACATCAGCGGCGCGTTCATCTCTTTGGCTTTACTACGACCTGCAATGGCTTGTATCACATGGACTTTGCCTAACATCTGCTGAGTTTCCCAAGGTTGATAAGCCACATCGTCTCCTTGCAGCGTCATTTCGCCATAGGTATCAATGCTGACGGAAGGGGTGGTTTGACCGACAGAAAGGTTATGAGAGAAGGCGAATGTCGGGGCGAGTGCGAGTAAGAGTGACAGAACAGATGGAGTTTTCATTGGGGGGGCCTGTAACGAAGTGAGGTTAGAGCGAATCAAAATAAGGGGCAAATACGATGCCCCTTATCGGATGTGGCGATTAGTTAGAAAGTACAACGCGCGCATTTAGCGGTTGTAGCGGACGATTGTTTTGTCCCATGACTTCCATCAGTTTCGCGGCTTGATCTTTGGATAAGGTTTGAGTGTCTTTAAGCACAAACCAGCGCACACCTTCTGAACATGGCGGTGTGGTTAAAGAGCCGTTAAATCGATAGTGGTTTGCAGTTTTTGGCAGTAAGTCGTTAATCTCAAACGTATCTTTAAAGAACGTGGTTTGATTCTCTTGTGGGATTGCGTTGATCAGTTTAGACAGTGCTGCGTTTTGATCGCCAGCATCAAACATCACCGAAATTACCGCCAACTCGCCGTCTGCGTTGGCGTGCACAAAGTGCGCTTCAAGTGGATATTGGCGGCCTTTGATTTGGTTTTCTGAAGGTGTGTGGAAATGGAACTGTTGCAGCTCGAACGTCTCGCCATCGATGGTGAAGCTGTTACGTCCGTTCACTTGCGCTTGCAGCGTATGACCATTGTTGGTTAAACCAATGACCTGACCAGTGTACGAAAGGTTCAGTGCTTCCAGTTTTGCATCGGCTGGGTTGTCGATGTTGATTGGGCTTTGGTTTTTCGTGGTTGCGCAGTCTTTGGCGATTTCTCCCCAGTGCTCTGGCCCGTGTTTGTCATTGCCATAGCCCCATTCTGAAGCCTGAGCCGCGCCTAGAGTGAGAAGTGAGAGTGAAAAAGCAAGTAGTGTTTTGTTCATAATAATGTCTCTGTTCGGTCGCCTTGATAAGCGTTGTTACAAGGCAATGACCTAGAGGTTTGATCACTGCCTGACAAATTAGAAACGGTGGCTGAGTTGGGCACCAATTAGGAACGCATTTGAATGGGTCACGCCCGTCACCATCGGTGCAGGAACACCTTCATACGCGTACTCTTCTACGTTGACATCTTCACCAATCAAGTACGTCATGCCGATGTCAACCGTGGTATCTGATGACCATTGGTAAGAGGCGCCCGCAGATAACCAGTGACGGTTCGAATCTGGGATAGAAAGCGAAGTCAGCTCATCGACAGGTGTTTTGTCGAACATGTAACCCGTGCGTAGTGTCCAACGTTCATTGGCGTACCAAGTCGCACCGATGGAGTAGTGCGCGGAGTCTTGCCACTGAAAATCTTTTAGCAACTGATCATCAGCTTTCAAGCTGTCAAATGCTGACCAACCAATCCACTGCACAGAATAGTGCAGGGCAAATTTAGGTAAGACGCGGTGATAACCGGAAAACTCCGCAATATCCGGTAGCGGCATAGCAAGTGAGTCGTACGATTCGCCAGCAAAGTGGATGTCGCCCTTGGCATCTATGTTAGGGCTGTGCTTGTAGCTTAAACCTAAGCGATGACGTTCGTTAAACTCGTACATCATGCCAATGTTCGCGCCAAGCCCAATGCCGCCAGCTTCCACATCAAGTGCGTTGCCTTTTACGGATCCACAGCGTTGTTCTAGTTCGTTTCCAAGTATGTTCCCACCAACGCAAACACCCACGTCCATATCGCGGTACAGCTCACCAGAGCCGTAAATCACATCAATACCACCACCGATACTAAAACGATCGTTCACCTTGTATGCCAAGCTTGCGCCAAGGTTGACACTCGCGACGCTGGTGACACCGCCAAAAACAGGTGCGCCATAGTTTGGTTTAAACTCCATGTCGGTTCCGAAGTTGGAGTATGCCGATAAGCCTAGATACCAGTCGTCGTTGATAGGGTGAATAAAGTAAAAATTGGGTACAACGGCTGGTTGACCAACGCCATCGACGTCATCAATGTCGGTCACGGTTTGAGAGAAGGACGGGGTAATGTCAACTTGAGGGGACGGAGGAAAACCACCCATACCAACATTGACATCCGCATTAATGTTAGCTCGATGATATTGCGCATTTTTAACGGTAACGTCAGGTTTGACGTAAGTGACACCGAACGATAAGGCATTTTGTTTAAACAGCGTCATCGCTGCGGCGTTGCGGCTGACTACAGACGCATTATCACCAATAACAGCATCACCAGCAAAAGCACGACCAAGACCCGTCGCCGAATGTTCGTTAATTTGAAAACCACCGGCATACGCCGTCGATGAGGCTAAACCGATTAATAAATAAATCGGTGAAAGAGTTAATTGTCGCTGCATGTTTTTCTCATGAATTAATTAGAGGTTGTATTGCAACGAAAAGAAGTAAAATAAACAAATCTGACCAGTACATTTAGGGGTAAAACTAACAGTATGTTGACAATAAATAGATTTAAATTAATAAATATTTATTGATGAATTTATTAATGGTTCATGTCGTGAATATTGTGATTATTTTAAGTGTAAATTAAACTCTGAGCCTCTGTTTTTATTTTTGCGGTATTACTTCTCTATTTTTATTGTGCTGACTGTTCCCTAACAAATAGAGGCAAATCCAGCGATAAAGTGTCCGTGATGGAAACTCTGAGTCATTTGTATTTCCATTGCATCCCAACGTTGGTAGTTCGAATCAGCAAGAGAACTATCGTTTTAAACCCACATGACACACTCCTCTCGGTCTTACCTGTGTTATGTGGGTATTTTTTATTTAACTTGCCACTTAACTCTTCTTTAAATTCAATCATCAAAATGACCATAATGAAATCTAAATGGATGGCATATTGAATAAGTTTAGATTTTACTGGTTTGTTGGTATTTAAAAGTTTTGTTTATAATAATTATAACTTGAATTTCTATATTAAAAATGATCTTTGTTATATTTATTGGATGATAAAGTTTTGAAGTAGCTATAATATCTCGGATTTTCCACATTAGTGATGTTATTCCTACAGTATCTTGACGTTAATTTACCTATCTTTACGTCTCGTACCCTGTACGGCTAAGACAAATAGCAGTATAAAATCAAAACGATTATTTACTTCACTCCTGCTATGAAACTCAATAAAAAATGGCTCGTTTTGTGTGGCCTACTTGCTATTGGTGCTGGTGGTTATCATTATCTGCAACGTCCAGAACCCATTTCTCCTTACGCGACAGAAGTCGTTCGCAAAGGCAATATCGAAAAGGCGGTATTAGCTAACGGCATGTTGCAAGCGTCCAAATTGGTGAATGTAGGTGCGCAAGTATCTGGGCAAATTCAACGCCTCGCTGTGAACTTAGGGGATGAGATAAAACAGGGGGACTTGATTGCACAGATTGACAGCCTGACTCAGCAAAACAGCCTCAAAGAAGCCCAAGCGTCTCTTAATAGTCTCAACGCTCAGTACCAGGCTAAGCAAGCGCAGATTAAACAAGCAAACTATGAATACGTGCGCCAAAAAGGCATGTTGGCAGCGAAAGCGAGCTCACGAGCTGATTACGAGAATGCCGAAGCGACGCTCGCCATCTACAAAGCCGAGTTAGCGCAACTGGATGCCGAAATCGAGAAAGCCAAAATCAACGTCGACAATGCGCAGTTAGATCTCGGTTACACCACCATCAACGCACCGATGGATGGCACGGTGGTCTACACCGCGGTGGAAGAAGGACAAACCGTAAACGCCAATCAAACCACGCCAACTATTATCGAGTTAGCCAAGCTAGATACGATGACGGTGAAAGCCGAAATTTCGGAAGCCGATGTGATTTTTGTTCACCCAGGCCAAATGGCGCTGTTCACCATTTTAGGCAAACCGAATCAGCAGTTTAAAGGCACACTGCGCGCCATTGAGCCGGGGCCAACCATCATGGATGGCGATGACAGCGATTTGAGCATTTCAGATAGCGACGCCATTTACTACAACGCTGTATTTGATGTGAAGAACCCGCAAGGTATTTTGCGCATCGGCATGACTGCGCAAGTTTCGATTGTCCTTGAGCAATCGGAAAATACCTTGATTGTCCCTTCACAAGTGCTGCAAAAATCTGGCGGCAAAGGCAACTATACCGTGCCAGTGCTTGAACAGGGCCAAGTGGTGCAAAAGCCCGTGACAGCGGGTATTAACAACAAAGTGAACGCAGAAATTCTCTCAGGTTTGAAGGAGGGCGACCAAGTTGTTCTTGGCAATGCTATGGATGGAGAATCATCAAGCCGAGGTGATCGTCGTCGACCTCCAATGAGGTTCTAAGATGAGTGACGTGCTTTTAAAAGTTGAGGATTTAACTCGACGATTTGTCTCTGGCGACGAATCGCTTACTGTGTTGAACCACATTAATTTAGAGATAAAACGCGGTGAAATGGTCGCGATCGTGGGAGCATCAGGTTCAGGTAAATCGACGCTGATGAATGTGCTCGGCTGCTTGGATAAACCGTCCAGCGGTCGATACTTCATTAATGGGCAAGATGTCTCGACGTTGGAATCTGATCAACTGGCGGAACTGCGCCGCGAGTATTTTGGCTTTATATTCCAGCGTTACCATCTGCTGGGGGATTTAACCGCGGTGGCAAACGTGGAAGTACCGGCGGTTTACGCGGGAGTTCCTCATCGTCAAAGAACGGATCGAGCGCAGTCACTATTGGCTCGCTTGGGGCTGGAAGATCGTTTGACCCACAAGCCCAGCCAACTGAGTGGTGGCCAGCAACAGCGCGTGAGTGTTGCTCGTGCACTGATGAACGGTGGTGAGGTGATTCTCGCTGATGAGCCCACTGGCGCATTAGACAGTCACAGTGGGCAAGAGATGATGGCACTGCTTAAAGAGTTGCATCAACTTGGGCATACTATCATCTTAGTGACTCATGATATGAACGTGGCGAACTTTGCGGATCGCATCATTGAAATCAAAGATGGTGAAATCATTGCAGATACGCCAAATGCACAAGTTGTAATCAATGAGCAAGCAGCAAAGACACCGAGCGCATCTTTTCATCGCCCAGCGCAAGCCGCCAGTAAGTGGTGGAAGTGGGACAGTTTTATTGACGCGCTAAAAATGGCGCTGCTGGCGATGTCTAGCCACAGAATGCGCACGTTTTTGACCATGCTCGGCATCATTATTGGTATAGCCTCGGTGGTTTCCGTGGTGGCACTAGGTAATGGTTCACAACAGCAAATTTTGTCGAATATTTCATCCATGGGAACAAACACCATTGATGTCAGGCCGGGCAAAGGGTTTGGTGACCGCCGCTCCGGACGAGTGAAAACGCTAACCGCCGACGATGCTAAATCGTTGGAGAGTCTACCTTTTGTCGACAGTGTCACGCCGTCTTTATCCAACAGCTTAACCGTGCGTTACGCCAATCAGGATGCAACCGCGTCTGTGGAAGGGGTTGGGGAAGATTATTTCCGTGTGCGCGGTTATGAGATTGCCAAAGGTCAGTTTTGGGATGAAGAGAGCGTGAACTCACTCGCCCAAGAAGCAGTGATTGATGACAACACCAGAAAGGAAATGTTTGCGGATAGAAATCCGATTGGTGAAGTGATTTTTCTTGGTTCATTGCCAGTGCGTATTGTGGGTGTCACGCAGAAAAAAGAAGACGCGTTTGGTAACAGCGACGCGCTGAAAATTTGGGTGCCATACACCACTATGTCGGGACGCATGATGGGACAACGCAACCTCAACGGCATTACTGTACGGATTGATGAGAACGCCCCAAGTGCGGCGGTAGAGCAGAGCATCATCAACTTGTTAAAAATGCGCCACGGTACAGAAGATTTCTTCACGATTAACACTGACACCATTCGTCAGAGCATCGAGAAAACCACCGCAACCATGACGTTACTGATCTCAGCGATTGCGGTGATCTCCCTAATTGTCGGCGGAATTGGCGTAATGAACATTATGTTGGTGTCGGTGACAGAGCGCACGAAAGAGATCGGTGTGCGAATGGCAGTGGGGGCGCGGCAAGCGGATATTTTGCGTCAGTTTTTGATTGAAGCGGTACTGGTGTGTTTATGTGGTGGCATTGCTGGTATTGGCTTGGCGTTTTTGATTGGTTTTGCATTCAGTACATCTGGCAGCAGCTTCCAAATGATTTACTCAATGAACTCGATCATCTGGGCGTTTATTTGCTCAACGTTGATTGGCATCGCTTTCGGCTTTTTACCCGCTCGCAATGCCGCCAAACTCGATCCGATAGAAGCGCTAGCGAGAGACTAAAAATGAGTAACACAATGAAATTCAAAACTCGATTGGTCGCGGCTGCCTTAATTGCAGTGTGGTTGTCAGGTTGTGGTTCGCTTATGCGTAGCGACTATCAAGCTCCTGAGGTGCAAGTGCCTGCAAATTGGCAACAGATGCATGTTGCGGGTGATGTCAGTATGGATCCTTGGTGGTTGGCGTTTAACGACCCAACGCTTAATCAATACATTACTCAGGTGTTGGCTCAAAACAACGATTTGACGCTGGCAACGCTAACGCTAAAGAAAGCGCGTTTACAGCTGGGTTTAGCGCAAGATGACCTTTTCCCTACGTTGAGTTCTTCCACATCAGGACAAGTTCAAAAATCTCTTGATAGCGGGGAATCGGCAGATAGCTACAGCACTAACTTATCCGTCAATTACGAGTTGGATTTGTGGGGAAAAATCTCGGCAGACGTTGACCAAGCCAAGTGGACGGCTATGGCAAGTCAACAAGATCGCGAGGCGACCGCACAAAGTTTGGTCGCAACGACGGCATCGTTATATTGGCAAATCGGTTATTTGAAACAGCGCTTAAACCTCAGTCAACGTAATGTGGCAGACGCAGCTCAAACGCTGCAATTGATTGAAAAACAGTACCAACTTGGCGCTGTGGATCAGTTAGATGTGCTTGAAGCAAAACGTACGTTGGCAAGCTTACAAGCGCAGCAAAGTGAGTTTGAACAGAGTTTACTTGAGGCAAACAACGCCTTTGCGATTTTGTTCAATCAACCGCCGAAGAGCATCAGTGCAAACATCCAAATGCTGCCTGAAGGCGATATGCCATCGTTGAGTGTTGGTGCTCCGTCTGATTTATTGATCCGCAGACCCGACATTAAAGCCGCGATTTATGACGTCAAAGCCGCGCTAGCAAATAAAGACGCAGCAGATTTGGACTACTTGCCTAAGCTGACGCTCACTGGGGCTTTGGGTGGATCGTCACAAGCGCTCAAAGACCTGCTTTCCAACCCGATCGGCAGTTTAGGTGCAGATATGACGTTGCCGTTTTTGCAGTGGAATGAGATGAAAAATAGCCAAGCCATTGCCGATTTAGACTATCAATCGGCTATTGTGAGTTATCGCCAAGTGTTGTACGCCGCATTCCAAGATGTCGAAAATGCCTTGTCGGCACGCGAGAAATTGAAGTATCAGGCGGCGCGTTTACAAGAACAATATGATGCCGCAAGTGCCGCTGAGTCCATTTATGCTGCGCGGTATCAGTATGGTTCGACGTCGATCATGGACTATTTGAATGCACAAGAAGACACCAGAAACGCGCAAGCTTCTTTGTTGGAGAACCGCTACAACCAGTTTCTCACTCAGGTTACGCTTTACCAGTCTTTAGGGGGAACCGACGTCGCGCCGTTGTAATTAGGGGTCAGCTCACACTAGCGAAGCGCCATGCAACAAAGCCTTTTTTGAAGGTATTACTGGTCCCATGAATGGGACCAGTAATAAAAGCTTAAGTTACTTGGCGAACTTCTTGAAAGGTGCATCAACCGGGGTGTCAGCTAGGTGATTGGTGTAGTTACTCATCACTTTTTGCGCTAGACCAAGAACAATTTCAAGCAGTTGCTGCTGTCCGTAACCTGCCGCAAAGAATTTCTCTATCTGAGACTCTTCCACTACACCACGTTGACGCACCATTTGAAGCGTTGTCTCTCGTAGTGTTTCAAGTTTTTCGTCTGCCAATGGTGTTTGGTTGACGAGAGCATCAACAATCTCCTGATCCACTTTCATTGACGCCGCGATCGCACTATGAGCAGGAACGCAGTAGTGACAACCATGTTCAACGTTGATGGTTTGCCATACGACGGTCAATTCTTCTGCGTTAAATGATGTTTGTTGAAATAGCTCATGCACAACTTGATAACCCTCAAGCAAGGTTGGCGCTTCAGCCATAACAGCATGAAGATTTGGTAGCATGCCAAACGCTTTGACTGAATTTTCAATCAGGTGCTTTGATCCTTCGGGTGCGTTTTCTGCGGTATACAGTTTAAATTCTGCCATGTTTAAATCTCCTGTAATTGGATATGAGCGGATTAGGCAAGAACAGGATAGTTGATTTTGAGCGGTCGCTCAATATAAAATTGAGCATATGTTCAAAATTGATAATTGCTCATGGCGAATACAAAGAAATTCCAACGTGATGAAGTGGTGAAAGCCGCCTCGGATCTATTCTGGAAGAAAGGTTTTCATGCAACATCTACACGTGATTTACAAGATAGCGTTAATCTGCGTCCTGGAAGTATTTATGCGACGTTTGGGTCAAAAGAGGGGCTATATTGTGAAGCGCTAAAAATGTACGTTGCGAACTTACAAGCCCTGTTTGAGTTGCATTTAGCTCAGAACACAACGGTTCTAGATGCAATAGAAGCTTTCGCGATTGATGTGGTTATCAATCAGCGAGACTCCAATCCCAGTGAAGTGTGCATGTTAGTCAAATCAGCAAGTGAATTTGCTGAGGATTTTAATGCGCTGCGCAATCAAACAAACAGCTTAGCAAACCAATTTGAATCTTTTCTTGCAAAGCTGTTTGAGCGAGCAATCGAGAATGGCGAAATTGAAGCCCAGGATACATTGCTTCTTGCTCAGTTGTTCCAGGTTCAGTTTACGGGTATACGAGCCTACTCATACCGCAGTGATGATGTAACCTTAAAGACGTTGATCTCTATTATGGTGGACAGCTTCCGCGGTAACGTACCAAAAACAGAAAGCTGAATGAGGCAGCTCAAAGTCAACGTCCCTAAATCAACGGCTTGAACTAAGCGAGCTCAAATAAAACCGTTATCGGGGTTCGATATCGATAAAAAATGACCACGATGCTTCGTGGTCATTTTTATGCAAATTAACTTGCAATGAACAACAACGGCTTATTAAAAGCGAAACTCTTCTAAGTTATTGCTGCTTTCTA
This sequence comes from Vibrio sp. 704, assembly GCF_033339295.1. Classification (NCBI taxonomy): domain Bacteria; kingdom Pseudomonadati; phylum Pseudomonadota; class Gammaproteobacteria; order Vibrionales; family Vibrionaceae; genus Vibrio; species Vibrio sp. 704. The sequence continues at coordinate 99,294 of NZ_JAWOUH010000007.1, read as the reverse complement.
ACATTTTTTCAGCCACATAACGATGCGTTGCTGTGGTTGGGTGAGTCACATCCCAGAACACGAACTTATCTGCGCCAGATGCTGCACATTCAGAACGTAATGAGTGAGTGTACATGTAGTCAACAGAGGATGAACGGTTGATGTCTAAGCAAGGGTCGCTTGCATTTACGAAACCGTGTTCTTCTGGTGCCGAGGTTAACTTCTCAAACAGTGCGTGTGTATCAAACAATGCGATGTTGTAGCCTTGGGCTTTGTAGTACATCGCTTGTGCTTTGATGAACTCGTTCATCTTCAATACTTTCGCACGAATCGTTTCAATTTCTTCCTGTGTTGAGTATTTGAACTGTGGTGCTTTGGTTGCATCAGGCAGTGTCATCAACATAAAGTTCTTCGCGCCAGCGTCTGTTAAACGAATCAGAGCTTCAGCGTAATCCGCTTTTACTTCCGGCACGCTACGGTTGTAGTTCATGAAATCATTTAAACCAAACTCTAACGTAAACAATGTGTTAGCAGGGTTGTAGTTCTTCGCCAGCTTTGTGTAGGTTAAGTAAGAAGAAACTTGTTCGCCGACACCAGTTAGCGCGATGTATTGGTTTTCACCTGCTGCGCCACCAACTGCCCAGTTGTATAGCGGTAAGTTTTTGGCTTTAGCAACGTATTCCGTCCAAACAAAACCGTTTGAGAAGTGACCCAAGAACCAGCTATTCGGGTTAGGGAAGCGCCATTGGGACGCGTTAAAGATGTTGCCTGTATCAGACAAGCTATCGCCCAAAGCCACTACCTTGTTGATTTGATCTGGTTGCATTGCAGCATCATTGCTCCAGATCGTGTGGTTATAAGAATAACGATTGTCAGCAGCAAAAAATGTAATGTCTGCGTTCTCGTTCGCTAGATCTAGTGTTTCTTCACAACGCTGGCGAATTACGTTTTGTGAGGTATTGGTGTAGAACATGTTTTTAAATGAGACAGAGCTCCACCAATAACCATCGATAGTGAAGTCACTACCATCTTGGTTTTTTGCCCATTTCCAATCGGTAGCCGCATCGTCCTTAGAGTGGCTCGTACGATACCAGCATCGAACGTACGTATAAGTTTGATTTTCTTGCGCGCTAACCACTTCAGCCGCAGAAACCATTGCTGGTGATAAAGTTGGCTCCTCTGCAATGGCGGAGGCAAGCGGAAGTAATGCAGTTAATAGTGTGATTGTTTTTTTCATCATTCACTCTTCTTGTAATGGTTATTGTTCCGAATGCGTGAATACGCTCGGCTATAACAGTATTTAGATGAGAATTTTTCTCACTAAACCTTCTAATTCTGAGTAAATGCTCAAGACAGTCAACAACTAAATATTCAATATTTCAGTTTTGGCACCACGGTCAAAAAATCCATTCAGCATAGCAATCGATTAAATGGGTGATATTTAGAATAATTACTCACTAACATTAATTTAACATTCACTTTTTGTTAATTAAGTAATTGCTTTATAAGGTTTTGTTGGTGATTTTTAATGTTAACTTAAAGTGTTTATTGAATGATCTTTTGTACAAATTTGTATATTCATGAAACAAATTGTTTGGCATTTTTGCTCTGTAAACTATAGCTGAAGCTCTCATGCAAACATCATGATGATGACTTTTCATGAGAATATAGTGAATAAAAATTAGCTCAAATAAGGAATAGGGCAAATGCACTACACAACAAGTAAAAAACAAGGCTTATTTTCGTTGTCTGCCGTAGCAATAGCACTGACCACTTCGATGTCAGCGTTTGCGGCTCCACCAATGGGATTTGATGAATCTAAGTTACCGACGAAGTACATCGTCAAATTCAAAGAAGATGCAGTCAGCCGTTCTTCAATGGGTGGTAACTCATTCTGGGGGCCACGAATCGCGCAGGAGTCTGTTCTAGAACAGGTGAAGGCACGTAAGGTGGAAAAACTAGGCAATCGCGCCATTTACAGCGTTGAATTGGATGGCGATGACTTAGAGCCGCTTCGCAATCGTAGTGATGTGGAATACGTGGAAGTCGATCCACCTCGCTATTTGCTCAGCGAAACGACCCCATGGGGATATGAAGCGGTTAATGCTCAACTGCTAGCTGACTTCAATGCGGGTAATCGCACTGTATGTATTATCGATTCAGGGTACGACATTTCGCACAACGACCTAAGCGGTAACCGCGTTGCTGGTACTAACGATAGTGGTACGGGATCATGGAGTGATCCGGGTAACAACAATGCCCACGGTACTCACGTCGCGGGTACGATTGCTGCGATTGCCAACACCGAAGGTGTAAAGGGTGTGATGCCAAACCAGAATGTTAATTTGCACATCGTGAAAGTATTTAACGAATCGGGTTGGGGTTACTCATCTGGGCTTGTTAAAGCAATCCAGACCTGTGCCGATAATGGTGCTAACGTTGTGAACATGAGCCTTGGTGGTAGTCAATCAAGCCGAACTGAGCAAAATGCACTGCAAAATATTTACGATCAAGGCGTTCTATTGATCGCCGCTGCGGGTAATGATGGCAATACAGCGCACAGCTATCCAGCTTCTTATGACTCAGTGATGTCTGTTGCGGCTGTTGATAATCAAAATGATCATGCGGCGTTTTCACAATCTACTAATCAAGTTGAGATCTCAGGCCCGGGTGTGGCGATCTTATCAACGGTTACGGTAGGTGAAGGTAAACTTTCTGATATTACCTTGAATGGTGTAAGTCAGTTTGATCGTGGGATTGTTCCTCACAATCGTTTGATCAATAACGGTTCTTCGTATGTTCCGGATCCAATCGCGGGTTCAGTAACGGCAACGCTAGATAGCTGTGATGTATCTGGCGGTAACTTTAACTGTGGTGATATGTCGGGCAAAATTTGTTTGACTGAGCGCATTGGCAACCAGTCTTCAGGAAACTACCCTGAAGTGGATGCGGTTCAGGCTTGTTACAATGCGGGTGCGCGAGCTGCAATCGTATACAGCAACTCTGAACTACCTGGTTTACAAAACCCATTCTTGGTAGACACAAACAACGCTTATCGTATGGTTTCGGTAACGGTTGATCGTGCATTTGGTCAAGAGCTGTTGGGGTATGTTGGTCAGGAAATTACTGTTGCAACAACCTCTGGTGAAGATTACGAGTACTACAATGGTACATCAATGGCGACACCGCACGTAACGGGCGTAGCTGGCTTGGTGTGGAGTTACCACCCAACCTGTACCGCAGCGCAAGTACGTAATGCCCTAGTGAAAACTGCAACAGATATTGATGTTGCTGGTCGAGACAACCGTACGGGCCACGGCCTAGTTAATGCTGAAGCGGCGAAGCTGTTCTTGGACGCTGGCTGTAATGGACCTGATGGTGGTAGCTCTTCGGACTCTAGCTTCTCAAATACCAGCCCTGTTGCGATTCCAGATAATAAATCTTCTGGCGCAATCAGTGCAGTAGAAGTCGATCGCTCTGGTGATTCAGGCACAGTAAGTATTGACGTTGATATTAGCCACACTTACATCGGTGATCTACGAGTGACTTTAACGTCACCGACTGGTGGAGAAGTTGTACTTCACAATAATACTGGCGGCAGCGCTAACGATATAAAAAACACGTTCCAAGCGGATTTTTCTGGTTTTGAATCGCAAGGTACATGGGAACTAAAAGCGGTGGACAGTGCCAGAAGAGACACAGGCACCATCAACAGTTGGACTCTGACCTTTCAATAAGGAGTGACTATGAAGAAGTTGACCTTACTTTCTTTGTCTGCGGTAGGCGCTACCGCACTATTGGCAATCGGACTGAGCTCAAGCAGCTTGGCAAACAATCAAGGATTTCCTCTCGTGGATGAACGCCAAGATCAAGCCGAGCAGCAACCTGCACGTTACTTTGTTAAGTATCATGAAGGGAAAGAGAGCGAAGTGAGAGCGCTTCTTCGTCAGCACAACATTGAAGTGGTCGACGCTCTGGTGAAACAACACGTGTTGGTTGTGGTGGGTGAACAGGCGGAAGTCGATAAGCTCGCGGATCACGATGCGGTCGAATACACCGAGCAAGAGCCGACAAGAAAGCTGCTATCTAACGGAAGTACGTTTCAATAAACCAAACCTCCTCAAGATAGTGCCAAAAAGAAAAACGCCCCTCACGTGAGGGGCGTTTGTTTTCTTTCTACGATTGCTTTCTTCTAAAGTTCGTCGTTTGCTATGACTAGAGATTCTTGAGGATTGATGCCGATGAGCCTATTCGCGCATCAATCAAGTCAGTTATCAGCTAGTCATATTCAGACTAACTACTTAGCGAACAATCAGACCCAGTAGGATACCAACAGCGCCGAAGTCTGCGTCACTAAAGGTTGTGTTAGCAAAACCTAGGTCACCCAGTACCGGCATTAGGAATACTGGTAGGAAGGTAATCAGTAGACCTTGTGCAAAAGCACCCAAGATTGCACCGCGACGACCACCTGTAGCGTTACCAAATACACCTGCAGCAGCACCCACGAAGAAGTGTGGAACAACACCAGGGATAATCACAGTAAGACCCATCACGTAAAGTAGGAACATACCCAAAAGACCCGCCGCAAAGCTCGATAGGAAGCCAACCAATACCGCATTTGGTGCGTATGGGAATACAACCGGACAATCAAGCGCAGGTTTCGCGTTTGGTACTAGTTTGTCTGAGATGCCTTTAAACGCCGGAACGATTTCTGCGATAACCATACGTACACCTTGAAGGATAACGTACACACCACCGGCGAATGTGATGGATTGCATCAGTGCGAACATGAACCAGTGCTTACCACCGCTAACTTCGCGTACAAAATCACCGCCAGCAAAGATACACGTCACCATAAAGATGATGCCCATGGTGAACGAGATTGCCACTGGCGTATCACGTAGGAACAACAAGCTCTTAGGTACGTTCATCTCTTCAGTAGAGTGTTCTTTGTTACCGAACTTGCTGCCAATAAAGCCCGCTAGTACGTAAGAAAGGGTAGAGAAGTGACCAATCGCAACGTCGTCAGAGCCTGTTACTTGCTTCATGTACTTGTGAGCAATCGCAGGGAAGAACACCATCACAGAGCCCACAACCAGAGAGCCAAGCGCGATCAGTGGAACACCTTTCATGCCGCTAGAAGCAAGGATCGCCGCTACCATCATCGACATAAATAGCGTGTGGTGACCTGTTAGGAAGATGAATTTCCATGGCGTGAAGCGAGCGATCAAGATGTTCACTAACATACCGAAGAACATGATCATCGCCATCTCTTTACCAAACGCTTCTTGCGCGATAGAGACGATAGCTTCGTTGTTTGGAACCACGCCTGTGATGCCGAACGCGTGTTGGAAAATTGTCGCAAAGTCACCCAGTGAAGTCACAACCAAACCTGCACCCGCGCCAAGCACGATGAAACCAAGAATGGTTTTTACCGTGCCTTTAATGCACTCGGTGACCGGTTTTTTCTGGGCAATTAAGCCGATTAGGGCGATGAGACCTACCAGAACCGCTGGCTCTGATAGGACATCGTTCATTAAGAAACTGAAAAATTCCATAACGCCACCTTATAGAGCGCCAAGCTCTTGAAGTGCTACAGATAGACGCTCTTTCATTGCCACTTTGTCGACCATGTTATCAAGCGCAACGATGCGAGGTTCAACGCCAAGTGCGTTCAACTGTTCAACGATGTCGTTAGTACCGATAAAGATGTCACAATCCGTACCTTTTGCAGAACCTAGATCGATATGATCCACTTCTGCGTTTACATTCAATTCTTTCACGATGCCTTTGATGCTCATTTCCATCATTAGGCTAGTACCAAGACCGTGACCGCAAACAACCATAATTTTCATAATTCAGACCTTTTCTTTTTATAGGGGTGTATGCCCATTTTTTAAGGGCACATCAGGAGTTAGTATTTTTCGATGATCGCGAGAACATCTTGTGTGTTTTGAGCGGTGCAGATGGCTTCTACATGCTCTTCATTCATAAACAACTCAGCCAGTTTAGAAATCGCATCCACGTGCGAGTTACTGTCTGTCGCGGCTAGCGTAACCAGCATTTTCACTGGGTCGTTACCTTCAGAATCGAAGTTCACGCCGTTTTGAATCACCGTGATTGCAAGAGACAAACGGTTAACGCCATCTTCAGGGCGAGCGTGTGGCATTGCCATACCAGGACCTACCACGTAGTAAGGACCGAGCTCTTCGTGTGAGCGGTAAATAGCGTCCACGTAGCTTGGCTCAATCGCGCCATTTTCAATCAGTGCTTCACAGGATTTACTCACCGCATCTTTCCAGTCAGTAGCATCAGAATGGATGCGAATCACATCAGAGGTAATCAGTTCACGTAGCATTGGATCTTTCCGGTTTGTTGTTTTGTTGATAGGTACTTTATCGATCAATTTGTCAGAAAAACCTGAGAATGATCACAAATGGTAGCGCTATCTGATAGCGCTATCATAAATTGTGATAGCGCTACCATTTTTATCAGTCATCCGAGTTTCATATGCTTGTGATCGACTTCTAATGCGCTAATATCAAAACCACTAAAACGCTGTGGTAAGATGTCGCGGCAGAAAATAGAGAACACTAAATAAGAACAATGAGCGAACCTCGCAAACGAAGAAGTACTGGCAATGTCACCTTGGCGGACGTCGCTAAAAAAGCCGGCGTAGGCACCATGACGGTGTCGAGAGCATTACGAACGCCCGAGCTGGTATCTGACAAGCTGAGAGAAAAGATTCAACAAGTGGTTGATGAGCTCGGCTATATCCCGAATAAAGCGGCAGGGGCTTTGGCGTCTGCTGAAAGTTACTCCATCGCTCTTATCATTCCTTCCCTGTTTGAAAAAGCGTGCGCGCTTTTCTTACCGAGCTTTCAACAAGCGTTGAACAAGGTGGGTTATCAGTTGCTGCTTGGTTACAGCGACTACTCGGTAGAACAAGAAGAAAAACTGCTTTCGACATTTCTTGAGAGCCGCCCAGCCGGAGTGGTGTTGTTTGGAAATGAACACAGCCAACGTACTAATCAACTTTTGGAAGCCTCGAACACACCAGTATTGGAAATTGCTGAGTTAAGTTCGAAAGCCAGTTACCTCAATATCGGCGTTGACCATTTTGAGGTGGGTAAAGCCTGTACCAAGCATGTGATTGAACAAGGCTTCAAGAACGTGGGCTTCATTGGTGCGCGTGGCGATCACTCCACTTTGCAACGTAAGCTACACGGCTGGCAAAGCGCGATGATTGAGAACTATCTTACGCCGGATCATTTCTTAACCACGCACGAAGCACCATCTTCACAATTGGGTGCGGAAGGGTTGGCAAAGCTATTGCTGCGCGATTCAAGTTTGAATGCTTTGGTATGTAGCCATGAAGAGATTGCGATTGGCGCGTTGTTTGAGTGTCACCGCCGAGTGCTGAAAGTCCCGACCGACATTGCGATTATCTGTTTGGAAGGTTCTTCCATGGGTGAGCACGCCTATCCAAGTTTGACCTGTGCGGAATTCGACTACGAACGCATGGGGACGAAAGCTGCAGACAAGTTACTGCAAGCCATTAAAGGTGAGCCTGTAGAGCATGCAACGGATATGGGCTTTAAGCTAAAACGCCGAGCGAGTACTGCGATCAACTAACCTCATTTGGTTAGAAACTAATACGTGATACAAAAAACCTCTCGATGTTGAGAGGTTTTTTTATGCGTGAGAATAGTGACTGTCGGCTAAGGACGCTCACCTGCTGCTAGGCGACGTTCGATATCTGCAACCACTTCTGGGAAGTCAGCAATGGTGTCAATTAGGTAATGCGGCGAGCTCTTGAGCAATTTTGCACGTGCTTTTTCACGAGCAGCATTAAGTGTTGCTCCGTCCGCAGCTTGGTATTCTTCAAACGTTAGACCTGCTTCGTTACCAGAAAGCAGCAAGCCAACGGTCCACATACCGGCGTTGTGACCTTCGTCGATACCCGGTGCGGCGTCATCCACTTTGATACACGCATTAACGTCGGTAACATTCAGCTCAATCACGTTTTTCAGTGCCATAAATGGTGCAGGGCGACCACCTTGCGGTAGGTCATCCGTTGCTACTACGTAATCTGGCTTGTAACCGTAATCCGCTGCAACAGGAATCAGTACATCCATCACTTCGCGAGGGTAACCAGAACAAGAACCGATCTTGATGCCTTTGTCTTTCAGACTGTTCACAACTTCAATCGCATTTAAGATAGGCTCTGCATGGTCAGCCACTTTTGCTTTTTGCAGAGGCATAAATGCTGCGTAGATAGCGTCGATGTCTTCGCTGGTCATTGAGCGACCAAACTTCTCATTCCAACGCTTATCAACCGCAGGGATGCGACCCACTGCTTGGATGTGCTCCCACTTACCAAGACCCATTGGTTCGCGCGCTTCTTCAAGGTCGATTTCAAAATTAAAGCCTTGTTTGAATGCTTCCACAAAGATGCTGGTTGGCGCAAAAGAGCCGAAATCGACGATAGTGCCAGCCCAGTCAAAGATCACTGCTTGAATTGGTGAGTTGCTCATGTTCAATCCTTTTTCTTGCTTGCCAGAGCGCTGCCTACACATTGGAACCGCGCTCTGAATCAATTGGTGTTTGTTGAGGTCTATTGACCCTAGAAGTAGTTAAAGTCTTTGCACACTTTGGCGATCGCTTCTTCGAAAATTGCCAACGCTTCTGTCAGCTGTTCGTGAGTGATGATCAGCGGTGGGCTGAGTTGAATCACGTTACCTTGCGATACCTTGAAGCTCACTCCGTTGTTGAGGCATTGGTACAGCACAGCTTCCGCTTCGTCATACGCGCGTGCTTTGCTTTCGTGGTCGGTGACCAGTTCAATGCCCCATAACATGCCGATGCCACGCACATCACCAATCACTGGGTATTTGGCTTTCATCTCTAGCAGCTTTTCACGCATGAACTGGCTGTCGGCTTTGGCTTTATTTAGCAAGCCGTCTTGTTCAATGGCTTCCATGGTTGCCAGTGCTGCAACACAACCGATAGGGCTTTTCTCATGAGTGTAATGACCCATGGAGATTTGCTCGGCGGTGTTGTATTTGTCTTTGGTGACCATGGCTGCGATAGGCACTAAGCCACCACCCAAGCCTTTACCGATGCACAGCATATCTGGCTCGATGTCGTAGGCTTGGTAGGTAAACCATTCACCGCTGCGACCCATACCGTTAGGGATGTCGTCGATGATCAGCATGACATTGTGTTTGTCACAGATTTCACGGATGCGTTTCCAGTAGGCTTTGCTCGGCACTTGAACATCCGTGTTGCGAACCGCTTCTGCGATAAATGCGCCCACGCCGCCTTCTTTCTCAATCACGTATTCGAGGTAATCGGCGTAATGCACGTCGCTGCCGTCCTCTACTGGGAAAGCGCCTCGGTAAGACACGGCTGGTGGAATGCGCTCAACACCTGCCATTAATGGTCCCATACCTTGGCGGAAACACGCTTCGCCACCTACTGAGATGGCATCCAATGATGCGCCGTGGAAGGAATCCCACAGCGACACCACCTTGTAATTGCCCGTGATGTGGCGTGCTAATTTAAGAGCCATACCAACCGCAGATGTGCCACCCGGAGCAAACAGCACGCGGTTCAATTCGCCGCCACAGATTTGGGTGAGTTTTTCGGCACATTCAATCGCAGTTTCATTGGTAAAACGACGTGGTGAAAACGGCAGTTTGGCAATTTGCTCTTGCACACGTTTAATCACATGCGGATGACCGTAGCCCAGCTGATGGACGTTATTGCCATGGAAATCCATGTACTTTTTGCCGGTGGCATCTTGGATGTAGATGCCTTCTGCTGCTTCCAAGGTATCTAAGCAAGGCGTCGACATGGCTTGATGAAGAAAGACCTCCGAATCACGCTTCAATAATGCTTGCGTGCGTTCGTCGTCCATCGATGTATTCCAAGCTTGGCGCGCTGGTGTTGTGTTGACATCGCCTTCGCTGCGGAAATGGGTCGGTTTGATATTCTGAGTCATAACGCTCTCTCAATCAGAAGGCTGCTTTACGCAACTTGCCAGTACATTGCTTTTTCAATTGCACCGATTAAGCGCTCGATATCTGCTGGGTAAACTTCGCCAATGTTGCCGATACGGAAGCAATCTGCGTTTGATACTTTACCCGGATAAATCACGAAGCCTTGCTCTTTCAAACGCGTGTAGAACTCTTTGAATTGGTAATCACTGTGCGTCGGAGAGTAGAAAGAAGTGATGATTGGCGAGTGTAGGTCATCACTCAGTAGTGGTTCGAAACCCAAAGAGCGCATACCAGCAACCAGTGTTTTCTGGTTAGTCTGGTAGCGGTCGTGACGGGCTTCGATTCCGCCTTCTTGTTCTAGCTCTAACAAGGCTTGATAGAAAGCGCGAACCGTGTGCGTTGGAGATGTGAAACGCCATTTGCCGTGGTTCACTTCCATGCAGTGCCACTGGTCGTAAAGATCAAGGCTCAAAGAACGTGCCTGCCCTTGGCACTTTTCGAGCTCAGTTTGTTTTGCAATCACGAAGCCAAAGCCCGGTACGCCTTGAATGCATTTGTTTGCAGAGCTGATCATAAAATCGATGCCTAGCTCTGCGATATCGATAGGAATGCCACCAAAGCTCGACATGGCATCGAGAATCACGACTTTACCGTGTGCTTTTGCCGCAGAAGCAAATGCCTCAATTGGGTTGAGCATGCCAGTGGTTGTCTCGCAATGAACAATCGCCACGTGTGTGATTGTAGGATCCGATGCCAATGCAGTTTCCACCTCGTTCAAGTGTGGCTGTGATGTTTCGCCTGGGGAAACTACATGGCATGGAATATTTAGGTAATCAGCGATCTGAGCGATACGTGCACCGTAAGCACCGTTGTCGACAACTAGCAGCTTTCCATCTTTGCCAATGGCGCTGCCAATCGTCGCTTCTACTGATGCGGTGCCACTACCTTGCATTAGTACGCTGGTGTAGCCGTCTTGCTCCGTCGCCAGTTTTACAAGCTTAGTGCGGATCACTTCTACAATGTCTTTGTTGTATTCATCATCCCAAGTACACCAGTCTTTCAGCATGGCTTCGCGTACTGTTTCAGAAGTAGATAGAGGACCTGGAGTCAGTAGTAGGTATTCGTTTTTCATCTCGATTTCCATCAGAATAAGCAAGTTGGTCTACACCAAATTTAGAGTTCACTCTAGCGAGGAAGAAAAGGGCAGTAAATAGGCGAATCTCCAATTTCATAAAACTTTAATATCCAGAAAATGGCGGATCAATTGAACGATTATTCATCGCAAATTTTCGTAAAACTGCCATTTAATGGTCATGAATTCGTCACAAAGGCTCAGTAGGGTGTATATCGTCAACTGGTACAGACCAAATGAAAACTTAGCTAAATTAACTGGAGAAAATGATGAAAAACCGTTTGATGAAAGGATCGCTGGCTGCACTTGTCTCTCTGCTAGCTACGAATGCAATGGCAGCACAGGAAGTCACGGTTTACACCGCTTTCGAAACTGACATTCTTGCGAAATACAAGTCTGCGTTTGAGAAAGATAACCCAGATATAAAGATTAAGTGGGTTCGCGATTCGACCGGTATCATGACGGCGAAATTGCTGGCAGAAAAGAACAACCCTCAAGCGGAAGTGGTTTGGGGTCTTGCTGGCTCGTCAATGGCACTGCTTAAAGATGAAGGTCTTCTTAAGCCTTACACACCAAAAGGTTTGGAAGAGCTGCACGCGAACCTAAACGACCCTCAATCAAACCAAGCTTGGTTCGGTAACGATGCATTCTTTAACGCAGTTTGTTTCAACGAAGCGGTAGCGAAACAACTTAACCTACCGAAACCAACGTCTTGGGAAGACCTAACGAAACCGGTTTACAAAGGTCACATTGCAATGCCGAACCCAGCTTCTTCAGGCACTGGCTACATGCAGGTTTCTGCTTGGCTACAAAACATGGGTGAAGATCAAGCATGGAACTACATGCGTGACCTAGATAAGAACATTGCACACTACACGCACTCGGGTTCTAAGCCATGTGTTCAAGCGGGCATGGGTGAAGTGGCTATCGGTATCTCGATGGCTAGCCGCGGTGCGAAGCTGAAAACACAAGGTGCACCACTAGCGGTGATCACACCAAAAGGCATCGGCTGGGAATCAGAAGCCGTTGGTCTAGTAAAAGAGTCTGATGCAGCGAAACGTGTTGTCGACTGGTCAATCTCTAAAGCGGCAAACGAGCTTTACGTAGAAATGTACCCAGTGGTTGCACATAAAGAAGTGAAAGCGACAGTATCTAACTTCCCGAATGTTCAAGAGAACATGGCGAAGATGGACTTCGCGCAAATGGGCAGTAAGCGTGCAGAGATCCTAGCGGCATGGTCTGAGAAGTTTGACGCGAAATCAGAGCCAAAGTCTTAATTGAATTTGCTTTGAGTTGAATGCTGAAATCCACCTCGGTTGAGGTGGATTTTTTGTTTTCTCTGTTATTTCAAAGTTTGCTGAAAGTAGATTCCTAGTCTCACCTAGGTTCGCTGGAATGACGAACTTAAGAAAGTCGGGAATCTCTAATTGTCACGTAAACAAACTTCGCTTCTCTTCATCTATTTGTCATCTTCTGGCTATAAATTTGTCATTGGAACGTAATACTCCAAAACTAAAGTTGGTATATACCATCTGGAGCGTGTGTTATGTCAACTAACCAACATTACCTAAATATCGAAAATGTAGTGAAGCAATTCGGACAGTTCACTGCATTAAAGAAGATCTCGCTAGCGATTGAAAAGGGCGAGTTTGTTTGTTTTCTTGGTCCTTCTGGCTGCGGTAAAACCACTCTGCTACGTGCCATTGCAGGTTTAGACTTGCCAACGTCTGGTGCGATTTTTCAAAACGGTCAAGAGACCACATTCCTACCACCAGAGAAGCGCGATTTCGGCATCGTATTCCAATCTTATGCGCTGTTTCCGAACCTAACTGTGCAAGAGAACATTGCGGTGGGTTTGAAAAACCAAGGTATGTCGACCAAAGAAGCGTTAGAGAAGGTGGATTACTGGCTAGAAACCATTGGTCTTCCAACCTCTGGCGAGAAATTCCCTAATCAACTTTCTGGCGGTCAACAACAGCGTGTTGCTTTGGCTCGTGCATTGGCGTTGTCTCCGGGTTTATTGTTATTGGATGAGCCGCTGTCAGCGCTGGATGCAAAAGTACGTGTTCACTTACGTGATGAGATTTGCAAGCTGCAACGTAAGCTGGGCATCACCACCATCATGGTTACGCACGATCAGGACGAGGCGCTGTCAATGGCGGATCGTATCGTGGTAATGAACCATGGTGTGATTGAGCAAGTTGGCACACCTCAAGAAATCTACCAACAACCAGCCACACGCTTTGTTGCTGAGTTTGTCGGCAGCATGAACTTTATTGAAACCTCAGCCGCAACGGATTCGCAGGTACGCATTGCAGAAACCCTGATGCCAGCGCCAAGCTTGACTAATCGTAAGATCCAACGCGGTGACCGCTTCGACCTTGCGGTGCGTCCTGAAAGCATCAAGTTCGTTGAAAACTACACCAACTCTCTACCAGTGCGAGTTACCGCAACCGAGTTTTTGGGGGCGTTTTTCCGCATTGATTGCGTATTGCAAAACGACAGCTCAACGAAAACCATCGTCGTGGATGTGCCTGTGGAAACGGTTCAAAAACTCAATATCAAGGCGGGCGATGTACGTTACATCCAGTTTGCTGAAGAAGGGCTGCATGGTTACGCCGTGCCCTCGGTTGATAAAGCGCTAGCAGCGTAGGTGTAAACATGGATGCGAAGACAATGACGATGAATAGCCTGACCACACAAGACAAAGCAAAATCCCTACTCGGACGTGTTAGCCGCGACAACCTTGTGTTGTTTGGTTTGCTCGCAGGCTTGTCGACCATGATGGTACTGTTCATCTTAATGCCGCTTTGGGCAATGTTGACCAAGAGTGTGCAAAATGCCAATGGCGAATTTGTCGGTCTGGCAAACTTTGCGACGTACTTTTCCTCTTCAAGCTTGTGGGTGTCGGTGGGCAACACTTTTACTTTGGGCGTAATAGTGACCTCGGTAGTGGGTGTGCTTGCGTTTGGTTATGCCTACGCGCTGACTCGTTCATGCATGCCGTTTAAAGGCTTGTTTCAAATCGTAGGCACTGCGCCAATTCTTGCGCCTTCGCTGTTACCAGCGATCAGTTTGATCTTCCTTTTCGGTAATCAAGGCATTGCCAAAGAAATGCTGTTAGGAAACTCGGTTTACGGCGTGATTGGTATCTCGATGGGTTTGATTTTCTGGACCTTTCCTCATGCATTGATGATTTTGACCACTTCGCTGCGCACTTCAGATGCCCGTTTGTATGAAGCAGCCCGCGCACTTAAAACTTCACCCATCAAAACTTTCTTTATGGTGACGTTACCTGCGGCGAAATACGGTTTGATCAGTACGCTTATCGTCGTCTTTACGCTAGTTATCACGGACTTTGGTGTGCCGAAAGTGATTGGGGGCAGCTACAACGTTTTGGCGACTGACATCTTCAAACAAGTTGTGGGACAACAAAACTTTGCCATGGGTGCGGTGACCAGCATTATGTTGTTATTCCCTGCGGTAATGGCATTTGGTGCAGACCGCTGGGTACAGAAAAAACAAAAGAGCTTATTCGACACACGCTCGGTGCCTTATCAGCCAGAACCTAACAAAGCGCGCGACAGCATTTGTTTGGTTTACTGCAGCATCATTTCTATCGCAGTGTTGGCTGTGCTTGGCATGGCGGTGTATGGCTCGTTAGTTACGTTCTGGCCTTGGAACAAAGCGCTGACGCTAAACAACTACAACTTTGCTGAAATGAGCACCTACGGTTGGAGCCCATTCTTCAACTCGCTAACACTTGCAGGTTGGACGGCGGTTATTGGTACAGCCATTATCTTTGTCGGTGCTTACTGCATTGAGAAAGGGCGTGCGTTTGGTCCAATTCGCCAAGTTATGCAAATGCTCAGCGTGGTGCCAATGGCGGTTCCGGGTATGGTTCTTGGCTTGGGTTACATCTTTTACTTCAACGATGCAAACAATCCTTTGAACGTGCTTTATGGCACCATGGCATTCTTGGTGATTAATACGGTAGTGCATTACTACACCGTGGGTCACATGACTGCACTGACAGCGCTAAAGCAGTTGCCATCGGAGATTGAAGCCACGGCGGCATCGGTGAAGCTTCCTCAATACAAGTTGTTCTTTAAAGTGACATTACCTGTGTGTTTACCTGCGATTTTGGACATTGCGACTTACTTGTTTGTTAATGCATTGACCACCACTTCTGCGGTAGTATTCCTTTACTCAACCGATACGATTCCGGCTTCGGTCTCGATTCTGAATATGGACGATGCAGGTCAAACTGGCGCTGCTGCGGCAATGGCGGTGATGATCATGATTGCTGCCGCAATTGCGAAGATTGTTCAGATGACTTTGGGTAAATTGTTAGAGAATCGCACACAAGCTTGGCGCAAAAGATAAGGACACTTCGTGCAATACGTAAAAATTAAAGATTCGATTGTTGAACAGATTGAAGCGGGCATGCTATCGCCGCGTCAAAAACTGCCAGCAGAGCGTAAGTTAGCGGAGTCGTTCGATACTACACGCGTCACTCTGCGTGAAGCTTTATCACTGCTAGAAGCGGAAGGTCGAATTTATCGCGAAGATCGCCGAGGTTGGTTTATCTCACCCGAGCCATTGCGTTACGACCCAACCCAAACACTTAACTTCCCGAACATGGCGAAAGCGCAAAATCGCGTGCCAAAAACGGAGTTGGTCGCAGCAAAAGGAACCTTGGCAAACAAACAAGCCGCGCGCTTGCTGGACTTGCAACCTTTCTCGGACGTGTATCGAGTCGACCGTGTGCGATACCTCGAAGACAGACCTGTGGTATTCGTAACAAACTACATTCGTCCAGAGCTGTTTCCGAACCTGTTGGACTACGATTTATCAAATTCACTGACGGACATTTATCGCGATCATTATGGCGTTACATATCAAAAGATTCGCTACCGCATTTCAACCAGCACTTTGTTGGGTGAAATGGCTCAAGCACTGCGCGCGACAGCCGGCACGCCAGCGATGGTGGTGGAGCGCATCAACTACAACCAACACGGTGAGTTGATTGATTGCGATATCGAGTATTGGCGACACGATGCCATCAGCATTGAATCTCTAGCGGAACTCAATCGTTAAGTGGATTTTCTCATTATCTAAGGCTCCATCTCGGGGCCTTTATTTTATTCAGACAGGAACATTGAAATGGATTTGTTGGCGATTGGTCTCGTCGTTTTCTCTGCTGTTCTCCATGCGGGTTGGAATATCCTTGGCAAAAGCAACTCTGGGTCAGGGCTCGCGTTTACCATGGCCGCCAGCTTTTCTGCGTGTTTCATTCTTACCCCTTATTTGATTTGGTATTTGGCAACCATTGGCTGGACATCATTACCGAGTGAGTTTTGGGGATTGCTGTTCATTAGCGGCATTTCACAAATGGTTTATCTGGTTGGTTTGATTGTCGCTTATAAGCACGCAGACGTGGGTGTGGTTTATCCCATTGCTAGGGCACTGCCTGTGATGATGGTCGGCGCAATCAGTGTGGCATTGGGACATGAATTATCCAGTCAGCAGTGGCTTGGGTTCTTGCTGATTACCCTTGGTTGTATGCTGGTGCCACTGACGAATTTTCGTCAAATGACGTTGGGCTCTTATTTGAATGTCGGTGTGTTCTGGGCATTGATTGCCGCAATAGGCACAACGGGTTACTCGGTGGTCGATAAAGAAGCGCTGAGTTTACTTACAGGACAAGCATCAGAGATCTTGAATGATCAGTACAGTGCAATCTTCTACTTGGGCGTGCAGTTTTGGGCTATTGGTATTCCTGCCCTTGTGTGGTGCTTAGTTACGGACAAGCCAGATGAGATTAAGACAGCGTGGCAGATCCGCAAAACAGCCAGCATGGCAGGGGTAATGATGGCATCCACCTACGGCTTGGTGTTGTTTGCGATGACCATGACAGACAACGTCAGCTTGGTCGTGGCACTAAGGCAAATCAGCATTGTGTTTGGACTGTTTATGGGGATTTGGTTTCTGTCAGAGAAATGGTATCTCACCCGAGGGCTTGGCGTTACTTCGATCGTGGCGGGGATCATTCTTGCGCTTGCGTATTGACCTATATTCACGAAAAAAGGCAGCGAATGAGCCTCTCGCTGCCTTTTGTATTAACTTGTAAGCCTTGTTTAAAAACGCAGTTGCGCACCAAACATCACGCCGCTAGAGTCAAAATCGCTGTTTTTTGAGTACACATATTCTGCATTCAAACCAAAGTGTTTATAGCTCCAGCCGATACCGCCAGCGGCTTCCCCTCCGACACTTGAGTGTTCGATGTTCTTGCTCTGACCGTTCACTTTATAAGTGTATTCGAGAGTGTAGAGAGTGACACCTGCCTTGCCGTACAGTTCGAAACCTGAACCCAGAGGATAGCTCGCATAGCCGCTTAATCGTGGGCCAGAAAAGCTCGTATCGGTGACTTCTGAAATCGGACTCACGAGTATCGAGCCGATACCGTCAAACGCGCCTTTATAACCTGCTTCGATACCAAAGTTATGTGTTGGCATGTAGCGGTAATATATTTCACCTAAGAACATGTCGCCTGATTCTTTGCTTGTCGGAGCATCGTAGTTCACATCGCCATAGCCAATGTTTGTACCTATGATGTGCTCACTGGTTTCTGCATTGGCTGACAAAGAAAAAGCCGACAGCACTAAAGCAGTAATGAATGAATAACGCATGAACGTTTCTCCTTAGCTTTTAGCTTGCTCGCCTTTTAATATTTGTTCGAAAGTGATCTTGGTGTTGTCTAGCCATTCATAACGGCGACGATACATCGAACGCTTAGAGCGCGACATGCCTTCGATATCTCGACGGGGTGCATTTACATCAATTGAGTAAAAATGACGATTGTATTCGGTGCCGCCCAATTCTTGCCAGAGTGCATCGTAATCCGTTTTGATTCGCCCTTTGCTGTAGCGCTTAGCTGCGTAAGTATGGGACTGCGTTTTCACTGCTAGAATCGTGTTCACTTCCCAAATTTGTGCGAGCAAAGTGAGCAAGCTCACCATCAAGCTTTTTGGTCTCTGTCCGTAAAGCTTACGGGTTAGCTTTTTAATTTTCGCGTTGTTTTCTTCACTGCTTCGCGGTCCTTGTAAGCCGCCAATCATAATACTGCGTCCAGATTCGATGTGACCTAGCGTAAAAGAGAGCGTGTAGAAGTTGCCATCTTCAGCGCTGTGCAGCACTAGGCTCATGTCGCCTTCTTTTTGATAACGTGCTTCGTATACTAATCTCACCGAGTACAGTATTTCGTCAATTTCAAAAGAGGCTAATGTTAGGCCTTTCGAGTCTGTGTAGATTTCTTCGATTGTTTGTTTAGAGAACAGTTCTGAAATCGTTTTATAGTGATCAACCACCAAGTTGGAGCGATCAAAGGCGGAGTTATTCTTGATGATGTACGGGCGAAACGGTTTTTCTAGGAATCGGTGTGTACGCGTACAAAGCAACTCTAACAATGACGATTCAATATTGTCTGAAAGGTGCTTAAACGCACGTTTGTAATAAAGCGCACGTAAGATGAACTTAGCTCTGTAGGTCCAAATTGGCTTGTAGACATCAGCATAATCATCTGAGTAAATCGATTTGCTATGGTAAAAAATGGATTTGTTCGCGGTCATTTTCACTCCAGATTAACTTGTGCTCAATAGCGACAATTAAGAACCGACGGACGAGCAGCGAAGAACCCGAAAAGGAGGAATGCAAAGCACGACTGAAAAGAGGTGGTTTTTGCTGTGTCCGACGTTTTTGTAAGGTTTTGAACACTGTTCTTTTGCTGGAATTCTAAGAGAAAATTGACCTTAGGTATTGTATGGTTTGGTAAGGAAGTGTCAGGTTGAAACCCATTGTTCAAAATGAAGAAAATGCGAATGTCGGCTGAATATGACGTTGAGTTGCTAAGTTAATGTGAAATAAGTTGAACGAAAATTGAACATTATTTGAAATTGTTTTGACGTGTTTTAGGTCTTTATACGTACCTTATAAGTATCGAGCCAATTTTGGCCCGATGTAAAGGTAAGTAAGGAGAGGTTTATGAAACGCTTAACAACTTTAGCAAGTACGATTGCTCTGATTGCTGCACCTTCTATGGCTCTTGCTAGTGGTTATCAGTGGACAAACGATACCGAAACTATCCATGGCGACGTAATGGATAGCAAACAAGCGGCTTATGAAATGGGCCGAGACATGATCCAAAGCTACCAAAATAAATCATCTGGACAACTCCGTGATGAGTTTACGAGCCTTACAACGTATGTTGATCGCCAATCGTTTTCTATCACTGACTCAAAAGTCATGGTAAATGAGTTCTTGCAAAGTGACGGGCAAGTTGTTTACCAGCCTATTCTCAATGTTCAATACGAGTACCGCATGCGTGATACCGGTAAATACTAACCAGTAAGACGGACTTGAATTGTTTACCACTAATATTTTTTGCTGTTTGTTTTGGGGAGCCACGAGCTCCCCATTTTGTTTTTGTCGAAAGCGAAAATTTTCACACTCTCAGTGCAACATTTTCTATCGCTCAGCGTTAGATTTTCTTGCTCGTTGATTGTCATCATCGTTTGTAAAGTGTTTGCGGAAATGGATGTAACGCACTAACGAGGATACCCGATGACACATCATTCATATTGGTTCAAGCAGGCAATTGAAGCTGAGCAACCAGAAACGCCACAACCGTTACAGCAGAACATTAATACTGACGTTGCGATTGTTGGTGGCGGATACACCGGACTTTGGACCGCGATTATGATTAAGCAGCAATCTCCGGCAAAACAGGTGGTTGTTATCGAAAAGGGCTTATGTGGCAGTGGTGCATCGGGCGCAAACGGCGGTTGTATGCTGACTTGGTCTACCAAGTTCCCGACATTGAAACGGTTATTCGGTGAAGAACATGCTGCTTGGTTAGTAAAAGAGTCGGAACAAGCAGTGCTAGAGATTGACGACTTTTGTCAGCAGCACAACATCGATGCGCAATTATCGTTAAAAGGGGTTTATTACACTGCAACCAATCCGGCTCAAACTGGGGGAATGCAGCCAGTTGTGGACGAGTTAAAGCGATTAGAAGTGAACAGTTGGCGTCGTTGCTCGGTGGAGGAACTGCGTGCCAATGCGGGATCGCCGCGCAATATAGAAGGCTTTCACTCTCCAGTTGCAGCCAGCGTTCAACCTGCTTTATTGGCGAGAGGATTAAGACGCGTCGCAATGGAGTTGGGTGTTGAAATCTATGAGAATACGCCGATGACGCGTTTAGATTATGGAAAACCTGCCACTGTCTGTACACCTAAAGGAAATGTTCAAGCGCAGCAGGTGGTGTTGGCATTGAACGCATGGATGGTGGAGCAGTTTAAACAGTTTAAAAACAGTATCGTGGTGGTCTCTTCCGACATGGTGATCACCAAGCCGCTTGGTGACGCACTACCTCAATCTGGTTGGCAGGTAGGTTCTAGTGTGTTGGATTCTCGTATTTTTGTGCACTATTACCGAGATACGCCAGATGGCCGTTTGATGTTGGGGAAAGGCGGCAATCAGTTTTCTTTCGATAACCAAGTTGACGTAATGTTTAACAAGCCAACACGCTACCAAGGTCTACTGCGTAAGTCGTTCGATAAGTTGTTTCCTCGTTTGAGAGGCGAGGAGTTTGCTTATTCATGGACGGGGGGCTCTGATCGTTCTGCTACTGGTTTCCCTTTTTTCGGCGAGCTAGATAAACAGAGCAATATCTTTTACGGATTTGGTTATTCAGGCAATGGTGTAGCGCAGACTCGCATGGGCGGAAAGATCCTATCTTCATTGATATTGGGAATCGATAACGAGTGGACGAACAGTGGTTTAGCCAAAGGACCGTTGGGGTGTTTCCCACCAGAACCGCTTCGCTGGACCGGGGCTATGATAGTGCGCAACGCGGTACGTCGAAAAGAGGAAGCAGAAGATAACGAGAAAACGCCGTTTATCTGGGATAAGTGGCTAGCAAAACTTGCAGGACCAGCAGGCAAAGCGGATAAGCTTGACTAAACTGAAGACTTTAGCCACAAACGAGACAGTTTGCAGTGAAAGTCATTGGGGCGCGATGAAGCCTTGTGTTAGCCTCTGTCTTTCAAGCTCAGATTTAAAAGGTGAGTCATAAAATGAAAGTATTCAGCAACTTCGATAGCGGCAGCATTCACGTAGTGAAAGCGGACGACAAAAACGACATCCAACTCAAAATTCCTAACGACAATATGTCGGAATTCTACCAGTGGTTCCACTTCCGTCTTGAGACAGAAGTCGAGCAATCACACACCATCAAATTGCTTGATTTGGCTAAATCGGCTTATCCAGAAGGATGGCAAGGTTACGATGTGGTTGCGTCTTACGATCGTGAAGAATGGTTCCGACTACCGGCAGAGTTCGATGGCGACACGCTGACTTTCACTGTAATCCCTGAGCGCAGCTCAATTTACTTCGCGTACTTTGCGCCATACACGTACGATCGTCATTTAGACTTGTTACACATGGCACAAAGCGCGCACCACTGCCAACTAGAGACGCTTGGTCATACGCTAGATGGCAATGACATGAGCTTGCTTACTTTCGGTGAGCCAGAAGAAGGCAAAAAGAAAATCTGGATGATTGCACGTCAGCACCCAGGTGAGACAATGGCGGAATGGTTCATGGAAGGTATGATCCAACGTCTGTTAGATGAAAACGACACGGTTGCGCGTGCATTGCTTGAAAAAGCGGTGCTTTACGTCGTACCAAATATGAACCCAGACGGTGGTATTCGCGGTCACTTGCGTACCAACGCAGTAGGTGTAAACCTAAATCGTGAATGGCAAACGCCATCAATGGAAAAGAGCCCAGAAGTCTACCTTGTGCGTCAGCGCATGCTGGAAACGGGTGTTGACATGTTTTTAGATATCCATGGCGATGAAGCGATTCCGTATAACTTCGTCGCTGGCTCAGAAGGTATTCCTTCTTACGATGAAAATCTTGCCGCTTTAGAGGCATCATTTAAGCAAGCGTTATTGACTATTACGCCAGAGTTCCAAGATGAGATTGGTTACGATAAAGATGAGCCTGGTAAAGCGAATTTGACTGTGGGTTCAAATTGGGTTGCAGAGCAGTTCAAATGCTTGTCTTACACAATCGAAATGCCATTTAAAGATAACAACAATCACCCTGATCCACTTTACGGTTGGTCTCCTGAGCGTAGTGTCTTGTTTGGACAAGATGTATTAGCTGCAACGTTAACCGTAGCGGATAAAATTTAGCGCGACGAGTTAACGCTTTTTCATTATTTCGAAAACAGCTCATTTTAAATGAGCTGTTTTTTTGTGCTCTCCATATCCACGCTCCCCTGTAAAAATTTGTTGCCATTCACAAGCTTAAATGATGATTCTTAAATTTGAGAAAGTGGCTTTTTATGGTGATTTGCGTCACAGAAAGTTGGCTTCTTTGTGATATTCTCCGCAACGAATTGACTATGGCTAAACCAACGCAACGAACTTTATTTTTCGGTTGGGTATGCGGATGAAGCTCATGAATAGATGGTCTTGAGGTTACCTTTTTCCGTTTTACGTCATTGGCGTTTGAATATCATTTTTGATTCTTTCCTACGCTATTTAGCTATTTCTATTCGAAGAAAAGAGAAAGTTACGGCTTCATATTTTACGGCAGTATGCTGCCGCGATGTGTTGCTTTGTGTACAAGAAAAAGGAAAAGAATAATGAAAAAAATCGCTATAGCAGTGGCTACTGTACTTGCTGGTGGTGTGATCTCAAACGTTGCACTTGCTGACACTTACATGGGCGGTAAAATAGGTTACAACTCTCTAAACGATGCGTGTTACCTAAACGAACCTTGTGACGACGACAGTTTTGCAGCATCTATGCACTTAGGCTACAGCTTCAACAAGTACGTTGCAGCAGAGTATGGTGTTGATTACCTTGGTGACTTCACTGCAAACTTCAAAAAGCCTGGCCTAAACACCGTTGATGGTGATCTTTGGGCGTTGACGCTTGCTCCTAAATTTAACCTACCGCTAACGGATTCTTGGAATCTATTCGCGAAAGTTGGTGCTGCATACATGATGGCTGGTGACGAGAAAGATTTCGTACCAACTGGCTCTCTGGGTGCTGAATACCAAATCAACTACAACTGGAGCCTACGTGCTGAATACCAACGCTACCAAGATATGTCTGATGATGTAATTGAAGACATGGATTCAGATTTCTTCGGTATCGGTTTCAACTACAAGTTTGGTTCTGAGCCAGTCGTTCAAGAAAAAGCCGTTGAAGAGGTGGTAGAAGCACGTCCTGCAACACGCATTGTAGATCACGTTTACCCTGCTCAAACAACAGCGACAGTACAATTCGACTTAGAAAGTGCAGAAGTGAAAGACGCGTCGAACCTTTCTGGTACCGTTGATTTGATGAATACTTACCCACAAGCTCAAGTTGAGATCACGGGTTACAGCGATACGACAGGTTCTGCTGCTTACAACAAGCAACTCACAGAAAAACGTGCGAAAGCCGTTGCTGACGAGTTCCAAGCAAAAGGTATTGCGGCTGAGCGTATGACAGTGAAAGGCATGGGTGAAGCTAACCCAGTAGCAAGCAACGAGACACGTCAAGGTCGTCAAATGAACCGTCGTGTTGAAGTGGTTGTTCCTGCGTTTGAATACCAAACAACTGAAAAAGCAGAATAATTCCTGCTTAAGATAAAGTTCCAAAAGCCAGCGTGTATCACGCTGGCTTTTTTGATCCCGCTTAACAAACTAAGTAGTTGTATAGAAACATAGTTATATCGGGACGCTTTGACATATGCTCAACATACGTAAACTCAACACCTTCATCAATTTGTCATCACCAGTTCATAGCATGACAGCTAAATGTCTGGGAGAATGATATGCAAAGTTTACCGCCGCTCAATTTGCTCCGAGCTTTTGAAGCCACGGCGCGACTACAGAGTTTTACAAAAGCCGCAGAGGAGCTAAATGTGACTCGTGCGGCCGTAAGCCAGCAGGTGAAATCGCTAGAGTCACAGCTCAATGCGACGTTATTCGAGCGCAAGGGCACGCACCTTACGCTGACCTGCTCCGCACAAGAATACTGGCCTGTGGTTAATCATGTGCTTCAAACATTATCGACCACGACGCAGCATTTATTTACTCGTCCCAAGAATACGCAAGTTAACTTACATGTCGCTCACAGCTTTTGCTCTCAGTGGTTAATGCCAAGATTGGCTGATTTTCAGCGACAATTCCCAGACATCTCCTTTAAAATCTCGACTACTGCTAATACAGTTCCAAGCGCCAGTGCGATTGCGGATATCGAAATTATTAACGGAGATGGAGATTGGCAAGAGCAAGAAGCCATACGATTAACCCAAGAAAACTGGATCGTTGTCGCAAGCCCCGGCTTTATGCATTTAAACCCGATAAATGACCTCTTGCAGTTAGCTAAAGCGCCTAAAATTTGTACTGGCGGTTATCATGAATCTTGGCAAGAGTGGCTTACGCACCAAGGTTATCAAGGGAAGGTGAGCAAAGTCGTCGCCGAGTTTGAACACTCATTGCTTGCGATTCATGCTGCGATGAATCAACTTGGCATGTTGCTGGTAAGAGACTTTCTTGTTGAGGATGAGCTGCAACAGGGCGTATTAGTCCAGGCTGGAAATTGGAATATGCCAAGTTCTGGTGCACATTATATGATGGTTCGAGCATCCGAAAAATCACACGTAAACACCTTTGCTCAATGGTTAATACAGAGTCTTTAATGTTCGTTCAGCGAGTGAGTAGAGCGCATGTGTGGTTTGGCTATTATTAGCAGTAGCAAGTCATCAGTCTAGGACTGAGCGACATGCTTAATTACATCTAATAACCACTGATTTACCGGAGCTTGCTGTTGAGAGCGACGACAGCTCATCACGTAGCGAACATCAAGCTCTAGCCCAGCAGGAAGCGCGATACTTCGGCAACCCTTAGGAACATGTCCACTCATCGTTATGCCAAAATGATTCGTTTGCAGAAGCACTTTTTGAATCATCGCTGGGTGCTCAATTTCCACTTTAGGTGTGGTTCTAAAACCCATATGTTTGAGCCTTTCCAAC
Organism: Vibrio sp. 704; assembly: GCF_033339295.1. NCBI lineage: Bacteria > Pseudomonadati > Pseudomonadota > Gammaproteobacteria > Vibrionales > Vibrionaceae > Vibrio > Vibrio sp. 704. The sequence goes on along the minus strand of NZ_JAWOUH010000007.1, from coordinate 74,079 downwards.
ACAGGGTATCGGTAGTCGTTCCATCCCGGCGTTTTAAAAAGTATAAAAGGGTATTCTTCTAGCTCTTGGGAGTTTTGAGCGGGATGATCTTGTCGAACAAAAAATACCGCTTTTCCTCGCCCCAGTTCGGTCTGAACAATTGACTGTGGCAGATCTTCATCAAAGTAATGAATCGCAATGGCGTTTTCACCGTCAATTAATCGTTTTTTTGCTTCGCTACCCCAGCGCAAACATGAGAATTTTGCTTCTGGAGCGTGCTTTAGTAACTCCAAGTAAAACTTGTCACCGAAGTACTCCCAAAACAATGTGTTGGCATAAATAGTGATTGAGCCGTCAAAATGAGCTGGTGAAAAATGCTGTGGTTTGATGGAATCAATACTGTTGATTATTTGCTCAAAATGCGCAATGTTCGCTTCCACAAAAGCTGTTGGTTCAAAGCCATTTTTGGTCTGAACGAATAGCGGATCATTGAGCTGAGTTTTCATCTTTGTCAGATTTTTGCTGATTGCTCCTGACGTTTTACCGAGTGATTCTGCGACTAACCGGACGTTACGTAACTCATACATCCGTTTTAATACCAAAATATTTTGAATATCCAGATTAACGCTCATACATTGTCTCGCTTGGCTTTTGTCGACAAATCATATCGCTGAATTTCTTAAGAAAAGACAACGCTCGGTCAATTTAAGTTGCTGCCTTATCCCTGATTTATTGAAGGTAACGATAAGTTATTCTTGGTTACATCAGTTTATTAGCATGGATTTCCATTTGGTAAATAATGGCTTTCCTCGTATGAGCGCGTTTCTGTTGTTACAGTTTTTCCACCGAAAGAAAGTAAGAACGATAATAGAGGTGATGTATGAAAAAACTAATCGCACTTGTTTTGATGGTTTGCTCAACAAACGTAGCATTTGCTGGCGATGGGTCATACACGGGCACGATTGATATGACGATGGCAACGAAAAATCAGGTTGACGTAGAGCGTGCAGATTCTCAATTGACGCTGAAGGGTCGCAATGAAATGGCCTATGGCGGTGTAACAATCCATTCGGATGCTGCAACTCAAAAAATTGAACTTCGTGGTCGACGTGATTAATCGAATAGTTTCTTGTTAAGAAAATGCCGCGAAGAACGCGGCATTTCTATATGTAATATCATCAGATCATAATTACCAGATAAGCGTATGGTGAGAAGCTAAGCGCAATGACCACCTGCCATTATTCGCATGGCGGTGCCATATGAATTACAGCTAAGCCCCCCAAAGAGGTTTCACGGTATTTTTTATTCATATCTTTACCAGTCTGATACATGGTTTCGATAACTTTATCTAAAGAAATTAAACATTTACTTGTGCGCTTTAATGCCATACGCGATGCATTAATCGCTTTCATTGCTCCCATGGCATTTCTTTCAATACAAGGTACTTGAACCAAGCCGCCAATCGGGTCACAAGTCATACCCAATGAATGCTCCATCGCAATTTCCGCAGCAATACAAATCTGCTCGTTACTGCCCCCTCTTAGCGCTGTTAAGCCAGCGGCAGCCATGGATGAAGAAACCCCAACTTCTCCCTGACACCCCACTTCTGCACCAGAAATTGACGCGTTAGTTTTATATAAGATGCCGATAGCGCCGGCGACTGCGAGAAAGTCTTTTAGCTGTTTAACATCGAGCTCTTTGATGAAGCGATGGTAGTACATCAATACCGCCGGAATCACCCCTGCTGCACCATTCGTTGGAGAAGTGACGACTTGCCCTCCTGCTGCATTTTCTTCACTAACCGCAAAGGCAAAGAGATTGATCCAATCCATGATCTCCATCGGATCGTTTTCAACTGCAGCGTTGGCTTCGAGCTTTTTCAAAAGGTTTGGTGCTCGACGAGTGACATTTAGACCACCTTCCAAAATCCCTTCCGTATCGAAGCCACGTTGCATGCATAGCGACATCACTTTCCAAATTTGCTCTGCTCTTTGGTTAATTTCTTCGTCTGAGCGAAATGCGAGTTCGTTTTGGAGGATCATGCCTCCCAAGCTGAAACCGTTCGTCTCGGCTTTTTCCAGCATCTCATCTGCGGATGTAAACGGAAATGGTACTGCGACCTCATTTTGTTGCGTGCCGTTCTCTAGTTCGTCGGCGGTGGCGATGAATCCGCCCCCAATGGAGTAATAAATTTCAAACGCTACTTGATCTCCAGCTGCGTCTAATGCCGTAATCGTCATACCATTTTCATGCAGGGGAAGGTTGTCGCTATGAAAGACGATGTCATGGTCGTAGCTAAACTCAATCTGGTGTGTACCGGCGAGCATGAGCGTATTATTGTCTATGGTATTTTGTAGCGCACTTTTGGCACTGCTCATTTTGATGGTATCAGGTTTATTTCCCATCAAACCAAGGACCGTGGCTCGGTCTGTATGGTGCCCTCGACCTGTCAGTGACAATGAGCCATAAAGGTCCACTTGCACCCGATGCACTTTCGCCATAGAGTCGCTAACTAGCTGAGTGAAATGGAATCCGGCAAGCATAGGACCATTAGTGTGGGAGCTGGATGGCCCGACACCAATTTTAAATATATCGAAAATCGACAGCATAATTGACTTCCTTTAGCAGTGAACCTTTATAAAGGTCTCTAGAACAGTGTTGTTAACTAGATGTTAAAGCTTGTGGGTCGGGAGTGAAAGAAGATTTTTGTAACACTGCCAACTAAGCGCGAGATTTTAAAATGAAGTTAGACAACATCGTCATCGTTTTAGGTAAACGCCTCGTCAATAACAGGTTGACCTCTGAGGGCATAACCAGAGTCGAAGCTTTGTCTTGTAGGACTGCATCACTACCGATAGAGCGAACGGTGATTGTTTTTTGTGGCGGAGTAACGCAAGGACAAAGTGTTTCTGAAGCAGAGGCGATGTACGCGTATTTTAGAACCCTAAACGCAGACTCTGTGAATCCGTTCCCTGAACGTCATATACTCTTAGAAACGGAGTCGTTGAACACGTTTCAAAACATGCGTTATGTTTCCCAAGTTTTGTGCAAAAGTGGGTTGTTCGAGTTATGGTTGGGGCATCCGGTTGAGGTTATCTTGCTGTCTAATGACTACCACCTCGAACGAATCATTGATATCCAGAATTTGATGGATGAGCAAGGCTTATTACGAGTACTTAAATCCGATTGCGAATCCATGGGGGTGACCCTCAATATTCCACTGGATATCAGCAAACATATTAGCGTGCCATACCCACATAAAGGGCTTATGGCGGACACATTCTTGCTACTCGATGAACTCACAACCTACCGAGTTTATTTAGAAGGGGTCAAGCATGGCGTATTTTTCCGAGATTTATCAATTGTCCGAAAAAAGCCACTTATGATCGCAAGAGATACTATTCACAAATTGCTCTCTTTACCGCTCGATAAAGAGGCTTTGCAACATATTGAAGAAATGAAAAAGGCCGTCGAAATGACGGCCTTGGATGAATCTGTAGGTGCTGCGGAAAAGGCATTAAGTATCTTCCATCCGATACTGACGGCATTGAACCGTCGCTTTGACCCAGAGTCTATTCATTAAGCTCGCGTTTTGTGCGGACGGCGCTTAATGCGATCAAACAGTAGCAAAGCAGTTCTATACCTTCTTCTGAGATATTTTTAACATCACGGATGTAATTTTCGTCCATCACTTGTTGCCAAAAACTACCCATACCATACAAACGAGAGAAGACTAATAATAGCATTACAGCACCAACTAATAGCTTCATATGTGGCACCGTTAAAATGGTCGCCATTTCGTTCATGGTACCTTTACCACCTTGGTAAGCTTTGGCGCAAGCCAGTGCGGTGACAGCAAGTGCTGGGAAAACCCAAGAGCCATGATGAATCATGTCTGTCCAATAGTCCGTTTCGCGAATAATCAGTACTGCAAAAAATCCTGCAATCAAAATAGCCGCATGCTTTAGCTGAGGCTGTTGTTTCGATAAGCTGAAAAACGACCATGATGCAATAGCAAGCATCACAAGCTGGAGCGTTTCTGTAACGGAAAGCTCGCCAAGGCTTGATCCCAACACGACATAATCAAGACGAAGACTAAGGTTAACGAGAATACTTATAGCGACAATCATCAAGGCGTTTAAACTCGATTTATAAATAATGCGCTTTGATTTTTCAGTAACAACGTTGCTTGGGGCTGACTCGGCTTCTTTTACTATTTGTGTTTTCATCTTGCTCACCTGTCCCAGAAAATGTGGAAGAAATGTGAATTAGTGTGATCTGTGTTTGGAATTTTATTGTCCAAGTGGAAAGTTATGTCAGGGGAATGTCAAGAATAGAACACTGTTCGATATAGGGTCGATGTGCGGTAAAGTCAGAGATATGTAAAAACAACGTAAGAACACTTTGATAAATCAAATAAAAAGGAGCCCAAAGGCTCCTAGGTGATAGAGGGAAGGTGACGTATCGATAAAAATAATTAGTAGTTGTCACCCTCATTTTCTTTGTGATTCTCGCGATAGTATTCCCATTGCTCGACGCGTTCATTGTCCGACAGCACACAGTAAGTGACACGTTCGCCGTTTTCCGACACGGTATCCAGCTCACCACCTTGCTGAACACAGTATACGGCTGCGGGATTTGCAACGGAGGTATACTCAGTTGATCGGGTCGCTCCCTCGTAAGTTGAACAACCAGCCAATACCAATGTTGCAGCCATAGCCATCATTAAATTTGTCTTTTTCATTCTTTATCTCCGCATGGGGTGGGCGAGTATTGTATTGATTATAGGCAACTTTAAGAGATTATTGTCTTATCGATGTTAAAAGTAAGAGGGACGTATAAGAATTTAGATATTCTCATTTATTGCTGATTAGCACGTCACACTTCTGTTCTTGGCGTATTGTTGTGAAGGTCATATCAATCACTTCCTGACAAGCGCTCGAACGTACTTGGCCTACAACAATGATTTAAAGTGTGAAATTCGGTAATATGCGCACAAAACATTGACCGTGGTATTTTCGATGAGACATTTAAAATCGACCGTTCATCCAGACATAGAGCATTTGGATGACAAAATTGTTTTTCAGCGCAATGCAGCGCGAGCCATTGTACTTGATGGTGAAGATGTGCTGTTGCTCTATACAGAACGTTACCATGACTACACGCTACCAGGCGGTGGTATTGATGATGGTGAAGATGTCATTGCTGGATTAGTCCGTGAATTAGAGGAAGAAACGGGCGCCCAAAATATACATGGTATTAAGCCTTTCGGAATCTTTGAGGAGTTTCGTCCGTGGTACAAGGATGACGCTGACGTGATGCACATGGTGTCGTATTGTTATACATGTAAAATCGAACGTGAGCTAGGCGAAACGGCGTATGAAGATTACGAAGTTAAAAATGGAATGCGCCCGGTATGGATGAACATACACGAAGCAATTGCACACAATGAAAAAACGATGGCAGAAAGCCCGAAAAAAGGCATGAGCATTGAGCGCGAAACGTTTTTACTTCAGTTGATTTCTAAAGAATTACTATAAACAGCTAGTTTGCAGCATTACGACTTAGCTTCTGTTGGCTCTATTGTGGGCAAAGATTTTAGAGCAATAAAAAAGTCCGGACTCCCCCCCGGAACCCGGACTTATTCCAGACGCGCAAGCGAAGCGTCATCTTGATATGTTAGATTTGTTTCGAACTATGAAAACAATAGCTGTTTTACATTTAGTGTGTAAATAATTATTAGGTCTGACCATTGGTTTTCATGTTTTTTGCAAACACAATGTGACGCATATCTACCCAATTGCCAAGCGTAATTGGGGCGCTTTTTAGTAAACCACTACTCTTTCTTATCTTTGAGATACCTTACCTCAACTTTTTTGCACACGTTTGCATAGAGATCACGAGTTTTCAAATCCGCCGAACAGGATCTTGTGATTTTACGTTTCTCTGACATTGAGCTCTGTCGTAGCTTTTATCACAAATTAACTAGCGGAGGCAGTCGGCTAAAGTCGACCAGCGGTTGTGAAATCATAGGAGCGTCTGGAGCAAATAAGAGTAAAGGTTGAAATGATGAGGATTGTAACTGACCGATATCTATCAACTTTTCCAATGCATAGAAGCGGCTGACATATTGGCGAGTCTCGTTAGGCAGCGTGAGTTGTTGGAAATCTCGACTTCCTGCTCGCTGAATAGCACGTGCAACACGTCCTTCTCCGGCATTGTATGCAGCTAAAGTGAGAGCCATATTTTGATCGAATTTGTTGTATAAAAACGCCAGGTACTTGAGCGCGGCCGTTGTGCTGGCTTCTGTGTCAAAGCGATCGTCTTGTTTTGTATTTATCGTTAATCCGAATCGTTTCGCTGTGGTTGGTATCAATTGCCAAAGTCCGGCGGCGTTAGCATGAGAAACGGCTTTGGGATTGTAAGAAGACTCTAACATTGGCACTAAGGCTAGGCTATTTGGTAATGAGTGGTTTTGAAGCTGTTTGAAAATGTGGTTAATTACCGGTTTGGATGAATCGAGACGCTTGGCAATTTGTGGCTTGTATGGGGCTAATACTTGATACTGCGTTTGAATATCGACAGCATTTGGTTTTGCCTGGCATGTGAATGGAAGGTAGGACAGAAAGGCAATAAAAATAAAAAGGCCTACAGTACTCAGCCGAGATGGCGACTGAATCTGTAGGCAAGACGAACATCGTTTAGAACGATTTATCTTCATAAGTGTGTTGCACAGGTTGTTTGAGTTGACTGACCAACTCATGGAACGCCGCAGAGCTGTGGCCATTGCTCTGATTGTATTGTTGGCACTGACTTACCAACGTTTCCAATAGCGCCCATTGTTTTCTAGCTTGCATACCTATTTGGGCAGGCAAAGCATTGAAAATTCGTTTTACGCTGGCGTCATTACACGCTAACCCCAGCGCTCGCATACACTGGCTTCTGTCATTGGCGGAGCGGCTGAGTTTATTGAGTATCGGCATTTGTTTCTGAACATTGTCGTTCAGTGCCTCTCCATCAAACTTTAAGTACAATACCTTTTGCTGCTGCAGCAAAGGAAGCAGTTGTTGATAAAGCTTAATATCCTCAGATATAGAGCGAACAAATTGTTGAATTCGCTGCGATACTGCGCTTGCCATGATGTCTTCCTAGCGTTTTATTACTCGTGACCTGTATGGAACTGCATGATTGCCTTGGATAGCACTTTTGTATCTAGGCTAAGTTCACCACGCGCTAATGCGTTGCGTACTTGTTCTACTTTTTCCATATCAACATCAGGTAGTGATGCCATTTCAGCTTGAGCGCGATCTATCGCTACGGTATTCGCTTGAAATGCAGGCTCGTGTACTTTGCTCTGTTCGACGACGTCGACAGGCTGTTTGCTTGCTTGCTGTAATTTTGTTTGTGGGACATGACCGCCCGCGACTTTGTCGATTTTCATGCTGTGGTCCTCATCATCATGTTCTAAATTAAGTAGGCGGTTAGAATGTGATAAACATTAAATATTTTTTTTGTACTCGAAGTTCAGTGTTACTGACGAGAGCCAAAATTAAAAAATGTTACCCCGAGTCAAAAAATCAAAATTGAGTATGAACTTGGTTTAATCCAGTTACGACTGCTCTTATGACCTTGCCCGAACTTGGGTTTTCCACGTCAATTTGTTGCCCTTTCGCTCCATCTTCTAAGGCGACTCCTTTTGTGCTGGCACTAAATCCATTTTTGCTCGCAATGACTATGACTTCATTGCCTTTCTCGATTAGAGGTGGGGCCGACAAATTGGATGGATTAACCACTTGTCCAGCCCGCAAACGACGAGAGGTTTCTAAGCCTACTGCTTGCTCGGGGCGAGTATAAAAATCGTCTTGGCGAGAGATGGTTCGGGTTTCAAGCTTTATGTGTTTAGCCGTTACGACTTCATTTCGGCCAACCGTGGTTGTCGCGACCAAAACAGGCAGAGTCAGCGAAGACTTTATCGTAACGTTAATTCGCCATGGTGATGCGATATTGTCGCAGCTGACTGAGCGCTTGAGGTTACCGACTGGCAACGTGTTGTTGTCACGACCTGTGATAACTAAAGGAGATTCACATTCTGGCAAGTGATTGGCGGAACCGGGCACCCACATGTCGAAGTCTAGTTTGTACTCCCCCCACTGATTGGAGAGCGCTACGCGATCCACCTCTTGTTCGAAATCCGTTGCTACAACGGACCTTATCTCTTCAACGCTTAGGGTTTTGTCATTGGTGTTGGCGAATGCTTGTTCTGATGTCAAAGCGAGTAACGTCAGCATTATTGTTGAGGAAGTGGACACTTTCCTCTTGTTTTTAATGCTTTCCGAGAGCCGGAAGTTTGGCTTCCATCCTTGTTTGTAAATCATTGATATATATAGCTATTTTTTATGGCACGTATCTTGTTTGTATGTTGGCGTATTCGAGCCAACTGTAAGGAAGATGCATGGCGATCACATTTGAAAATGCTTTAGGAGTACATCCAGAGGCACTTAATTTTCGCGTTCAGCGTACCAAAGTCCTCGCCAGTAACCTAGCAAATGTTGACACCCCTGGGTATTTGGCGAAAGACCTAAGTTTCACCACCGTAATGAACCAAGTAACGGCAGGTGGTGTGAACAAACCGGTGCCAAAGTTCCAGGTTCAGGCCCAATACTCGGTGCCTTACCAGAATAGCAAAAATGGCAACACCGTAGAGCTTGGTGTTGAACAAGCAAAATTCACGCAAAACAACATGGACTTTCAAACTAGCCTGACGTTTCTCAACATGAAATTTAATGGCTTAGCGAAAGCGATTGAGGGACGTTAATTATGTCATTCACTGATATTTACTCGATCACTGGTTCCGCGATGACAGCACAAACTGTGCGTCTTAATACGGTAGCCAGTAACTTAGCAAACGCAGATGCAGTATCTGCAAATCCAGAAGATGCTTATAAAGCGCTTAAGCCAGTATTTGCGACTGTGTACCAAAAAACGCAAATGACAACAGAAAATGGAGCTTATCCCAATGCAGAAGTTCGCATTGTTGACGTTGTTAAAAATGCTGGAGATGCAGAGAAGCGTTTTGAGCCGAACAACCCACTGGCTAATGATGAAGGCTATGTGTTTTACCCAGATATTGATGTAGTTGCTGAAATGGCAGACATGATGTCCGCAACACGCAGCTTCGAAACGAATGTTGAAGTATTAGCCAATGTAAAAAGTATGCAGCAAGGTCTGCTTAGATTAGGGCAGGGTAGCTAATGAGTATTGCACAATACACCCCTTTATCGTCTGACGCTCCAGTAAATACAAAAGCAAAAGACAGCAACGGTATCTCACCAAACCCTAAAGACATGAACAGTGCTTCTTCATTGGAGAATGAGTTTATTTCTTTGATGGTGGCTCAAATTCAAAACCAAGACCCACTTAATCCCCTTGATGGTACGGAATACGTTGGTCAATTGGCTCAGTTCTCGCAGGTACAAAGTACCGAGAATATGTCTAAGACAATGCAACAGAGCATGGTGTTACTGGACAACATGCAAGTGCTGTCAACAGCGGGCCTTGTTGGGCAAACGGTTTACGTCAACGCGGATGAATTTCAGCTTGGTGAAGACGTACAAAACGGAAAAATCGAACTCGCTCATAGCTCAAACCAAGTCACGTTAGTTGTTAAAGATGAATTTGGACAATCAACTAAAGTGCCACTAGGTGCTCACGGTAAAGGTGACGTCGACTTTTCAATTAATCCTGAAGAACTTGGTCTTAAACCAGGCAAATACTCAGTGGCCGTAGAAGTGCAAGAAGGGCAAGCAAGTCCAAATGTGCTGATGGCAGGCACTGTTGAGCAAGTGCGCATTCCTAATACCGGTGGCGCAGCATTAGTCAATGTCCATGGCGTTGGCAACGTTCCTTTCTATCAAATCACTCAGTTTGGTGCTTAACCAAATACGGAAATCAGAGGTCTATTTATGAGTTTTAACATCGCACTAAGTGGTCTGGACGCGACCAACACAGAGCTAAACACAATCAGCCACAACATTGCCAACGCATCAACGTATGGTTTTAAAGGTGGCCGCACAGAATTCTCCGCTGTATACAACGGCATGCAACCTGGTGGTGTGGAAGTCGCGTCAATTTCACAGAACTTCGACAAAGACGGCAGTATCACAGGAACTGGCCGTGCGATGGACCTAGCTATTAATGGCGGTGGCTTTTTTGTTACTAAAGATAATATGGGTCAAATGTTGTACACACGTTCAGGTGTGTTCTCAACGGATAAGAACAACTTTGTTACGGCTAACAGCGGTGCAAAGCTTCAAGGTTACAGTGTCGATAGCAACAACAACCTAATGACAGGTTCTGTGGGTAATATTCAGGTATCGACTTCCTCACTGAATGCTAAAGCAACAGACAGCTTAGATTTTGTTGCGAACTTCGACGCAAGCGCGTCTGTTATTGATAAAGCCGTAACGCCATTCAATCCAAAAGATCCAAGCTCATTTAACTCGTCTTACACAACAAAAGTCTACGACTCATTGGGTAACTCGCACACGGTAACTCAGTACTTTACTAAGACTGCTTCTAACTCGTGGGAAGTGAACGTTCAAGTAGATGGCGGTACGACGCCAGTAGCAACTGTGCCTGTAACGTTTGGTAAAGATGGCTCGCTTTCAACACCAACTGCGCCGTTTAATGTTTCATTCCCTGCAGCAGGCGCGAACGCGATGAGTGTAGACATTAACCTGAAAGGCAGCACGCAATTTGGTGCAGCTTTTGGCGTAAGTACTAATAGTCCTAACGGTTACACATCAGGTGAACTTGCAGGTGTACGCGTTGAAGGTAACGGCATGGTTTACGCGACTTACACTAACGGCCAATCACAGCTACAAGGTCAGGTTGTTCTTGCTGATTTTGCAAACACACAAGGCTTAGCGAAAGTGAGTGGAACATCATGGACTCAAAGCTTTAGCTCAGGTGCTCCAATTATGGGTGTTCCGGGTTCAGGTACGATGGGTGACCTAACTCCGGGTGCATTAGAAGGTTCTAACGTTGACTTAACCAGCGAGCTTGTTGCTCTAATGACTGCACAACGCAACTACCAAGCAAACGCAAAGACAATTTCTACCAGCGACAAGCTTACTCAAGCTTTGTTTAACGCGGTGTAATGGGAGTTTTGCATGGATAGTTTGTTATTTACGGCAACGTCGGGTGCCAGCCGAGTTCTTAAAGCGCAGCACGTTCGTTCAAACAACTTATCAAATGCTGATACTGCGGGTTTTCGAGCGGATATGGAGCGTGTGCGTAGTGTAGAGATGCAAGGCCCAGGTTTTGATGGTCGCACTATGGTTGTGACCAACTCTGCCTCAACACGTTTCGACGCTGGCGATATTGTGAAAACAGGACGTCCGTTGGACGTTGCGGTTATGGGTGAGGGGTATCTCTCTGTAGAAACCCCAGCGGGTAACGAAGCTTACACCCGTGCAGGCAATATTCAGGTCGATACTTTTGGCGCTCTAACAATCAATGGGTTCCCTGTCCTCGGTGACAATGGTCCTTTGGTTGTGCCGGATTATCAAAAGATTGAAATCAGCGAGCGTGGTCAAGTCTCAGTGATCCCACCAGGTGGCGGCGCAGAAATTGTGGCAGGCACTTTGAAGTTGGTTAAACCGGAAATTAATCAACTGCAAAAAGAGAGCGATAGCTTGCTGCACAGCGTAGATGGCGTGCCATTCGCGGCAGATGAAACCGTGCAACTCTCTCCTGAGCACATTGAGGGCAGTAACGTATCTGCTATTGATGAATTGGTTAGTGTGATGTCGCTGACGCGCAACTTTGAAATGCAAGTTCGCATGATGAAAACGGCGGAAACTTTAGCAAAAGCTGGTAACAAATTAATGGCGGCGAGCTAAGTCTCGCCCCGCAAGGAGTAAAAAATGCATTCAGCATTATGGGTAAGTAAAACAGGCATGGCAGCGCAAGACACGAAGATGACTGCCATTTCTAACAACCTAGCAAACGTAAACACGGTTGGCTTTAAGCGTGACCGAGTTGTATTTGAAGATCTTTTCTACAGCATTCAGCGTCAACCAGGCGCTCAAGTAGACCAAGTTAACGAACTACCAAGTGGTATTCAGCTAGGTAGCGGTGTTCGCGTTGTTGGCACACAAAAAGTATTCACTCAAGGTAATACCCAAAACACAACGCAAGAGTTGGATCTTGCTGTAATGGGTCAGGGTTTCTTTCAAATAGAAAACTCGGACGGACAGATCATGTATACACGTAATGGTCAGTTCCATAGAAACTCAGAAGGCTTAATGGTGAACAGTCAGGGCCTGCCTTTAGAGCCTCAAATCCAGATCCCAGACAATGCGGTCTCTTTCTCTGTGGGTGTTGATGGCACCGTGACTACAACAACAGCAGACGATCCAACACCTCAGCAGCTTGGTCAAATTACACTTGCAAAATTCATCAATCCAGCAGGCTTAGAGGCCATGGGTGGCAACTTATTCCGTGAAACGGAAGCCAGCGGTCCAGCTGATGAGCTGATTGCAGGAGCTGATGGTGCCGGCATTATCAAGCAAGGTGCACTGGAAGGGTCAAACGTACAAGTAGTAGAAGAGATGGTCGACATGATCACCACTCAACGTGCGTATGAGATGAATGCGAAAGTGGTCTCTGCTGCAGATGACATGCTGAAGTTTGTTTCGCAATCAATGTAAGTATGAAATTGGTGATGATGAAGGAAAAAGCAATGAAATGGCTTTCTAAGAGTTGGGCAGTAGCCGCCGTGTTGCTGGTGGGATGTGCTGGCCGTCAGGAATTTATTCCGCCTGAGCCGAATGCTGAGGAATATGCACCACCAACGCTCGATTACACGCTGCCGGAAACCCAATCTGGTAGCCTTTATCGTCACCAATACACGATGACCCTGTTTCAGGATCGTCGTGCTTACCGAGTTGGCGATGTATTAACGGTTCAATTATCAGAAGAAACCTCATCGAGTAAAAATGCGGGTACTAAGTTCGGTAAAAGTTCAGCAATTAACTTTGTGGCTCCGACCATAGGCACGAAAACTATCGATGAGTTAGGGGTTAGCGTGGATGGCAAACGTAACTTCGATGGCAGTGCATCAAGTTCACAAGGCAACAAGCTTCAAGGTGCCATTACGGTAACGGTACACGAAGTATTACCTAATGGCGTATTGCGTATCAGCGGTGAAAAATGGCTTCGTCTGAATCAAGGCGACGAGTTTATTCGTCTAACCGGTATCGTCCGTGTGGATGATATTAACCGCAGTAACCAAGTTTCTTCTCAACGAATTGCTGATGCAAGAATTACCTACGCAGGTCGCGGAGCGCTAGCTGACAGCAACGCAGCCGGGTGGCTAACTCAGTTCTTCAACAGCCCATGGGTACCTTTCTAATGAAGACAATGCAATCTTTCTTTATGTCTCTCCTATTGGTGTTGACCTTGGGACTACCAGGCACTTCACGTGCTGAAGCGGAAATTCCGATCATGGACTTGGTCGATGTTCGCGGCATTCGAGAAAACCAACTGGTTGGTTATGGTTTGGTAGTTGGCTTAGCCGGCCAAGGTGACCGAAACCAAGTGAAATTTACCTCTCAATCTATTACCAACATGCTACGTCAGTTTGGGGTTCAAATTGATGACAGTATGAACCCTAAGCTACGAAATGTGGCTTCTGTGAGTGTGACAGCGTCCGTTGACCCAATGGCAGGCCCAGGACAAACGTTGGATGTGGTTGTGTCTTCAATCGGTGATGCAAAGAGCCTTCGCGGTGGTACGTTATTGCTAACGCCTTTACGTGGTATTGATGGCGAAGTGTACGCGATTGCGCAAGGTAACGTGGTTGTGGGCGGCTTATCTGCAGAGGGGCGAAGTGGCTCCAAAGTAGAAGTAAACACACCAACGGCGGGTCGCGTTCCGAATGGTGCGACTTTAGAGAGAGAAATCAAAACCGATTTCAACCAACGTGATGAAATCACCCTAAACCTGCGCAAGCCTAGCTTCACTACAGCAAAAAATATTGCGCGTGAAATTAACAACACTTTTGGGCCTAACGTTGCAGTTGCGATCAATAAAGCGCGCATTGATATGCGTGCACCAAAAGATACACAGCAGCGTGTCGTCATGATGTCGATGCTTGAAGAAATGAGCGTCGTTGAAGGCCGTAAACCTGCTCGTATTGTCTTTAACTCTCGCACTGGCACCGTAGTGATCGGTAAGAGTGTCAAAGTGAGTGAAGCAGCAGTAAGTCACGGTAACTTGACCGTGCGAATTTCTGAGTCACAACAAGTTAGTCAGCCTAATGCGTTTGCAAATGGCGATACGAAAGTCGTTAACCAAACGGACCTTGATGTGAATGAAGATCTCGCTCAGATGGTGATTTGGCCTCCAGGCACGGAACTTAACACCATAGTTAATGCGGTAAATAGTTTAGGTGCCACGCCTACAGACTTGATGTCTATCCTGCAAGCTTTGAGTGAAGCAGGTGCATTGAACGCTGAATTGGTCGTGATATAAGGAGTTAAGGATGAAGCTAGACAGTACCAATGAACAAACTCAGTTAAATTCGATGCTTTATCACGACAATAGTGCATTGGCTAACATCAAGCATAGTCGTGATCAAGAAGGCGCACTTGAAGTCGTCGCAGGTCAATTTGAGGCAATGTTCCTACAAATGGTGTTACGCCAAATGCGCAGCAGTAGTGATGCTCTTGCTGATAAAGACAGCCCGTTCGCCAGTCAGCAACAAGGGGTATTCCGTGATATGTATGACGGTCAGCTGGCGATGGAACTAGCAAAGAAACAGAGCTCAGGCATTGCCAATATGCTCATCCAGCAGCTGAGCCCGTCTATGCGTGAGGTTGCTTTCGATGCTGCGCGCAACATCTCATCCGCTAACGATGGTAAAGCTTCGAATTCTGAATCTATCTCACAAGTAGATTCTAAAGAGGTGGAGAAGAATTCAAGCCTATTTAATACCGCTTCTCAAGCCGTCGCCTCTGTTAAACAGGTATTCGGTGAGGCCGGTATGACTACCGCGTTTTCTCAGCCGTTGATCAGAAAAATGGAGCTGTAAATGAACCTAGTTAATATTGCCCTTTCAGGTTTAGGCGCGAACCGTGTGGCCCTAGACGTAACCGCGCAAAACGTGGCAAACGTGAATACCGTGGGTTACAGTCGTCAACAAGCGTTGATGGCGTCTGTCGATGATGGTAAAGCCAATCGCTTAAGTCCAGGTTTAGGGGTAGAAGTCACTAGCATTCGCCGCGTTACTGATCAATTTCTGATTAAGCAAACGTGGTCGACTAACAGTATGGCGGCATACGCATCTGGATACACCAGTAACATGAGTCAGCTGGAGAATACGCTTGGTGCCGATGGTTTCAGTATATCGGCTGGCTTGGACTCACTAAACGCCGCGCTTAACGATGCGACCGTTAAGCCAGAATCCATACCCTACCGCCAGCAGATCATTAACGAATCTGAAGCTTTGGCCCGCCGTTTTAATACGCTTACCGAGTCTTTATACAATCAACATAAAGACATGAGCGACCAACGTAATGCAGCGCTTAACCACGCGAATAGCCTTATGGAAAATATCGCGAAGGTGAACAAGCAACTGGTAGAGATGCAAGGTACAGGTGGTAACCCATCACAGTTAATGGATGAACGAGATAGGTTAATCGGTGAGTTATCTCAAACCATTGAAATCAAAACAACACAGCAGCATGACGGCAGTGTTCAGGTCACACTAACCTCTGGTCAACCGCTTGTGATGGGTACGGACCATGGCAAACTGGAAGCCATTCCTGACCCGAGTGATCCTTACTTGGCGGACTTACACGTCACGTTCTCGAATCAAAGCTTTGCGATTGGTGACTCGCTTGGTGGCAAATTAGGTGCGATTAATGACTATCAAACCGAAGTGTTGAAACCAAACCAACTGGCTCTGAATGACATGGCGAAAGCTCTCGCGGATGAATACAACGCCGTGCTTGCGACTGGCAAAGACTTAAATGGCAACCCAGGTAAACCTTTGTTCAGCTATGACCCAGCAAACCCTGCAGCCAGTTTGGATATTACCAAGCTAACTCCAGATGAGCTTGCGTTCTCAAGTGATGGAACACCTGGTAACGCAGATGCGTTGCAATCATTGATCGAGTTAAGCAACAAGCCAGTGGCGGTATCAGGTTACGGCTCAGTAAGCTTGAACGATGCCTTTAGTTCAATGGTGGGTCAAACCGCAATTAAAGCACGCCAAGCTAATGCTGATTATCAAGCGAAGTTAGCCATGAACAAGCAAGCGCACGCAGCTCGCGATAATGTTAGTTCCGTAAACAGCGATGAAGAAGCGGCTAACCTAATGATGTTTGCTAATGCGCACAATGCCAACATGAAAGTGATCAGCACAGCAAATCAACTGCTCGATTCTATTCTGCAGTTATTCTAAGAGGAAAGTTTAGATGCGAATTAGTGACAATCAATTTAGTCAAATGATGTTGCACAGCTTGCAGAGCAATAGCGCGGGATTAGGCGAAGCTCTGCAACAGATGTCTACTGGCAAGCGCTTGACCAAGCTGTCTGACGATCCAATGGCTTCGATCAAGTTGCTTAACTTAGACCGAGAAACCAGTGCGATTGCTCAGTACAAAAACAACATTGAAAACGTAAAAACGACGCTATCGAGTCAAGAAACCCATTTAGATTCGATCAAAGAAAGCTTAAAAAGCATGCGAGACATCGCGCTTTGGGGTGCGAACGGCTCTCTTACTGACGAAAGTCGTGGCGGTATGATTACAGAGCTTAAGAGTTACCGTGACTCTATTGAGTCGTCTTTTAACGCGCAGGATGAAGAAGGGCACTACCTTTTCTCTGGTACTAAAACGGATACTGCGGCTGTAAGTAAAGCGAGCGGCAGCTACGTAATTGAAGGTAATAGTGACAAGCGCGTAGTAACAATTGCTAAAGGTGTCACGATGGATTCCAATATGACTGCAAAAGAAATATTGGACCTTGGGGGAGGCCATAACGTGCTTAACCAAATTGATGCGCTGATCAAAGAGTTTGAGAGCCCTACCGCCAACTTCAGAGCTGAAGTTGAGGCGAGTATCAGCGCTATCGACGATACTTTTTCAAACGTACTAGGGACCATGACTGAGATTGGTGGTCGACACAACAACTTAGATCTTGTTGGTGGCGCGCACAGTGAAAACAAGCTGTTCGTTGACAAGGTATCTGGAGACCTCTCTGCTCTGGACTATGGTGAAGCGTCGGTACGATTGAGTAATTACATGGCCGCTTTGCAAGCAACGCAAGCAAGCTATGTGAAGATCGATGGTTTGTCGCTGTTTGACCGTTTATAAGGTTAGGAAGTTCTTTTTATGGTAATGAGTACAGTAGAGGTTAGACCCCATAGCATACGCTTAGGTGGACAAGAACAAGCCTCTATCATGCCGACCCGTTCTGCAGACTCAAGTACGGCAATTAAACCGCGTCCGGCGCAAATTCAGGCTGACACTGCGTCAGCCTACTCTGTATCTGGTATTCAGCTTACGCAGGGTCAGCAGCAAGCCACGGCGGTTCAGATCGCGTCCAAATCGCTGCAGGTGATTGGCAAAGAGCTCACGCAAATTAAACGTGGTTTGACGCAAGCTATTAATCAAGGCGTACAAAATGTTCCTGGTTTGCAGGATACATTGGTTCGTTCTAAAGCCACCATCCAAAAAGTCGTTGAGCAAGCACGTTTCGATGGCCAGAAAGTCCTAAATAACGAACTGCACTTAAAACTGGATAAAGCGGACATTCGTCGCTTTTCTATTCCAGGTTTGAATGTTCATCGCTTAAGCGACAAGGCCGAGCAAATCCGTTTGGATTTTCCTCAAGGTCAAGCGGTGATGATTCAGTTTGATGGACAATCAGACGGTGAGCGAACGGTCAAAATGCTGGATCGCAGCTTGATTGCGTTAGGAATGCGAGCCTCATTAGCCGATGATGGCAGCATTTTATTTGAAGCCAGAGACAACGCTTATCAACAAATGCAGCAAAAGGTGATGGTAACGGGGGAAGGGCACCGATTCCCTGCGGGACAGCCTAACGTTTTGAACTTAAAGTCTGAGCCAGATGGTATTGCGGAGCTCGGGTTTGATCTAGGCTCACGCGACGGCATCAAGCAGACGATTGCCAAAGTAAATCAGCATCTGAAACAAGTTCAAACGAGCTTGCAGGAAGCGAAAGCTTTTCATGGTGAACTGAATACTCAAATGCGTTCTATCCAAACCAAAACCGCACAGCTTTCAGTCAATGAGGTGAATGCAAAACTGGATGGATTCATGCAAAAGTCTGGCGAGTTTACTTCGACTTTTCAGGCATTGAATGCGCAAGCAAACGTGCGTCGTCATACCGTGGTCGCTTTACTGAAGTAACGAACACTCCAATGATTCCCGGCTTTACACTGTTATCGTCCCCCAATAACGAAAACAGCGCACTGTCGGGAATCTCTCTTTGACTCGTCTAGGGCTCGAGTGCTTTTGCCACCGAACGATTCAATTTCTGGAATAGCCATCCAAGTGCTATCAAAGATGCACCTAAGCCTAAGAAGCTTATTGCTCGCCAGAACCCATCCAGAGAGCTCACATCCCATAAGAATACTTTCAGTGCGACACAGGCAAGGACCACTAGACCGACACGCTGCATCATCAGCCCCTGTTGGGTCACGCCGCGCCAAGTCAGCAATCCACCTACGAGCAAGCCAGCCACTGAATAACTGAACAACTCTGCCATGCTGGTTGGCTGATACAGCATCATCGATGTGGTTTGCCAGAATTGACGGATAGACATCCCCAACCAAATGGCTGCAAGTAAAAAGCCTAGACTAGCAATCGCAAATCGATGAACTTGCAACGTATTCCAACGTTTAAAGGTTGCGATAAGCAGGATGCAAGCTGGTAACAGCCAGCCGATACTCAGCATGTTAAAGATGGGAAGTGCTTGTGCCGAGACGTTATCAGTCACCAACGGCGATTCTGCCGTATTAAGCAAAATAATCAATATAGCGAACGCGCACCAAAGCAAGTAACTATAGATTTCGTAGATACGGCTTAAGCGTTGCGCAAATTGGCTGCGGTAGCTGTATACCAAACCCATAACTAATGCTTGATTGGCAAAGACTGCCGCACTTGTGAAGTCGATGTGCCCCAAGTAACCATATTGCCCCGTTAACCAGTAGTTAGTTTGGGTGAACAATGCCATTAAGAATACATGTAAAAACGCCCCTTCAAACCAGTTGGTCAGTTCTCGGTCCACTTGTTTTAGTGTTGAACGAGCGTAAGACAAGATGAAGAGAGAAGGCATATAACTCACAAGAACCCAAGCCCAATGTCCAGCTTCTACCGGTTGCCATTCGGGTATGAAAGGTAGCAGCGTGAGTCGGATAACCAGTATTCCCATTGCCACTTTAATCGCCCAACTCGCAGGTCGAAATAACCCGACTTGAGCCTGTAAGGCCATTATCGCAACTTGTATTGAGATTGCTGTTGTTAACCAAGTATCGCTCAACCAAACAAAAGCGATACCTACGATTAAAGCATGCATAACGGCAGAGCATTCTAATGCCAACGAACGTGCACGCTGACCAAGCACAACATAGTAAGTGGCCATCAATGCGCAGAAGGTAGTCCAATACCACAGGTAGCCTTGCATAAATTCGTCAACATAAAGCAACGTAATTAAGCTCATCGCGGGAGCCAGTACCAGCAGAAGCAGCCCACTGAGTTGCGAACGGTCACTAAGTGATTGGCAATATGTTCGATAGCCGATCAGTGCAATACTCACCGCCAATGCGAATAGAATGCTAGCTTCTCGCTCTAACATATACAGCGCATCAAAAGCGATGGTAAGAACAATCAGCGCGGTTGCTGAGGCGAGAATAGATGGCAAAAATACACGTAATGACCAGCCTGTACGAAGTGCTGGTAGCCAGATGATCGCAACAAGCAGCGTATAACAGTACGCCATTTGTAGAGTGTTCAGCTCCGGCATTCTGGTGACGGCAGAAAAGGTCAATAAAGCAGTTGCGAGAGCGGTAGCGGTCGGCGAGTTTGTCCACTTGCTTTGATAGTGACGAAAGCGAGGATTGAGCATCCAACCCATTCTCGGAACCGCGAAAATGAGATACAAAGTGATGGAGAGATAAATCGCGAGCCACGAGAACAACCGTTCTGTTGGTACACTCTCAATCAACAGCAACATCCAAATGACATGTGGAATCGCGATACTTGGCGTAATCCATGCCCTACGCACTTTTTGCATCAATAAGGTCGCCGCGAACGAAATCGCGCAGATGTATCCGGCTAACAAAAAGTAGTTGGGTTCACTACCTCCAATCCACAGTGGTGCTGTGTAGCCACCAATTAAGCCAAGCACGGCCATTAACGGCCCTTGTCGCAATGATAATGCTAAACTGAAAAATGCCGCTGAAGCCAAAATGATCAACGAGATACTTGGCGTTAGCATTTGATAAACCACAAAGGCAAAAATGACGGTGCAGTAAATGCCCGTTAATCCCGTACCGGTAACGGCAGCAGGAACATACGTAAAGCCTTGGGCTCGTGCTGCCCGTTGCGGATTCTGTTGTTCTTTACGGTGAAACCACTCGCCAACAAGCACCATAAGTAATGAGAGCACAAAGGCAAAGGACACTCGCATAAATGGCGAAAACTGGATGTGACTACCAATTACCTGTACGAGATAACCTCCACCGATCAGCATGGCCAATGCGCCTACCCAAACCAACCAATTTTCTTGAATGTTGCTAAGCAGGCTCTGAACTTTACTCTGAAGGAATGACTCATTTTCTTGACTAAAAACATCCAGTTGCACTTCTCTTGTCTGGGCGTACCCTTGATTCGCAGCGCTCTGGTCCAAGTCTAGGTTGGCAGCTGGTTCATGTTCCCCAGAGGATGAGACATTTTTCTGTTGTGATTCTATGTGAGGTGACGTCGCTACAGATGGTGTGTCTTTTTCGATGCTGGATTGTTGGTGTACTTGTTGGTTTGAGCCCCCATGGACACTGGCTCGTAGTGATGTGACTTCCTCACGAAGTTTGGTTAGTTCTTTTTCTAAAAGTGCAGCTCGGTTGGCGGCTTTCACTCCGATGAGGATGGCGAGACACGCCATGAACAGTGCTAGTATTACGTACAATCCATTTCTCCTTGCGTACGTCGCGTGACCCACGATTCTTAACTTTGAGCACTTACGCTAAAGCTTAGTTCATGCTCTATGCCTTAGCCTCATATAGTGCTAGGTTCCACGCTTTCTTCAGAAATCATTCTACATAATGAAACTCAATGCGTAATGATGAATTCGACAAAGTCGCACACTTGTGTGCCACTTTAAGACCTGATGAACAAAAATGAGTCGTTAAGTCATTGGGGGTCAACTATATTCATAGTTCTGATGCGATCGCCAAATGACTTCAAACATGTGCGTTTCGTAGCGATGTCATCGAAGGTCAGTCGTTTGATTTGCACGTTCGGTTGTTTCTATTTGACCGTAAGGCTGAATGTATTCGGGTATAGCGCATTCACGCGAAAAAAGACAAAAACAGGTAATTATTGATGCAGGTGGGTAATGAAGCGCTGGTGCTGTCAGCGGTTGGGGTTATTGGTTTAGGTTGCCAATGGTTAGCTTGGCGATTGCGTTTGCCAGCGATTTTATTTTTGTTGTTGGCAGGGCTGATCGTCGGGCCATTTATGCAGTGGTTAAATCCTGATGAGATATTAGGTAATTTGCTCTTTCCGTTGGTTTCTTTAGCGGTGGCAGTGATTTTATTTGAAGGCAGTTTGACCTTAAATTTTAAAGAAATTCGTGGCGTGAGTGGTTCGGTATGGAGCATTGTTTCCATCGGGGCGATCATTTCGTGGGCAGCGACCAGTATCGCAACACACTATTTCCTCGGCTTTACTTGGGAGCTTGCCATGTTGTTTGGCAGCTTAACCGTAGTAACAGGGCCGACGGTCATCGTGCCACTTCTACGAACCGTAAGACCTAACAGTACGCTTGCTAACATTTTGCGATGGGAAGGGATTTTGATTGACCCGCTCGGTGCGCTTTTTGTTGTGATGGTTTACGAGTTTATCGTATCTCACAGCGCGATAAATAGCGTCGAAGTGTTTGGGACGATCATTGCTGTCGGTGTCATGCTAGGTGCGGCCTCAGGCTATGCAGTTGCGACGATCATGCGTCGCTCTTGGCTACCGGAATATTTGCAGCCATTTGCGGTTTTGATGGTGGTTCTAGGTGTATTTTCGGTCTCTAACCACATTGAGTCTGAAGCTGGGTTACTAACCGTCACCGTAATGGGTATGTGGCTCGCAAACGCTAAAGACATCAATATTCAGCAAATTCTGCATTTTAAAGAGCATTTAACCATTTTACTGATCACCGGATTGTTCATCTTCCTTGCGGCTCGAATCAGTCTGGATGATTTTGCTGCGCTAGGTAGCGGTGCGTTATTGTTGTTTGTATTTATGCAGTTAGTGTCGCGTCCGTTATCGATTTTTCTTTCAACCTTCCGCAGCAACTTGCGTCTCAAAGATAAGCTGTTTTTGTCTTGGGTTGCACCGCGCGGTATTGTTGCTGCTTCGATTTCGTCTCTTTTCGCGATCAAATTGACTGAATACGGCATTGATGAAGCGATTTTACTGGTCCCTATGACCTTCATGGTGATTATAGGAACGGTCGTGTTACAAAGTGCGACGGCACGTCCTGTAGCGCTGACGTTGGGCGTCGCAGAGCCAGCACCACGCGGCTTCTTGTTGATTGGTGCTAACCGAGTAGCAAGAGAAATAGGGCAGGCGTTGTCGCGTTATGACCGTCGCGTATTAATGACTGACTCAAACTGGGAGTACATCAGTCAGGTTCGTATGTTGGGACTGGATTACTATTACGGCAACCCTATTTCTAGTCACGCGGACGACAACTTGAACTTGATAGGAATAGGTCAAGTGGTTGCATTAACGCCCGATCAGCATTTCAACATTATGGCTTGCATGCAATTCGTCGACGAGTTTGGGGAAGATAAAGTTCACTGCTTACAAAAAGTGAAAACCAACAGCAATGGCAGCGAGAAGCACTCCGTGGCTCAGGAGTACCATGGTAAATTGCTGATGGGCGGCAATGTAAGCTATACCCAGCTAGCCAGTATGTTAAGTCGTGGTGCAGAGGTTAAACACACGAAATTGAGCGATAACTTCACGTATCAAGATTATTTAGCGCATCACAAAGGTAGTTCAGTTGTACCGCTGTTCCATGTAGAAGAAAAAGGAAAAATTCAATTCTGTGATGATCCCGAACAGTTTGAACCAACGACGACAAGCACTGTTGTGTCGCTAATTCTGTCGGACAGCGTAAAGTAAACTACAGAGCAATGTGATCCATTTGCATCATGGGTATCGTACGCTGATTATCTCAATTTGAAGAGAAACTTGCCGGCTTGTTTAAAACGGAAAGCGAGTTTCTTTTCTTATAATGTCAGGAGCAGTCGAGATTCATTACTCGTTTCGGAAAAGTAATCCGGCAAATTCACAAAATTCGCATTGACGTTACTGATAAGGATCGCAATACTGCGCGACTGTTTTACTTTAGGGTGACATTATGGCTCCGCAAACTAACCGAAAAGATTTACACCTAGATGCTGTTTTACATCATGATATGAGCATGAAGCATAAAACGGCGGGTTTTGAGTCTGTCGAGTTTGAACACTGTGCGCTGCCAGAATGTGACTTTCACGCGATCGATTTATCGACAGAGTTTCTTGGTCATCAATTAGCGCTACCGTTTTTGATTAGCTCGATGACTGGCGGAACAAAAGACGCAGAAACGATCAATTGTCGTCTAGCTGAAGCAGCAAGTGAATTAGGTATTGCCATGGGTGTGGGCTCGCAACGGATTAGCTTAGAAGAAAGTCAGCATTCGGGCTTGGGTAAAACCATTCGTGAGTTGGCGAAAGAAGTACCGTTGTATTCCAATCTTGGAGCCGCTCAATTGCTCGATAAAGGTAAACTCGATAATGCGCAACGTGCGGTTGAGGCGATTCAAGCAGATGCCTTGTTTGTGCACGTTAATCCAATGCAGGAAGCGTTTCAGAAAAATGGCGACCACAATTGGGTTGGTGTTTTCCAGGCAATTGAGATGCTTAAATCTCGCGTGAAGGTTCCTATCATTATCAAAGAAGTCGGTTTTGGTATTAGCGGACACGTTGCGCAGCGATTAATTGATGCTGGTGTGGATGCAATTGACGTTGCGGGCGCGGGTGGTACAAGCTGGAGTGCGGTTGAAGGGTATTGCCAAGACAATCCGAAAATGCAGCGTGCAGCCGAGCTTTTCCGCGATTGGGGTGTCCCTACAGCAACATGTTTGGCTCAAATCCGCGCACTGCATCCTACATTACCGTTGATCGCCTCGGGAGGTGTTCATAACGGACTTGAAGCGGCGAAAGCCATTCATTTGGGTGCTAATCTCATTGGGCAAGCTGGTGCGGTATTAAAAGCTGCGACGATCAGCACGCAGTCTGTCGTCGAACACTTTGAACAAATGGCATTAGAGCTGCGTTTAGCGTGCTTTGGTACTGGCTCTTCTATGGTTGGTGAGCTAACGAAAGCGCGCTGCCTATAGCTTTTAGAATGGCGCGCTTTACACAGAGTCGCTCAATAATTTTTCGATGTCTTAACACGTAGACTGATAATTTCGTTATAGTTGATACAAAAGTCACTTCAGCTAGTGACGCCTTTATTCAGACACTTGAATGGGCATGTGTTGAAGAGATTGAGTTTAATTTTACTATTGTTTGCAACTGGAACCTTAAATTTATGAAAAAACTAGTCATGCTGATGTTGGCGGCTTCTGCTTTGACCGCTTGTAGTGATGAAGTGGGCACTGAAGGCTGGTGTAACGACATGCGCGATAAGCCAAAAACAGAATGGACAGCAGACAACGCGGTAGACTTTGCAAAGCATTGTGTTCTGCAAGATGGTGTCGGCAGCGAGCAATGGTGTGAAAACCTGAAAGATAAGCCGAAAGGTGACTGGACTGCAAACGAAGCGACCAGCTTTACTAAACACTGCATTTTTTAAGCACAGCGGAAAGCGCCTTTTCTGAGGCGACATTCTGTGAGGTAAACACCAAGCGTTATTGCTTGGTGTTTTTGTATCTAAAATAGCTCGATTTTTCACGTGTCGAGCGCACTTCCCTCTGAATGGAATGTTTTACATTTTCGTTTCATTTTTGAAAACCTGTATTGCCTGTCTTTAATTTTTCGTATTGCAGTGGCATGGTGTCGAGATAGCCATCTAATTCAATTAGATTCATAACAAAAAGGAATTCAAATGGAAGTACTAAAAGGCTCATGTCTGTGCGGCAAGGTAAAGTTGGAAGTGGCAGATGAATTCAAGTACATGGGAAATTGCCATTGCTCTGAATGCCGCAAGTTCACAGGTTCTGACTATTCATCTGCCGGTGGTATTGCGTTGGATAAACTGCTTATTATCCAAGGGAAAGAAGATATTCAAACTTATCAGAAAAGCGAAAATACCATGCTATGCTTTTGTCGCCACTGCGGATCAAGTCTGTATTCGAAAAAGAACAATGGGATCGTCAATATTCGCCTTGGTATCTTGGATGAGACACCTTCTCACAAGCCTGATTTCCATATTTTTGTCGTGTCGAAAGCGCCGTGGCTCGAGATATCGGATAACCTGACTCAATTTGATGCAGGGCCAAAATAGAGTTGTTGTAGATAAGTATTTAGAAACAGAGCGCGTTACAATACGCTTGCGACGCGCTCTGTGCTTTTACTTTGTATATTAGGACGGAGACGACTATTTGGCGTCTTGTAGTTCTTCTAAGCCACCTGCATTGTGCAGATTCGTAAAGCCTTGCGTTTGTAAGTATTGATACGCTTTGCCAGAGCGGTTACCACTGCGACAGTACAACACGATAGCTTGATCTTTATCGACGTCTTGAAAATGTTTATCAAGTTCAGATAAAGGGAAGTTGACGGCATTATCCAAATGCCCTTCAGAAAACTCTTGCGGCGTACGCACATCGACAATCATCGCGCCCTTGTCAATCAATTGCCACCCTTGTTCAGCGCGTTCAGAAGCCGACACGTTGGGGGAGAGGAAGCCAACGCACAACGTTGCAAGAAATAGAGATACGGCCTTTTTCATTGTTTGATTATCCTTTTTAAGAGTACGTAACCACTCTAGATTTGATTGAGCATATTTTCCATCATAAAGAGATGCTAAGTAGTTGTGAATGCGATAATTCGATAGAAAATTTTATTTAATTTAATAAAAAATTTTTATCAAATTCACCTCTTGAACTCTAATTTTTCGACCTTATTATTTTCATCGAAAGCGAGCTGTCGACTCGCAAATCCATCTTGATGTTTATTTTGTCTTTTATTTTTGGTTCCAAGTAGGAGGCACTTAAAAATGAAAATTCGTCCTTTAAATGACAAGCTAATTGTTGAAAGACAAGAGGTGGAAAATAAATCTGAAGGGGGAATCGTTTTAACTTCTCAGTCGGTGAAAAAATCAAACCGCGGGAAAGTCATTGCTGTTGGTTTAGGTAAACGTCTTGAAAATGGCGAACGCGCTGCGATGGAAGTCAAAGTGGGCGACCAAATCATTTTCAATGACGGTTACGGCGTGAAAACCGAGAAAATTGACGGCGCAGAATACTTAATTCTGTCCGAATCTGATGTGTTAGCAATCGTTGAGTAATTATTTTTGTAGTAGTTTTTTGAGGAGATAACCATGGCTGCAAAAGACGTATTATTTGCTAATGACGCACGTCAAAAAATGCTGAAAGGTGTGAACTTACTGGCGGACGCAGTAAAAGTGACACTAGGCCCGAAAGGCCGCAACGTTGTGCTTGATAAATCTTACGGCGCGCCAACCATCACCAAAGATGGCGTGTCTGTAGCGAAAGAAATCGAACTGAAAGATAAGTTCGAAAACATGGGCGCACAAATGGTGAAACAAGTGGCGTCCAAAGCGAATGATGAAGCGGGGGACGGTACAACGACGGCTACCGTACTGGCGCAATCTTTCATCAATGAAGGTCTTAAAGCGGTAGCCTCTGGCATGAACCCAATGGACCTAAAACGTGGTATCGACAAAGCCACTGAAGCGGCGGTTGAGAAACTACGTGAAATGTCTAAGCCATGCAGCGACAAAGAATCCATCACCCAAGTGGGTAGCATTTCTGCAAACAGCGATCGCGCGATCGGTGAAATCATTGCAGAAGCGATGGAGAAAGTGGGTCGCAATGGCGTGATTACGGTTGAAGAAGGCCAAGGTCTAAACAACGAATTGTCTGTGGTTGAAGGTATGCAATTTGACCGCGGTTACTTGTCGCCATACTTCATCACTAACCAAGAAAATGGCAGCGTAGAGCTAGACAACCCTTACATCCTATTGGTGGACAAAAAAGTCAGCAGCATCCGCGAGCTATTGCCTGTACTAGAAGAAGTGGCGAAATCTTCTCGCTCGCTATTGATCATTGCTGAAGACATCGAAGGTGAAGCGCTAGCGACATTGGTTGTGAACAACATGCGCGGCATCGTGCGTGCGACCGCGGTGAAAGCGCCTGGCTTTGGTGACAACCGTAAAGCGATGATGGAAGACATTGCGGTACTAACTGCTGGTACGGTCATCTCTGAAGAAATCGGCCTAGAGCTCGAAAAAGCAACGTTAGAGCAACTAGGTAGTGCGAAGAAAGTGACCATTACCAAAGACACAACAACCATTGTGGGTGGCGCAGCAGAAGCAAGCGCGATTGCTGATCGTGTGGCTTCGATTGAAAAACAAATCGAAACAACCACTTCTCAATACGACAAAGATAAGCTTCAACAACGTGTTGCGAAGCTATCTGGCGGCGTAGCGGTGATCAAGATCGGCGCTGCAACCGAAGTTGAGATGAAAGAGAAGAAAGACCGCGTGGACGATGCACTACACGCTACTCGCGCAGCGGTTGAAGAAGGTATTGTTGCTGGTGGTGGTGTTGCCCTAACTAAGATCGCGAAAGAATTGGCGGATCTAAAAGGCGACAATGATGACCAAAACGTGGGTATCCGAGTTGCGCTACGTGCAATGGAAGAGCCTCTTCGTCAAATCGCAACTAACGCAGGTGACGAAGCTTCTGTTGTGGCGAACGCTGTCAAAGCTGGTGATTCCGATTACGGTTACAACGCTGCAACAGGTGAATACGGCAACATGATCGAAATGGGCATCTTGGACCCTGCGAAAGTAACACGTTCAGCGCTTCAATTCGCAGCGTCTGTTGCTGGCTTGATGATCACCACTGAAGCGATGATCACCAACCACGTTGAAGACAAAGAACTTGATATCTAACGTCATCAATCGTTAGTGATTAAGTAAGCGTTAAAATAACAATAACATTGCAAAACCTAAGCGGGCTCGCTTGAGCCCGCTAATCAGTCATTTGAGGTAAGTGTTATGACCCGTTTACCTGCGTTTTCTTTCTCAATATCTGAGCCGGGCGGTAATGAAGCTTCGTCAAAGTGGCCGACTGCTATTCACTTCCCCCTCGTTCCAGCTGGGCCAGAGTTTTCGATCGAAAATGCTCTGCCTAAACGTCCGACAGTGACGATATTCACTATCGATCTGTCTCAGTTACTTAAAGGGGACGCTCGGGTCATTCATTAACTGCATCGAAACAGCCAGCGCACGTTGGCTGTTTTTTCTAATTTAAGGTATTGATAATGCAGATTTTTATTTGATTACAGCCACTTGTTCAATGATCAATTTGAATTGGGGTAATCGGACCGCAAGCGTACTACACTTTTAAGCCCAGCATCGCGCCGAAAATGATTAATCCCGCCCCACATGCTTGATTGAGTCGATGCTTAATCTTCAACAAGAAAGCTTGTAGCTGGGGTGACGTGAATAAAACAGCAACGATAGAAAACCAAATACCATGCAGCGCAATCATATAAATCCCGTAGAACAAGGCGATGTGTTGCTGACTAGAGTCGGGAGAAATCACTTGGCTAAAAATACTCAGAAAAAACAGCATCGTCTTGGGATTGAGTAAATTACACAGAAACCCCTGCATGAAAAATCGCCACATTGAATACTCGCTCTGTTGAACGGTTTCTGAGTTTGATGCAGGTTGCGAGGAGAATATTCCTTTAATCCCAAGGTAGACAAGATAAGCGGCTCCAAGATAGCGCACGAGATTAAACAACCATTCATTTTGTGAAATTAAGTAACTGATCCCCAGCATGGAGTAAGCGGTGTGGATGCTTATCGCCATGCTGATACCAATCGCACTGTATACGCCTGCTTTTCGTCCTTGATTTAAGCTATTTCTTAATACCAAAACAAAGTCTGCGCCAGGGCTAATGACAATAAGCACACCTAATAACGCAAGAGTTACAAATTCCATATCGATTTCCTGTTTGAATGATGAAGTCTGGGATGTAGCGGAATTGTAGGTGTCTTTATTACTGACTATAATCGAAAAATATTCCCATATTGGTGAGAAAAACTCACAGATTCGTCACCTGAAATCTTTTTATGTCTTCCACGTTGCGGCGAGTTCTTCAAGCTACACTGAAGCGGCTGACAAACTGAACATTACTCACGGAGCCGTGAGTAAGCAGATCAAGCAACTTGAGCAATATCTGTCTCAACCTTTGTTCTTCAAAGAGGGCAGGAAAGTCGTGTTGACGGCAGAAGGCGAATTACTCAAGACATACACAGAAACGGCATTCCAAACGCTAGAAACAGGCGTGAATACGCTTATTCAAGAGAAGCATCAGCATCTTGAAGTGTCTTGTGAACCGACATTAACCATGCGCTGGTTGATGCCAAGGTTGGCCGCGTTTAATGATGAACACCGTGCTGATGTTCGTTTGTCGACGGCTGGTGGCCCGGTAACATTAGGATCAACTGGGCTTTCGATGGCGATTCGTCGAGACGATTTTGCGCAGCATCACGATTACGACAAAACCATTCTTGTGGAAGAGTGGGTGGGGCCGGTATTTTCTCCTGAGTATTGGCAATCCATTAAAGACAATTTGAAAGCAGCTCGATTGTTGAATAGCCAAACCAGACCGAATGCTTGGGCGGATTGGCAGCAATCAACACGTTGTGAAACTTTCAACGGCAACACTCAGCAATCATTCGCGCATTTTTATTTTTGCATACAAGCAGCGGTGGACGGCTTAGGCGTCGCAATGGGATCGTATCCTTTTGTCATGGACGATATTAAGCGTGGTAATTTGGTCGCACCATTTGGGTTTTCTCCATCAAGTTGCAATTACGTTTTATTGAGTCAAGATAAAAAGCGTACAGAACTCGAACATAAATTTATCACATGGTTACAAACGCAAATGGCAGAGTGTGTGCCACTGTCATCACAGCAGATTACGCAAGGCGAATAGAAGGCATAGAGCGAGATTACGTCAGTCAGTTTTATGGAAAAAGGCTTAGGAAATTGGAAATGGAAAACCTCAATATTGTTGAAATCAAATCATTTGTTCCGGCGAAAGATTACGCGCTATCAAAACGCTTTTATGAGGCGATTGGCTTTGAAATGGCATCGGACTTCGGTGATGTAGCATACTTCTCTCAAGGTAGCTGCGCGTTTCTTTTACAGAATTTTTATGAGCCAGAACACGGCAATAACTTCATGATGCACTTGCTCGTAGAAGACGCAGAAAGCTGGCATCAGCACTTATCCAAAGTGGGTCATGAAGAATTTGGTTCGCGTTTGACTGAGTTGGTCGAGCAACCTTGGGGCATGCGCGAATGTTGTTTGTTTGACCCTAGCGGCGTTTTATGGCGAATTGGTCAGAACATGAATACTGACTAACGCCAGTCTTATTTTCACCACATCTACGCGCAGGTATTGAGATCTCGATATCTGCGCGTTTTCTTTTTTACTTAGCCTTGCCAACGTTTGTAGCGCACTCACGCCTTTTTCGAGGTGGTGTGCGATGGGCTAACGCCAAAAAACTCCTCAAGCAGCATGGCTTTGAGTTCTGCTCTGACTTCTGCGCCACCGATTAACGCCAAAAGTGCGAGTCCTCCTGGAATAAGGATGACCATTAATATCGGTCTTAAAATATACGAAAAGCAGAAGATGGTCGGGAAGAAAATCAATCCTTGGCCTAGTTTGTTTAATACGTACATGAGTGATTCCTTTTGTTTTTATATAAAATGAGCATGCTCAATTTTATAAATGAGCGCGCTCAATTTGTCAATCTCAACCACGCAAGGTATGATCCTTTCAGGCTCATTAAGCAGACACATCAATGACGAAGCGACAACAAACCAGAGATAAAATTCTAAAAGCCGCATGGGCATCTTTTGCTCAAAATGGCTATGACATGACGACCACAAGGCAGATAGCGAGAGAAGCAGGAGTAGCCGATGGCACAGTGTTTAGCCATTTCCCGACTAAACTGTCGATTTTGCGCGAAGGGATGCTGGCGCAACTGCAACAGATCAGCCAAGAAACGCTAGTCAGTGTGGAAGGTAAAACCGATATCGACATTGGTTTGGCGCTGACGGAGAAATACTATCGCTACTATTTTGCGAACGTTGAGCTGAGCCGAGCTTTGTTGAAAGAGGTGATTTGGGATTTGGATTATTATCAGTCGTTTAACCAAGCTTTGTTTCAATCTGTAAACGGAAGCTCCGTCCTTGAGGGAAAAATACCGCTGATTTTTGACTGCTATTTTATGACGTTAATCTCGCACTTGAGCCGTGCAGAACCGGATGTTGAAGCGGCACTTGAAGAGCTTCATGCTAAGTTTCAGCAAATCATTGCGACTGCATAACATGGCCCCAACGCAGGATCTGAAAGAATATACTGCCTGTCATTTTATTTGCTGGACTCCCATTTTCTCGTTTCAGTTGGCGTCTCACCAAATAGCCGCTTGTAGCTTTGACTGAACTGCCCGAGATGGAAAAAACCAAAGTCAAAAGCAATTTCTGCAATTGTTCGATTATCTTCAGGGCTTTGTAGCACTCTACGTACTTGATTCAGGCGCATTCGATGTATGAACTGCTTTGGGGAAGTATTACAGCAATGTTCAAAGGTGTACTGTAGTGTGCGACGACTGACGTGTACTGCGTCACACAGTTCACTGACGGTTATCGGTGTACGGTAGTCTAGATCCTGTAGCTGTTGTTTTATACGGTGCATCACGTGTTGACGATGAGAGATTGATATCGGATGGCTCGTGTGCAGTGAACTGAGTGAGAACAACTCCAGCACAATATCTTTTAAGATTGCTTGATGTGTGGTTTCAGACCATCTTGGCTCGGCGGAACCAAGTAACGTGCCTAAGTAGTATTTAAGTTGTTGAATGTGTTTTTCCGTCAAACCCGTTAAGTGTAATGTGTTGTTTTGGATACTCCCAAGCTCAAGTTGATTTTCTATGATGTGAACGAAGTTTTTGTCGAGCACTATTCCATAGATAGAAAACTGCTCCGGTGTCATTAACTCAAAATCAGCGCCACCTTGCCTAAGCAAAAGTTGGCTTGAATTAAACTGACTGTGATTTAGGTGTAGCGGCTTATTTTCCGCACTCAAACCCAACCAAATACCTCCCTCTTCAACCCTGCATTGCTGTCTTAGCGAGCGGTTACTGTCTTCACGAAACACATGGAAATTGGGAAATCGTCGTTCTCGAATTTGACCTAAAAATCGACCATCGCTGAGTTGGTCATATTCCTGTTGCCAGTTTATCAGACTCGCAGCTTGTTGGTTTGCATCCTTAGTGTGATGGATGCACAGCATTGGTGCAGTTTGGGGCATTTGGTTACTCATCCTTGTGATGCTCATTCCTTTTTTGTGAGTCATGTTGGATCAGTATTTACATAACTCATTGTTTATTATTGGTTTATAAATGTTGCCAGTTTTTGATAACGCTACGGAACACATTTGGCAATACTTTCTTAAAGCTTATTGATAGTTCAGCAAAAAGCGAACCAAATAGTGAAGAGGAAGAGCAATGACGGCAACTTATCGTCGGCAACAAGGAAGTAAAGTCTATACCTTTAAGTCATTAGCTGACTTGATGGCGAAAGCGACACCGGAGCGCTCAGGCGATGCGTTAGCCGGGGTTTGTGCTCAGTCAGCGGCAGAACGTGTAGTCGCACAAATGGCGCTGTCTGAGTTACCACTTAAAACGTTTCTTAACGAGGCGGTTATTCCATACGAAAGCGACGATATCACTCGCCTAATTATCGATACGCATGACCTTGAAGCCTTTAAGCCGATTGAGCACTTGACGGTCGGAGATTTTCGAAATTGGCTGCTGAGTGAAGAAGCCGATGGTGAAACGTTGGCTAAAATTCGTCAAGGTTTAACACCAGAAATGGTGGCCGCAGTCAGTAAGATTATGCGCAACCAGGATTTGATTCTCGTTGCTAAAAAATGCCAAGTTGTCACGGCTTTTCGGAATACGATTGGTTTGCCGAGTCGCCTGTCTACTCGCTTACAGCCGAATCATCCCACTGATTCTCTCAACGGTATCGCAGCGACCATTTTTGATGGTCTGATGTACGGAAATGGCGATGCGGTTATCGGTATCAATCCGGCAACAGATAATGTACCTCAAGCTATTAAGTTAATGAACTTAATGGATGAGGTGATTCAACACTATCAAATACCGACTCAGTCTTGTGTGTTAACTCATGTCACGAACACGATCGAAGCCATTGAAATGGGTGCACCAGTCGATCTCGTTTTTCAGTCGATAGGCGGCACGCAAGGGACGAATGATACCTTCGGAATCGACTTGTCGATTTTGAAAGAGGCCCATGAAGCCGCGTTGTCTTTGAATCGAGGTAGCGTAGGAAACAATGTGATGTATTTTGAGACCGGACAAGGTACAGCGCTGTCTGCGAATGCGTTTCATGGGGTCGATCAGCAGACTTGTGAAGCCCGCGCTTATGCTGTCGCGAAACAGTTCGATCCTTTGTTGGTTAATACTGTCGTTGGGTTTATTGGCCCTGAGTATCTGTTTGATGGCAAACAGATCATTCGTGCTGGGCTTGAAGATCATTTCTGTGGGAAGTTGCTTGGTTTACCTATGGGTTGCGATATCTGTTACACCAATCATGCCTATGCCGATCAGAATGACATGGATAACTTGCTGACACTATTAGGTGTGGCCGAGTGCTCGTTCATCATGGGTATTCCAGGGTCTGATGACATCATGCTCAACTATCAAACTACCTCATTTCACGATGCCCTTTACGCAAGAAAAGTACTCGGTTTGAAGCCAGCACCAGAGTTTGAACAATGGTTAATGGAGATGCAGATTTTCGAGAGCGTGCAAGACGTTCGGTTAAGTGAGCAAATCTCTCGCTCGTTTTCGGGAGCAATTAACCAACTGAATAAGGGGTATTCTCATGGGTAAAGTAATCACCATTGCTCAGTCCCCACAAGATGAGTCTGAAGTTGTCACACATAACCCTTGGGGCAAGTTACGCGACTTCACCTCTGCTCGGATCGCTCTGGGTCGCAGCGGGAACAGTGTACCAACCAACGAGTTACTCTCATTTCAGCTGGATCACGCCCAAGCTATGGATGCAGTGCATTGCAGTTTGAATATTGAGTCTCTCGTTGCTGGTTTGTCGGACTCTTACTCGATTCTTGAAAATACCTTAGAACCTCCAGTGGTAGTGAGCAGTCAAGTGAGTGACCGGCTTATGTACCTGCAAAGGCCCGATTTAGGAAGGCTGCTTGATGAATCTTCTTGGCAAACGCTCAACTTGATAGCAAATGAGCATAACACTGACATTGATCTTGCGATTGTTATTGCTGATGGACTTTCTTCCGTCGCAATTCAAAACCATGCCGTGCCTGTTGTTACTCGATTGATTTCTCTTTTAAGCGCTGATGATGAACATCAATGGAAATTCGCACCTATCACAATCGTAAAGCAAGGAAGAGTAGCGGTAGGGGATGATGTTGGTGAATGTTTTAACGCCAAGGCCGTGCTGGTTTTAATTGGAGAGAGACCCGGTCTAACTTCTCCG
This sequence comes from Vibrio sp. 704, assembly GCF_033339295.1. NCBI lineage: Bacteria > Pseudomonadati > Pseudomonadota > Gammaproteobacteria > Vibrionales > Vibrionaceae > Vibrio > Vibrio sp. 704. Next base: position 38,992 of record NZ_JAWOUH010000007.1, on the reverse strand, counting down.
GATAGCATGGGTATGTATCTCACTTGGGGGGCTAAACGAGGCTCTAAAGATTCCCAAAGAAACTGCATTTCCAATGTGCGCCCTCAGGGGCTCAACTATGACGATGCCTGTGAACGCGTATTTTACTTGCTCAAGGAGGCTCGAAAATTACAACTGTCAGGAGTGAACCTGAAAGATCGCTCCGATATCAATGAGCCAAGTGGCGCAAGCGTTGAAGATAAACACAGCGACAACTTTTTAATTTCATCAAAGTAGAAGGATTTACTATGTCTAAACATCAGGAGTACTTGGCCAAAAGGCAGCTAAAAAGAGGCACCGCAGGTTGGATTTTACTTGCTGGCTTAGGTGTCTCGTATGTTATATCTGGTGACTTTGCCGGTTGGAACTTTGGCATCGCTCAAGCAGGATGGGGAGGATTTCTTATTGCTGTTATCGCGATGGCAATAATGTATTTCACGCTAGTATTGTCTTTAGCTGAAATGTCTGCGGCGATTCCTGCTGCGGGTGGTGGTTACAGCTTCGCAAGACAGGCGATGGGGCCGACAGGTGGCTTTTTCACTGGCTTATCAGTTTTGATTGAATATGCGCTCGCACCTGCTGCGATAGTAATTTTTATTGGCTCAGCAGTGAATGAATTGGTTGGTATTGATGGCCCTGTTGTTTACGCACTTTTCTACGCCGTCTTTATCGCTATTCATATGGCAGGGGTAGGCGAAGCTCTCAAAGTAATGATGGTCATCAGCGGTTTGGCTGTGCTAGCTATTCTAATTACTGCTGCTGTGCTTATTGGTCATTTTGATGTTAACAACTTATTCGATATTGCTCCGGCGACGGCTCAGGCAACAGAAATCTTGCCGTTTGGGTGGTATGGCGTATGGGCTGCGTTGCCATTTGCAATGTGGTTGTTTCTTGCGGTTGAAGGTGTGCCTTTAGCGGCAGAGGAGGCAAAAAATCCGGCAAAAGATGTTCCCAAAGGCATCATTGGTGCGATGCTGTTTTTATTGCTAACCGCAACTATCGTAGTCGTCCTTTGGGCTGGTGCGGTTGGCTCAAAGGTCATAGGCGATAGCGCGGTGCCATTAGTTGACGCCCTAAAGCTTACGGGCAATTCAACGGTAGCAATGGCCGTGAACTTACTTGGATTGGCTGGCCTTATCGCTTCTTTCTTTTCAATCATTTATGGTTACAGTCGCTTGGTGTTTGCGCTTTCCCGCGCGGGTTATTTACCGCAAACTTTGTCATTAACCAGTGACAAAAAAGTGCCTTCTCGTGCGCTTTTGGTTCCGGGCGTTTTTGGGTTCTTGGTTTCACTTACGGGTGAGGGGGACTTAATCTTGGCGATGGCTGTTGTCGGTGCGACTGTATCGTACGCATTAATGTCCTTGAGCCATATTTTATTGCGAATTAAACAGCCGGAATTAACTCGTCCATATAAAACGCCTGGTGGGATAATTACGTCGAGTATTTCTCTGGTGCTTTCTTTGATCGCAATGACAGGTGTTTATGCTTTTGATCCCTCAGCCTTTTTCATGACAATGGGATTGTTTCTTATCGGTGGTGTTTATTATGGGTTATACAGCCGCAACAAACTGGTGGCAGCAACCGCCGAGGAAGAGTTTGCCATGCTGTCTGTAGCAGAGCTAGAGCTTGAATCAGATGTCGTACGATAGTCACTTTGATTCTTGTTATTCAGCATATTAAGGGAGCCATAGGCTCCCTTTGTCATTTCTATCAAAAGTGCATAGCGCACAAATGCATCACTTTAACTTTATAAGCGGTTAATCATGTGAAAGTCTAGTCTGGATAACGATGGCGAAGATCCATCACAGGTAAAGGTTAAGTTTTCAAGGAAAGAGCATGATAAACAAGGTATTTAATACACTTTTGGGAACAGAGTTACCGATTATTCAAGCGCCAATGGCTGGTGTGCAAGACAGCCAAATGACCATAGCCGTCAGTAATGTTGGCGGGCTTGGCTCGTTACCTTGTGGAATGCTGAACAAAGACGCCATCGTAAAAGAACTTCAACTTATCAAGCAGGCAACTAACCGACCGTTTAACCTCAATTTCTTTTGCCATGAAATGCCGGAGTATGACGCCAACAAGCACGAAAAGTGGCAAAAAACGCTGCAACCGTATTTTTCCGAGGTTGATGCAACCGTTCAGGCTCAGCCAAACGCTCCGACAAGGATGCCTTTCAATCATGCTATTGCTGACGCGATTGAACCATTTGCACCGCCAGTGATCAGTTTCCACTTTGGTTTGCCAGACGATGATCTGTTAGCTCGAATTAGAGGGTGGGGAGGGAAGATCCTTTCGTCAGCGACCACGGTGGACGAAGCACTTTGGCTAGAAGCAAAAGGCGTTGACGGTATTATCGCCCAAGGCTTGGAGGCTGGTGGACACCGAGGTATGTTTTTATCGGATGATTTAACTACTCAATTAAGTTTGATGGCGTTATTACCACAAATCGCCAAACGGGTGAATTTGCCTGTTATTGCTGCAGGCGGAATCGCTGATAGAAGTGGGGTGGAAGCCGCGTTGAGATTAGGAGCGAGTGCCGTTCAAGTTGGCAGCGCCTATTTGTTGTGCGATGAGGCGAAAACATCGTCTTTACATCGATATGCCATTGCCAGTGAACGCGCTCAACATACCGCTTTGACCAATGTTTTCTCGGGCCGACCAGCGAGAGGCATTGTGAATCGCGCGATGTCGGAGCTAGGCTACATCAGTGAGTTTGCGCCGAAATTCCCATACGCCTCCATTGAAATGGCTCAACTTAGAGCGCTTATGGAAAAGCAAAACCGAGATGAATTCACACCGTTGTGGTGCGGACAAAACTCGTCGGGTTGTAAGGAAATATCGGCGGCAGAAATGACATTGTCATTAGTGGAAGGCATCGATTTAAACTGATATGCATCTTGCCTTTTAAAGCGATGCTGACTGAATGGTTACGAGTTATCCCTGTATTTATGTAGTAAATCTAATGGGATGTGGCAGTAATCATTCGGAAAGTTTGTGAGTCTGTCTTGGTGCTCATCATCACTTGACACATAATTTGTGAGTGGCAGTACTTCTACGGCGATCTTGTCGGCGTCCGGTCGTACTGCGATACACGCTTTCGCCATGGTGAGATGCTGTTCGTTTTGGCTATAAACACCAGTACGGTACTTCTCACCTACGTCTTCACCTTGCTTGTTAACGCTGTAAGGGTCGATTATCTCAAACAAATACCCCATTAAAGTTTCAACCGAAACTTGCTCAGGGTCGAACTGGGTTTTCACGCACTCTGCGTAGCCATCGTATTCGGATTGAGTGTTATCCGTTGTGCCATTTGCTCGCCCGGCTTCTGTGTTGATTACGCCCGGAAGGTGGCGCATAAATTCTTGCACGCCCCAAAGGCAACCGCCTGCGAAGTAAATTTCTTCCATTACTTTTATCCTAGTCTTTACCGTTGTTGGGATGTAGGGAGTTAACCCCTCTTCTTCCATCCCATTTTCGTTGCCCTATTATCTGTTGATGGGAGCGATATTCGCAAGGTACAGCTTGGCTAATCAGACCACGCGTTTTTTCCTTTTTACTTTCAAGTTCTTTTCATATGAAACATCAGGTGAGTATACTGTAAGCTCATCAATAAGGAGCGAACCTGTGAACCCAAGACAAAATGAAATCCTGCAATTAGTGAACGACCGTAAACGCGTTCAAGTCACAGAGCTTTCTGACATCATTGGCGTGTCGGGTGTGACCATCAGACAGGATTTGAACTTTCTGGAGCAGCAGGGCTACCTAAAGCGCGTTCACGGCGCAGCTACCGCGTTGCAAAGTGATGACATTGATGCCCGCCTAGAAGTACGTTTCGATATTAAACAATCGCTCGCAAACCAAGCTGCGGATTTGGTCGCACCTAATGAGACAGTGCTGATTGAAGGAGGCAGTGCCAATGCGTTGTTGGCTCGGACATTGGCTGAGCGCGGCGATGTGACCATTATTACGCCATCGGCGTATATCGCCCATCTCATCCGTAACACTTCTGCCAACATTATCTTGCTTGGTGGCGTGTATCAGCACCAAGGCGAGAGCTTGGTCGGACCGCTGACTAAGTTGTGTATTGAGAACATTCATTTCAGCACAGCCTTTTTGGGTATTGACGGCTTCCATCAAGACACTGGCTTTACTAGCCGCGACATGATGCGTGCTGAGATTGCAGAAACCATCATTGCGAAAAAAAGGCGCAATATTGTTCTAACGGATTCTAGTAAATTTGGGCAGATTTATCCCTCATCAATTGGTAAAACTGACGAAATATCAGTGCTGCTGACTGACAAAGCCGCTCCGAAAAGCGACCTTGAACAAATCAAAAAGCGAGGTGTGGAAGTTATATTAGGCTGATTAAGCCACGCTTCGTTTTCGCTTCGCGAGCATTGCTGTTGGGGAGAAACCGGTGACTAGCATAGTGCCGCTAAGCACTAGAATTGTTCCTATGATGGTGTTAGAGCCGACGGGCTCATCTAGAACCAAGTAGCCCCATAAGATACCAAAAACAGGAACAAGAAAAGTGACAGTCAGTGCTGACGCTGGGCCGATATCAGAAACTAAGCGGAAATAGAGCAAATAAGCGAACCCTGTGCATACAACGCCGAGCGTGACAACAGAGCTCCATTCGAAATGACTTGGTTCTGCACGCATTGGTAAGAATGGTAGCAGCGGCAGTACCCAAATAACCGCCGCCCACATACTGCCGTGAGCATTGTCAAAAGCTGGTACTTGTGGCGCATTTTTAGTGTAGTTGGTAGCAATGCCATAGCTGAAAGAAGCCATCAAACTGGCGGCAATAGGGAGCATGGCTTCTTCACCTATGGTTGAAGTATCTAAGCCGACCAAGACTGCAACGCCTCCAATGCCTATTAGCATACCGAGAACAGATTTCGCTGTGAGTGGGCTGCGGTACCAAACAAAGCCAACTAGTGCTCCCCATATTGGGGCGGTTGAGTTCAATATTGCTAAAGTTGATGCATTCAGTGTCTGGGCTGCGTACGCAAAGAGTAAAAATGGAACTGCGCTATTGAATAAGCCAATAATAAAGAAGTGTTTAGTATGCGCAGTTAACGTGAGTTTCTTCTTCAAATATACGGCGATCAATAACAAAGCGACGGCGGCAAATGTAACTCGAAATTCGATTAAGTAAGCTGGCCCGAATGTGTTGGCGGCGACTCGCATAAACAGAAACGAGCCACCCCAAATAGCAGCGAGGCAGAGTAAGCGAAAAAAACTGACGGCAGTCATTTGACATCCTTGGTCGAGGTCTAGCGCCTCATCGATTAATTGTTGCGCTAACAGTGAATTAAACCAAGGATGAGGTCAACCAGAAATGTAATGCCAGTTCCGGATCTGGCTAGCTTGGGCTCACGTTGATGGTGTGTTGTTGATTTGTGATGACTTAATGGCTCTCTGACCATACTGCGAATTCATTTCCACTCGGTTCAGTGAAGTGGAATCGACAGCCGCCGGGGAATTCGAAAATAGGGCGGATAATTTTTCCACCATGCTGCTCTACTTTTGTCTGAGTGGCCTGAATGTCTGAGCTATAAAATACTAAAAGTGCGCCACCATTTGCGGTTTGGTTTATAAACTCAGATTTGAAGAATCCGCCATCCAACCCTTGTCCTGAAAATGCAGAATATTCTGGACCATAATCGGTAAAGCTCCAGTCAAAAGCACGCTCAAAAAATTGTTTGGTCGCACTGACATTAGTGGAACCAAATTCAACGTAATTCAATTTTTCATGTTGATGCATGGTGAAATCCTTCTCGGTTACTATCGTTTCTAGGCGAACTTTTCTACGATGATGTCGTCCGCTTTCTCGACAAATAATGCGCCATTATCTCTGAGCTCTGTCAGCACATTCTCTACATTATCAGGCAGCACCGCTCGAGTTGAAGCAAGATTAACTACCACATTGTAGCCAAGTTCCAGCGCTTGCATGACGGATTTTTTCACGCAAAAGTCCAAGGCAAGGCCACCGATAACTAAGGTATCAATCCCGTTGAACTTTAGAAATTCATGCGCACCTGTCGTTTTGGTGTCGGCAATATCATGGAAAAAAATACCGTAAGGGTGCGCATCAGGATCCATGCCTTTATTAACTTGAAAATCGTAGTCCAACACGGGTGGTAAACCATCTAGCAGCTCAGAACCTGTTGTGCCAAGCACACAGTGACGGTTCCACTTTATATCCACATTCGGTAAACCAACGGGCTCAAGCATATTGGATGGCGATTCTGCATCCCATTTTGCTTTCGGTGGGTGTAAGTCACGACTGACCAGTTTTAATCGGCCTTTGGCATGATTACTCAGAAGCTCCGGTACGATTTCCAACGCACCTGCAACGGGCAGTTCATTTGGACATAACTCACTAAAGCCTTTCTCTGGATCAACGTCGATCACTGCTGTAGTTTGATAGTTTACTCGAACAGTCATGGCAGACTCCTTGTCTGTCAGATTGTCTGCGTTTATCCACGCAAACAGTTTTGAAAAAAGGTTACTTCGTCGCTAGTCAGCGTATATACCATTGCGGGTTTTCCACCTTTGCCTTTGTTGGTTGAAGCGACTTTATTAGTGGGTTTTAGTACGCCTGAATCTATCAAGCGGCGCTTAATCGTCATTCGGCTGATATCAATACCAAACTCTTGATAAGCAGAAATGATGTCCGCAACCAAAAACTCTTTGTCTAATGCAAACAAAAGAACCGATGTGTATTCAATGGATGCACGAAGCTTTTGCCACGCTTTTTCAATGGTTTTTTGATGATCAAATGCGAGGGTTTCTTCTTCATTGAGAATAGCCTGTAGCGAAAACCATTTAAGTTGGCATTCCGGTACACCTGCATTATTTATTTGCTCTACATTGTTACGATCAACTAAGGCGTAGTGCGTAATGTTTAAGCTCCAGTCTTCTGGATCGCGTTTTGGATCACCGTCGATAAACGCTTCGCTAAAATGGCGAGGGTAGGTATGGATTTTCTCACGGCAAATTCGGCGACGCGCCGCTTCAAAGTTTTCATCGGCCGGGCGTCCGCCTTCACTGGTTAAGTCTTTATCAAAGACAAATCCGCCCGGTAGTGCCCAGACTCCATGGTATGGCCGATTTGGATTTGAACGTTTAATCAACAACACTTCCAATCCCTTATCGGCACAGCCAGATAGCCTGAATGGAATAATGTCGACAGATACGATCATGGTTGGGTCCTAATATTGATTTGTAAGTAATCTAGCGCATAACAAGTGGTCAATCAATGGGTAAGTAACGAGTTGTTAGAAACGTTTTTGGTAGTGTTCGTAATACGGTTTGAGCATAAATTTACGGATGACTCTGACTTATTCACAATGCTTGCTCGAATTCTAGACAAAAAAACCTTATAAAAATGAGTGGTTAGTAACAAAAGTTGACAAACTATAGATGGGTGTTTATTGTTTACGCAAATTAGTTAGTAACAAAAAGTTATATACCCAGGAAGGGCATGTAGAAGGGCACCTAATGACCACCAAACTATTTTCTTCCCGCATCATTCAAAGTGCTTTGGATTTCGATGTCTACAAAGTCAATATGATGAGCGCTGTAACAGCGCTTTACCCTGATGCGATGGTGTCATATAAGTTTATCGTGCGCAGTGAGGAAGACCTCTCTGAGCTTTTGCCCGAGGTAAAAGCCGAAGTCCTTAAACTGCAAGATATTCAATTTACGCAAGAAGAAATTGAATATATTAAGCGTGTCGCGCCTTACCTGAATCCTGACTTTGTTGATGCACTGCGCCATTTCCGTTTCAACCCACAAAGCGATGTCTCTTTCCATAACAAAGCCATGGCTGATGGCTCAAGCCAGTTAAGAATTACCATTAACGGTTTGTGGCGAGACACCATCTTGTACGAAACGATCATCATGAGCATCGTGTCTGAAGTTCGTAGCCGTCAGCGTTGGTCAGATATCCCTGTTGCGCAATTTACCACTGTTTTAGAAGAGAAAGTTCGACACCTAAAGTCGGAACTAAAACGTCGTAACATTACTAACTTTAAATTTTCTGACATGTCGACGCGTCGACGTTTTTCCTTTCAAGCTCAGCGCACTATGCTGGAATATTTGTGCCAGGAAGTGCCGGAATGTTTGACAGGAACAAGCAACTATCACTTAGCAAAAGAGCTAAACTTGACGCCTATCGGCACGGTTGCTCATGAATGGTTTATGGGACACCAAGCTCTGGTGAATGTGCGAGATTCGCAAAAAGTGGCGTTGCAACGTTGGCAAAAAATGTCTAATGGTGCACTAGGTATTGCGTTAACCGATACGATTGGTATCGATGCTTTCCTTAAAGACTTTGATGAAGAACTAAGTAACGCGTACTTCGGTGTACGTCACGATAGTGGTTGCCCTTATAGCTGGGGTGAAAAAATGATTGCACACTACCAGTCGCTGAATATAGACCCATTAACAAAAACACTGGTGTTTACCGACGGACTTAACTTCGAACAAGCGTTAGATATTTGCGAGTATTTCCAAGGACGTATTCAGGTGAGTTTTGGTATCGGTACTTTTCTTGCCAATGATATGGGTGATTATGTCAATAAAGATGGTGACGCCTACCAGCCACTTTCTATCGTGATAAAAATGGTCACGTGCAATGGTTCACCGGTCGCCAAAATCAGTGACGAACCTGAGAAAGCCATGTGTGAAGATATCTTCTTTTTGATGAATCTCAAGCGCCGCTTTGAACAACCTCTTGATTTAAATGAGTGTCGTAAAATGATTGATCGTTTAGAAACTGAAGGTCAAAATTATCTCATCGACGTGTAGGCGTTATCCTCTCTCCTTGATAAGCACCCTCTATCGTTACGACAAATTTATATAGGTAAACGTGGAGGGTGATTTCGTTATAGTAATATACAGAAGTAACCAGATACAGCGCAGGAAAGCACTCAAAAGTTGATGTGTTATCTGCCTTTGATTGGTGTAAATCGATACGTTACAGCATCGTGGACGGTGTATCTCATCCGACACTAAACTCAGTCTAATCACGTAGTTTATTCCCACGTACCATGAGCTCACTCGGGTATAGACGTCTATCTGCTTTTATGGCTTTGGGCTTCACGTAGTTGCTTGAATCAGGAGTCAAAATGAACCTAGTAGTACATTTGCAAAAGAAAGCGATCCGAAAATATGGCTATGAGATGGCTACTCGCCAAGCATGGAAGTGTGGTATCAAGGCAAATCTTGTAAAGCGCGTGATTGGCCTTTTTAAAGGACAAATTGTTTGTGTGGTTGAAGGTTGCCGAGCAGAGTTTTCTTCTCCTCTTAATAACCCCCTTCACGAAGATGACAAGCAGGGGCGATATGTGTTTGTTGGCGGTGTATGCTGGGAACCAAATAACATTATAGCGCCTGGTTTCCCTGATTTTATGTTTATGCACGTGCGTAATCTAAGCCACCGTCATAAGTATTTAACGGATGACGAACTATTTTTGAGCTTGGCTTAAAAATAAATTTCATAGACTAGTTCAGCCCAATCATAATCAGTAGTGATACAGTTTTAGCTCTGTTGACACGTTGCTGAGTGTTTCTTGACGTATCTTTTATAAAACAGTGTTTCTTTACTTGTTAATGACAGAGGGTTTGTTTTCGTCTGATGTGATTTCCCTTTTGCGATTTACCATAACGCTCATCAAAGCAAACCATACTGGGATGTAAATCATGAATATGAAATCTATCGCAATTGCAACGGCAGTTGTTGCTGTACTAGCAGGCTGTAAAGACAAAACGCCACCAGCTCCAACTCAAGCAAACATTACTTTGGTTGAAGCGGTGACTGAAACGGTGAAAAAGCCGCACCAAGTATGTAAAGACGTGGTAGTAACCGAGCAAGTTGCCCCTGCGGATGACAATAAAATTATTGGTACGGTTGGTGGCGCAGCAGCTGGAGCAGCGCTGGGCAACCAAATCGGTGGTGGCTCAGGTAAAGTGATTGCAACTGCAGCTGGTACGATTGCTGGTGCACTGACAGGTCGTAAGATCCAGGAAAATGTGCAAAAAGGTGATGTAGTAACAACGACGAAAAAACAGTGTCATACAGAATATACGACATCTGATAAAGTAGTGGGTTACGACGTCACTTACGAAGTTTCAGGTGCACCAACGACGGTTCGTTTGGCGAGCAAGCCAGCGACAAAAACGTTCCCAATTCAAGATGGTAACGTTGTTCTACCACAATAGTTAGCGACTTAACCGAAGCGATTAACAAGCCCTTTTATCTTTGAGATGAAAGGGCTTTTTCACATAAGCGGCGTTTTCATCTGTTTTCCCATTGGAATGTGCGGCCAGAAATACCCGTTAATTTCCGCGTTCGATACAATCACTTTTCTTAAAGTACGAACGGAAAAAACATGGAAGATTTTTACCTGACCGAGCACGGTTTGGCTGGTTATTTCGAGGCGCAATGGTTCGACAAGTTCATTGAGGAGCAACAGATTGAGATGATAACCAGTCGCTCAAAACAAGTCCCACTTTCTTTTTTGTCATCACCTCACTGCTCCCAAGTTGCTGATTTTATTGCGCAAGTGGTAATCGAAAGCAGCGTTCAGCCGTATTCCCTACTTGAGGTTGGGGCGGCGCTGGGAAGAAATTATTATGAGCTAGTGCAACGCTTACCTAACCTTAAAGAAGCGACGCTTGTGGAGCCTTCAAATAGGTTAATGGATGGCTTGAAGCAACTGTTAATAGAAGAACAACGCGTCGAGCTTACTTACCTTCACGATGTGAACACCTTAAACACTTTAGAGGTTGAGAATAGAGATATCGTACAGAAATGTGCTCATGTTGATTTGACGCTAATTAACCAGCCTTTTGAGCTCGATACTCTCCAATCTCGCTTTGATTTAGTCGTATGTTTAAATGTGATTGATCAATGTGAGTCGCCACTTAGCGTGATCAATGCTCTAAAAAAACCACCAAGGTGGGTGGGCTGATCGTTGTCTCTTGCACTTATCAGTGGAACGCGAAACACATCAAAAATAAAGAAGAGGCGGTTGATGATATCAAAGAATACTTTGCTGAAGGCTGGCGTCTAGTGTCGGAAGCCGAGCATGAATATCGCATCCGGTTTAATGATCGCTTTGCAAGGCAGTTTTTATCTCACGTAGTCGCTTACGTAAAAACCGATTAGAGCCACATAAAAAAACCGAGCACTTACGGCTCGGTTTTTTAGTCTTTGGGTTAGAGCACAACTTTAAGTAACGTGCGCTTCTTGTTGCTCTTGCAACTTTTTCTTGCGACGCTCTCGTTTAGAAAGCCAAACCAGAGGCACAACAATCATAATGGTTCCTATTGCCATAAATATGTCTGGCACTTCTCCAAACCAAATCAATCCCACAAACACGGCACCAATTAAGCCACTGTATTCAGCGCTGGCAATTTTGTTGCTATCGATCGAGCGGTAAGCGATGACACATGTTGCTGCATAAATCATGATGAACAAACTTGAGCCAGCAGCAACAGGGAAAGCACTCCAGTCCCAAGGTTCTGCTTCGATCAGAACAAGCAAGAAGGCTACTGGAATACCTGCCAAGTTTGTCATCAATAACGTTTGCATCACAGACTGATTTTTTGGCAGTTTTCGAATGAGCAAGTTATTGATTGCTAAAGTAATTGCAACAACTAAAGCTGAAATGGCTGCCCAATCGATTTGGTCTGGACGAATGATGACCAATACACCGGCAAAGCCCATTATCGCTGCGGCGACCGATTGCTTAGACAACTGTTCTCCAAAAAAGATTGCTGCAAGCGGCAACATGATCAATGGCGCAGCGTAAAAGATCGCGTTCGCAGTTGCGAGCGGTAAAGATGAGATCGCCAAAACCATGAATATTGCACCAAGTAACCATACGTGAGCGCGAACAGCATGCCACTTAAACCCTTCAAGAAAAGGCGCATTTTTTGTTAGCAGGTAGACTGGCAGCAGGAAAAGCACCGCTGATATTTGTCGGAAAAAGACAAATTGAAAAATAGGCACTTCATTTCCGACACTTTTAATTAAAGAGTCCGAAAGCACCGCAATGAGATTTCCAACAATTAATAGCAGCATCGCTGCTCCGACCGATGTAACTTTCACTTTTTCCTCTCCTCTTTCTTTGCCAAAGAGTAGGTGATGTCATAGGATGAAGTGAAGTGATATTTATTAGTTTAAGTATGAGATTTTTAGATAATGAAATTGCCACCACTCAGAGCGGTTCACTGTTTTGAATCTGTTGCCAGAAACTCTAGCTTTTCGCTTGCTGCTGAAGAACTCAATGTGACGCAAAGTGCCGTTAGCCACCAGATACGATTATTAGAAGATTACTTGGGTGAATCATTATTTATCCGCCAAGGCAGAAAGCTCTCTTTGTCCGATACGGGCACCCGCTATTTAGAGGATATTAGCCCAGCAATTAGCTCAATTGCGATGGCCAGCCAAAAGGTGCGAGAAGGGGACAAAGGCAGCATACGGTTGGCGATTTATAGCTCGCTCGCCGTAAAGTGGCTTATTCCGCGTTTGTCTGATTTTAAGCGCCTACATCCAGAAATCGATCTGACACTCAATATGGTCGTTGGTGATCCTGAACAGACAGACAGCGTTGGCGATTGTTTCATCACGGTAGAAAAGCCAAAGCGAAACTACATGTCGGTAAAGTTATACGCGGAGACGCTGTATCCGGTCTGCAGCCATAAAATTTGGAAAGAGTTGCAAGATCAACCGATTCCAGAAGCGCTTTGGCGATACCCTATTTTGTCGACAGACTCAATTTATCGTGAGAGAGGAAAAGACTGGGCTGAGTGGTGCAGAGCGGGCGGTTACACCTTGCCGAAAGATGTCGATGTTCAACATTTTAGTCATATGTTGTTGGCAATAGAGGCGGCGCGTTATGACCAAGGCATCGCATTTGCGAATGATTTTATGCTCAATGAAAGAGATAAAGCGCACGATTTGGTGTACATCCCTTCTCATGGATTGGAAACCGGAGACAGCTTTTATTTTATTCATAAAAAGAGTCGAGCCAAGCAAGCGGAAATCATCAAGCTCACTAACTGGTTGAAGCAGCAATGCTTGTGAAATGACTAAATTGTCAAAATTAAGAAAGAAAGTGGCAAAGTTGTGTCTAAATATTTCATGTTTTATTGAGTTTTTATTCATTAACATCCACTTGGTTTTGAAACCAAGTGAAATGGACAGCATGGCATGCTTAAGGATGGGCAAAACACAACCTCAATAATTAACAGGCAGTGAAATACAATGTTTAAAAAAACATGGCTAATGACAGCCCTTCTAGCAACATGTTCTGTTGCAAACGCAGCTCCTTACGTTGGTGCATCTGTAGGTCAAGCATCGTTTGGTGATGTTAATGGCTCTATCAATGGTGGTGGTACTAACGCTAGCACTAAACTTAAACTTGAAGATGACTCAAGCCTTTCAGGCAAAGTATTCGGTGGTTACAAATTCAACGAATACATTTCTCTAGAAGCAGCCATTGGTGGCTACGATGCTTTAGACGGCAAAGTTGTTACTGTTGGTGATATGAAGTATCTATCGATTCAGCCAAAAGCGACTCTACCGATTGGCGATCGTTTCAACCTTTTTGCTAAAGCTGGTCTTTCTTACTTCAATGCTGAATTCAAAATTAGCAACTCTGTGATTGACGGTAGCGCAGGCCATACCACCATTTCTGACAGCACTGTAACAGGCATGTACGGTTTAGGCGCAGAGTTCGCTATTACTGAAAACTTTGCTCTACAAGTTGAATGGGAATACATGATGCCTGAGCTAGACATTGCGAAATTTGGCAATGAAAAAGTAACGGTTGATGCAGACATCAATGTATTCTCTGTAGGTATGAGCTACCGTTTCTAAGAATACTTATTCAAGTTACCTCTTGGCTTAGTAAACGTTTTTGACTTCTGTTGGTCGAGCTGAGTCCAAGCTTTGAATTTGTTTAGATATAGCACAGGAAGTTTAGTTGCTAAGCGTCCTGTGCTATTTTTTTGCTTTGGAATAACTCTTAGGAATCTTTGTGAACGATGTCAATCTTAGGTATCTGGATCTACTGTTAAAGCACTTTGAACCTCACCAGTATCACCTTGTTACGCTTTCTGAGCTAGAAGCGGTGATTTGCACGTCGAGGCGCAATGTTTCTATTGTGATGAAAAAGCTTGCCACTTACGATTGGGTCGATTGGCAACCTGCGATTGGCCGAAGTAACGCTAGCCGTCTCAGTATTAATATTTCCCTCCAACAAGCGATGACCGAGTTTTTGGTTGAGGAGCTTGGCAGAGGAAGAATGAACTCAATAACGAAACTTATTGATTGGTTCGGTCAAACCGCGGTTAGAGCACTAACCATCGCTTCTGAAAAAGTGAATCGATTGAATGAATCAAATAACGCTATTTTGATTTCTTCTTACCCTTGGGTATCCAAAATCGACCCTGCGAATACTTACCGTCACACTGAATTACACGTCGCGAAAAGCGTTTATGACGTATTGCTGACCCAAAATTCCAATGGTGGTATCGAGCCATCGTTAGCACACGAATGGAAAATGGAAGGCAAGGTAATGACGTTATGGTTGCGGCCAGGCATATATCGCCATGATGGCGAGCCCCTTAACATACAGGATGTGGTTTGGAGTATAGAAAGACTCAGGGAGATAAAAGGACCAGTTCACGAGCTCTGGCAATGCATTGATAGTGTGGTTGCAGAAACATCTAACTGCTTAAAAATTATATTGAAGCATCCGAACAAGTTGTTCCCATACATGCTAGCAACTCCTCATGCGTCTATTCTGTGTCGAGATGTCGTCTCTTTCGGTTCTAGTTATTCCTACCACATAGGGACTGGACCATTTAAAATCAGCGGCTGGAACCAGGAGAGTATGACTCTTGAAGCGCACAAAGAGTATTTTTCAGCACGCGCATTGTTAGATCAAATAACGCTGTCTCATGGTGATGTTAAAACCTTAAATATGTTGAGCTTTAACCAAAGTTCCGATCACGTTGAAGTGGAAAAAATTAGCGCATTTTCATATCTGACCTACCGCGAACGCGTGGAATCCCAACTCACAAAAGAGACTTGGTATCAACTCGCTGATTACATCCATGTGCAAAAGCGAATTTATGATGCGCCAAGTGCCGTTGACAGCATTCAGTTAGAGACTCATGAGCAAGATTTATCAATAACAGATGGTGGTGTGATACCTAAACTGAAAGGTAAAGTGGTATTAGCTGAACCTGTCTGGACGATACCGAGTCTAATTCGCCATTCCGAATGGTTGCACAGTGTGATTCGTGCAACGGGATTAGAGTTAGAGATCATTGTTATTGATGACATTAGTTTTCCTGAGGTAGTGTCTCACCAAGCAGACTTGCTCTTCATTGAGGAAGTCATGGAAGCACCATTTGAATATGGCATCTTCGAATGGCTGTCGATAGCAACTGGACTGCGTTTTAGTTTTGATCAAAGCCAGATGTTAAGCCATAGAGAAAAGGTTCGCAGAGCGATGGCAGATGATCACTCGCTACAGTCTTTATTAAACCTAGAGAAAGCGCTGCGCGATCAGTACCTATATTTGCCTTTGTTTGTTGGCTACGAAGAAGTGACAAAAACACAGCAAGTGCGAGGTGTGCAGGTGAAGAATACAGGCTATAGCGACTTACATAGGTTATGGATTGCTCATTCACACTAGAGTCTGTGTTCAAGATTATGCAAATGTCCAACGCATAAAGCCATCGAAATGATGGCTTTATAAGGGCGTATCGGATTAGAAGTTGTACGACACACTTGCGCCAACAACCCATTGGTTTGCACTATCAACGATAGAAGAGTCGCTGATACCGCTGCCTAGGCGCGTGTATTGTGTCATTTGGCTTACTTGCCAGTTGTCGTTGATTGGCATAACAAGTTTGTAGCCCACACCATAGCTTACCGTTGAATCACCTTTGTATGCTTTGCGGTTTGCGTTTGCTTCGCGTTGTTTTACACCAAAGTAGTAATCTACGTAGTCTTCACTTTGATAAGTTAGGTTAGCAAAAGGAACAAAATCAACACTACCGAATTTCATGATGTGGAAGTAAGTCGCGCCCGCTAAGTAACCTTTATAAGCACCACTGATATCGTGCTGAAGGTACGTAGAAATGACGTTGTTTTGATCCAGTGTAAAGTCTGCGTTTAAACCTAGATCGACGGCGAAACGGCGTTTATCTGTGCCTTTCAGGCTTTTCGCTGTATCACCGTCGCGCATTACACCGCTACCTACAAGGTAGGCACTCATGTTGATTAACTCATTGGTGTTACCGAAGAAGCGGTAGTTAATGCCACTTAGGTCGGCATTAAAGTCGTCACCATGGTAACCACCGTTGAGAATTGGTGCTGTATTATGCTTTTGATCTTTGAAAAGATCGCTGCCTTGAGCCACACCAGCTTCTACGTTCCAACCGCCTTCGTTGTTGTAGATATTACCGTTACGAATGTAAGTATCGCCAGCGAAAGCTGAGCCAGCAGCTGTCAAAGTAAGTAGTGCAATTAATGTTTTTTTCATCATTTTTCCGAGTTGTTCTGTTTTGTTTTGAACACTGTACAAAATGATGTTGTAAGCATCTATCGGCAAAGCGTATGGAAATGTAATGAATAATCAGGGTAAGAAGCGGAATGTTGCTTCAGAATAGAAAGGTTGCTGGAATAGCGTTCGTTAAAATAACGAAAAATCCGAGCTGGGGTGGCTCGGATTTGGGGTATTTATCAGGTATTGATACTAACTTCTTACTGTTTCGTTAAGTTGTATAGTGGTGCTAGGTCACCCGTTACTTTTTCGCCATTCATGTCTAGCTTCATAAGTACGTTTTCACCAACAAAGTATTGGTTTGGTGCATCTTCATTTGTCAACGTTACGATGCTGCCATTTGCGTCCCAAGTGAATTGACCTTCAGATTTTGATTGACCGTCTTCTTTGTCTTGGTAGCTTTCTTCAAGTACGTAAGTGCCATCTTGATTTAGTGTGATGGTCATATCGATACCAGCACAATCCGCGCAAGGTAGTGTTCCTTTGTAGGTGCCGTTCCAGTCCAGAGCACTTTGTGCGTTGTGTTCAGAGTCTACAAATGTCTCTTCAGTAATTACCTGTTCTTCTTCTACTGGTAACGTGTCAATTGTCTCAGTCGTAACGTCTGCACTGGTGGTGACTTCAGTTTCCGTTGCCTGAGGTACTTCAACTGCGCTTGTTTCGGCAGGTTTCTCATCTTGACAGCCTGCAAGAATGATTACCGCGCCTGTTAGTGCCAACATTGTCTTTTTCATTTTATCCCTCTTTAAATCAAGATTTTGTATGAGAGTAATAGTAGACATTTATCGAGGATTTGCGTCATCAAAAAGCAATAGAATGATCTAACTATGTCAATAAAACCGGATATGAGCATGAAATTGTCAGGAAAATCAGAACAATGTAAATGTTGATTTGGGTATCAAGCTCGAGCCCACAGATAAATATCTAAAAAGGGGAGTGGGAGCGAGTTAATTGATAACAGCCCACATTATTGTGAGGTGTATTATCAACATCATCTAAGAAACGTTATTGAAGCTTGAGCGTGAAGTGCCTCGTTTTGTGCTTCGTTGATCAGAAAACAGCTCCGCAATAACCTGACGATTTAATTCGCCTTTCAAATGGCCGTGCTCATCGATGACGGGCAGTGAATGTTCACACGACATGACTTCAGTCAGCACTTGCTCAATGGCTAAATGTGGAGAGATGATAGGCACCTCTTCATAGATATCATCACGCCAATCTGATAGGTGAGTTAACTTCGCTGCGTTTAGCAATCCTTGCTGTGTTATCACGCCTTGATAGCCTGCATTGGTCTCATGGTAGGCATAATCACGTTTAACACGTTTCATTTCACTCAGCGCATCTTCAATGGTTTCAGCGCGAACACAGTACGAAGGTGGCTGCATCAGCGTTTCGACCGTCAGTGCTCGCGCTCTATTGACGTCTTTTACAAAGGCTTCAACGTACTCATCGGCAGGATGCAGTAAAATTTCGTCTGGTGAACCTTGTTGGACAAGTTCACCGTCTTTAAGAATCGCGATGCGATCGCCAAGTCGAAGCGCTTCATCTAAATCATGAGTAATGAAAATAATGGTTTTGTGCAGCTTCTGTTGCAGCTCTACCAGCTGATCTTGCATTTCGCTCCGAATCAGAGGGTCCAATGCTGAAAAAGCCTCGTCCATCAACAGTATTTCGGCGTCGGTAGCCAGTGCCCGTGCAAGGCCCACACGCTGTTGCTGTCCACCCGATAGTTGAGCAGGATACTGGTGCTCATAACCCGTCAGTCCAACGGTTTCTAACCATTCATTTGCTTTTTCTAAGCGCGCCTCTTTATTCATTCCCTGAACTTCCAAACCATATGCGATGTTGTCGATAACAGTGCGATGAGGCAGCAAGCCAAAGCGCTGGAACACCATAGACATCTTGTGACGGCGAAACTGTTCAAGCTCTTTGTTCGAAAGTTGCATGACATCCACCCCTTCTACCAAAATCTGCCCCATGGTTGGATCGATTAATCGGTTGAAGTGGCGAATCATGGTGGATTTTCCAGAACCGGATAATCCCATAATGACAAAAATTTCACCCTTTTGAATTTGCAGGTTGATGTCTTTTAGTCCGACCGTGTGGCCCGTTTCCGCTAAAACCTGCTCTTTACTATGTCCCAACTTAACGCGCTCAATCACGCTATTGGGTCTGGTACCGAAGATTTTATAAAGACCGCTGATTTCGATAAGTGGACTAGTCATTTTTTGAATCTCCTAAATGAGCTTGAGTGCGTTTCGCATACGCTTGTGAAGCACGGTCAAAAAGGATTGCTAGGGCGACAATTGCTAAACCATTGAGAAGACCAAGAGTGAAATATTGATTGGTAATAGACTTTAGAACAGGCTGACCTAAACCTTTTACCCCAATCATTGATGCGATGACCACCATTGACAGTGCCATCATGATCGTTTGGTTAATTCCCGCCATGATGGTTGGCATTGCAAGCGGAAGCTGAACCCCAAAAAGCCGTTGCCGAG
Organism: Vibrio sp. 704; assembly: GCF_033339295.1. NCBI lineage: Bacteria > Pseudomonadati > Pseudomonadota > Gammaproteobacteria > Vibrionales > Vibrionaceae > Vibrio > Vibrio sp. 704. The sequence goes on along the minus strand of NZ_JAWOUH010000007.1, from coordinate 19,866 downwards.
TGCTGGCACCAAATGCGGTTGCGGCTTCCAATACTTCTTTATCAACTAGACGAATGCCCAAATTGGTTAAACGAATAACCGGTGGAATCGCGTAGATCACTACTGCGATAAGGCCAGGAATTTTCCCAATGCCCAATAACATCACAACTGGAATGAGATACACAAATGCCGGCATGGTTTGCATGACGTCGAGTAATGGTGTTACCACCGACTGAATGCGATTAGAGCGCGCCATAGCGATGCCGATAGGGATACCAAGTGCGATGGCAAGCATAGTACATACAGTGATGATACTGAGCGTGCGCATAGTATCTTCCCACATTCCAAAATAGCCAATCAGAATCAGCGAACCAAAACATGCAGCGGCCAGTTTCCAAGAGCGGCTAGCGGCATAAACGAGAGTGGTGCAGACACCTAAAATAATGAACCAAGGTGTAGAAATCAGAAGTTTTTCAAACCAGACAAGAAACGCCAGGAGCGGATCAAACAGAGACTCAATGAGTTCACCATACTCGCGAGAGAAATCTCTGTAGGCGCCGTCGAGTGTTTTGCGAATCGCCCTGAGATCAGAGGCATCCATTTCCGGGAATTCGCTGAGCCAATTTGAGTCAGACATATGTACTTCCTTTTTCTGATATACCTAAGCGCTTTCAAGAAACTTAATTTGGCAAGAAGAGTAGGGCACCTAGGCCAAGTAATGGTCGTTCGACAGGTTCTTTATCGAACGTATTACTCTTTAAGCTCAGGCGAATATCGTCAAACTTCTCTTTTTCGTTCCTTAGGTATACATCCTTTAAAATAAAACAATCATTAGTGTTCAAACTAATGATTTGCTTGGATTATAGTTTTTCTTCTTCAATAAAATGAACACATTAGCGTGTATTTGTATGAAAAATCTGCGCAAACTAACGTTTTTATTATCCGGTTAATTAGAATTGATCTTTTTGCTCGTTTGTCATCGAAATTTCTAAATTATTAGATGTCTAATTAATGCTGATGTATTACGTATTTGTCGTGTTGATTTTTGCAAACTTAGTTTATTGGCATATGCTAAAAATGTTATTGGCATATGCCAGTTTAAGGCGTAATTTGACTCTGTGTTTTTGAGGGACAATGATGGCAAGACCAAAGATAGAAAGACGAATATGCGGACGTGCGGCTCACCACTGCTTTAAGCCCAATGGCATTCCATTTAATCAGTTGGAGCAAGTCGCCATATTACCAGAAGAGTTAGAAGCGCTACGTTTAGCCGACTTAGAGGGGCTTAGCCAGCAGCAAGCTGCGGAGCAGATGGGCGTTTCTAGACAAACTTTTGGTAACACAGTAAAAAGTGCAAGATTGAAAGTCGCAAAAAGTTTAGTTGAAGGTCATGCATTAGTTTTTCCGAATGAGGAGTCAAACTTATGATTTATGCTATTCCTAATGATGGTGAGCGGGTGGCAAACCACTTTGTAAAAGCACCATACATCGCTATTTATTCTGATACTGACGGTATGCTAAAAAACTTAGCGAACATTGCTTCTATGCCACAAGCGGGTTGTAATGCGAAGTCTCAGTTGATTCAGTCTCTACAAGGGTACAATGTGGATGCTGTTCTTGTGCGAAATATTGGTGAACGTGTATTGGCAAAGCTACTTAGCAGTGGCACGCCAGTATTTAGGCTGTCTACTCGTAGTTCATTGGAAGATGTGCTTGCGGTTCCAAGAGAGCCTTTGATTGAGCCCTCTCAAGGACGCCCATCAAACAATCATAAGAAAAGTGTTCACAAACAAAAAGGCGGCTGCGGCTCCTGTGGTTGTGGTGGCCAAAAATCAAAACCCTCCTTGTTGGCAAGACCTAAAGCGCTACTCAAAGCAACATCTAGCCCTGCTATACTTAAGCTAGAGTCGATGGCTAATAAGGCAGGTTAATATGGTTTGGTTATTTACCTTTCTTGGTTTTCTCGCAATCATGTTGTTGATGTCACTTGGCGTCATTTTTCATAACAAGCGTATTCAAGGAAGTTGCGGCGGTTTAAACAACGTCGGTGTTGATAAAGTATGCAACTGCGAAACCTCATGCGAAGAACCTGAAAGGCGTTTATATCAAATCTCAGAGCCTAACTCATCACCTGAGCGCTAAGGCTTTTGGCCCATTGCGGCAAGGTTTGCCGAAACCAGTCCAAATACTTGCTGGTCTGCGGATTCTCTCTGGAGACCAGTATGTTGACTACCTCGACAACGATCCACGCTTTTGCTAGTCCGATATCGCGCGCCAATTCTGTTGTTTCACCTTTCTCTGCGCACTTTATATATTTGTCTGCTACGTTCAAGTAATCATCAAATGTGCCCATGCCCTCGATGAGCGGTGCTAAATCTATCGCGACATGCCCTATAGAAAAGCGCTCCCAGTCGAACAGCACCAGCTCGCCATTTTCGCGCTGTCCCCAGTTTCCTGCATTGGTGTCTCCGGAGATCAAGTTCTGCCTATCAAAAAGGTGCGCCGATCGTTGTTGTAGCTGGTGGAAGAACTGTTCTGTCTCTGAGCCCAGTTTAAGTGTAGTGAGTGCTTGTTGAGTCGCTTGTGGTATCCACTGGTGGCGGTGATAAACACCATCTGATGTTGGTGGAAGTCGGTGCAGTTTGACGAGTTGTTCAATGACTCGATTATCTTCAAGTAAGAATGCTTGCTCGACTGCGTGGGGAACGTATTCAATGTACAGAACGTTTTTCTGGTCGTCGAGTTGAATCAAGCGCGGTACGTGTATTCCAAGCGCGTTAAACTGCTCGGCATAGCGTTGATAAAACGCCACTTCTATTTGAGTAGGGTTACGTTTTTCTATTACTTGGACGCCATCTTTTTCGATGAGAAAAACTTTGGCACTACCCATTTGGTTGAGTTCTTGTTGCGACACCGGACTTCCTGTCTTCATGTAGAGAGAGCTCACCTTAATCGCTGCACTCACTTTTGCCAATAGCCACGACAAAGTGCCTCAAAAATATTAAATGCAACCGTTTAAATATGATTTTGCTGTGAGTGTCTAAATTTTACACAGTCTCGCCTGTACTCCGATAAATTCGTTCTACGCTTACTATTCGTCTTAATAAAGGAGAACCAAAATGGCTGTAATGAAGCAGGATATTCCAAATCGTGTAACGGTTTACCATGACAATATCGATCAAGAACAAGAGCTGAAAAATGCGATGCTGCCAGAGAAACCGCGCTACTTTAACGGTGCTCCGACTTACAAAGCGAACAGCATCGAAGAGTTTGAAAGCAAAATCAGTCAGATAGGTTTGTCTCTCGATAAATAATTTTTCTTTTACCTAAAAGCGCCCTCAAAATGAGGGCGCTTTTTTGTTTATGTGATTGATTTGAATCGTAGGGAATTAACCTTGTTGTGCACTGCCTTGGCAGACCTGTTTTTGCACTGCTGGTGGCGCGGGCTCGTAATGGCTTAAAGTCATACTAAAACTGCCTTCACCACCCGTGATGGAGCGCAATCGACGAGCGTAATCTTGCAGCTCGTTTACAGGTGACTTGGCTCTGAGTAAGGTGAAGCTGCTGTCGATTGGCTCGGTGCCTTCGATTAAGCCTCGGTTTCCAGATAAATCTCCAGAAACATCGCCAACGTTCGCGGTTGGGATGTGCAGTTCCATCTGGACAATGGGTTCTAGCACAATAGGATCGGCGTTGTTAATCGCATCTAAAAAGGCTTTCTTACCTGCGATGACAAATGCAATTTCTTTCGAATCGACGGAGTGATATTTACCGTCATAAACGGTGACTTCCACATCCTTAATTGGGTTGCCAGAAATCGCGCCTTCCTCTAACGCTTGCAAAATACCTTTTTCAACAGCAGGAATGAGCGCGGTTGGGATGGCGCCACCCACCACTTTGTTGATGAACTTAAATCCGGCACCACGTTCGAGTGGACGAACCTTCAATTGCACTTCACCAAACTGGCCTGCACCGCCACTTTGTTTTTTGTGTCGATAATGCCCTTCGGCAGGTTTGGTGATGGTTTCAAAGTATTCGACGCTTGGTTGGCAGGTTTCGACGTCCAGTTTGTACACGTTCGCCATCTTTTCTAATGCGACTTTGAGGTGAAACTCCCCTTGGCCGCTGATGATGGTTTCGTTGGTGCGAGCGCGATGTTCGATGCGCAGCGAAGGATCTTCACTGGCAATTTTATTCAGCACATCTCCTAATTTTTGCTCATCTCCACGCTTAAGAGGCTTCAAGCACAAAGAATACATGGAGTCAGGAAGGTCCAACGTTTTGAGTTGAACACCATCTTCTTCGTGAGAGTCATGAACGATTGAATCGAATTCGAGATCATCCACTTTGGCTAAAACGCAGAAGTCGCCTGCTAGCGCGCGAGGGATCTCGGTTCTATCTTTGCCCTGCAGTTGATATAAGTGCCCAACTTTAAATGCCTTGTTGCTTTCGCCAATATAAAGCTGGCTGCCCGCATTGATTTCACCCTGATACACACGTAAGTAGGCAAGTTTTCCCATATATGGGTCGACGCTGACTTTGTACACGTGTGCGACGGTGTGCTCTAAGGTTTCGCAATTTACTTTGATTTTTTTGCCGTTCTTTTCCAGTAGAGGAGGGTTACCCTCGTTTGGCATGGGCATGATCTCCGCCAAGGTGCGCAGCAGCAACTCGACGCCCGCGCCGGTTTGTGCTGAGACAAAACAGACCGGAATCACATGTCCAGTTCTCAGTGCTTCTTCAAACGGATCATGCAGTTGCTCTGCGGTGAGTTCGGAGCCTTGTTCCAGATACAGTTCCATCAGTTCTTCATCGACTTCGATGACTTGGTCAATTAAGGTCTCATGAGCTTCATCTACTGTTGCAAGTAAGGTCTCTCGTCCCAATTCTGGTTCGAAATAGCAGTCAACTACAGATTCTCCGTCAGCCGAAGGTAAGTTGATCGGCAAGCAGTGGTCACCAAAATGCTCAACGATGTTCCCCATCAATCTTTCTAACTGATTACCGTGGTTATCGAGCTTATTGATGATGATCATCTGACATTTTTGCTGCTCTTTAGCAAAGGTGAATAAGCGATCGGAAGTTTGGTTGAGTGGCGTTTGAGGGTCGATGACAAGGGCGGATGTTTCAACGGCGGGAAAAACGCTGATCGTACGGCCAAGTAACTCGTTTTGTCCCGGAGTGTCGATGATATTGAGCCGGTGTTTATTCCAGCGCAGTGCGACTGGCGTTGCTTCAATACTGTGTTGATATTGGATGGATTGAGGGTCGAAGTCGGTAACGGTATCGCCTTTTTCTACGCTGCCTAAATGGTGCGTGGCATCGCAGGTGAAGAGCAGTTTTTCTATCAGCGTGGTTTTACCGGTCCCGGTTTGGCCGACAAAAGCGATATTGCGTATTTTGTTGATAGGCATAGAGCCTCCTTGCAAGATGGCGTGAAAAACCTACGAATTGCTAGGAAGTGGGTTGCTATAGAAACCCACGCACTGCATTGGAGTAGGGCGGGATTACCGCCTATTCGTTTTCCACGTCATTTTCCGGATGACTCGATGCATAAGACCACCTTCTTGGACTACTGGAATCTTAGCATGCCTCAATAACCATATAATTTATGTGACTTATTTCATGATGGAGCTGATTGTTTTTTAATCGAGATCATAAACTCAGAGGTTCTGACTTTTGGAGCAAAACCTCTGGATTGTTTAGGCTATTTGGAAAGAACGATTTCGCCGTCGCGATAAACCAAGCTTGGCGTTACATCTTGTCCGAGCAACACCGGGCCATCAAGATCGACAACGCTTGCCTGAGCAGCAATGGGTAAGGCAGCACGCATCGCAAGCGACGTCCCCAACATACAACCGGACATGAGGCTAAAACCGAGTTTTTGGGCGTCGTCGGCTAATAATAGTGCTTCAGTGAGCCCGCCAGTTTTATCTAGCTTAATATTCACCATTTCATATTTTCCAACCAGCTGATGTAATTGCTCTCTGGTGTGACAACTTTCATCGGCGCAAAGTGGAATGGGGTGCGGAATGCTGGCGAGTACGTCATCGCAGTCTTGTGGCAACGGTTGTTCGATCATGGTGATGTCTAGCGGTTCGAGTTGAGCAAATACCGTCGCGAGGTCGAGGCTTTGCCATGCTTCATTCGCATCTAAAACAATTTGCGCGTGCGGCGCGGCATCGCGTACTGCTGCAACGCGCTCAATCACGTTTTCACCATCCAGTTTTACCTTAAGCAGTTTTGCGCCTTGGCTAAGGTAAGCTTGCGCCTGTTTTGCCATCGCTTGCGGCGTGTCGATAGAAACCGTCATCGCCGTCACAATCGCCTCGGGTAACGTAAAGAGGTCGTGAACCTGTTGCTTGTGGCTCAAAAGCGCGTGAAGATGCCAAAGGGCGCAATCCAATGCATTTCTTGCCGCCCCCGCGGGCAATAACGATTGAAGCTGGCTTTTGAGAACCATGACATCAGCTTCGCCTTTGGCATACAAACTTTGCAGTTCATGTGCGGCGTGAGGAATCGCCTTAATCACCGATTCAACCGATTCACCATAACGAGGGTATGGCGTGCATTCACCTTGGGCTGTCATGCCTCGATGTTCAATTGTCACTCGGACTAAGTGGCACTCTGTCCGACTGCCGCGAGAGATGCGAAATGGTGTCGCCATGGCAAGCGTGACAGGTTCTACATGAATTTTCATCTCACTAGTTTTCCCTAAACCGCAGTTATTTTCTAAACCGTAAATGTTTCTTAAATCGTAAGGAGCCTATCTGCAACCGCATCAACGCCAAAACGTACAGGGTCGGTGACGGGCACTTGGTATTTGTCGCTCCAATCCTGGCATAACTGGGCTGCATCTTCTTCGCTGACCGCCGAAGTGTTCAAGCAAATACCCACTAATTGAGCGTTTGGATTTGTTAGGCGAGCAGCGGCCAGATTCGCTTCTATCGTTTGTTCAATGGTTGGCAAGCTCGCATGTGGTAAGTTGCGGATGTGCGGGCGACCAATCTCATGGCACAGTATCAGAGCGTCAGCTTGTGCGCCGTGAAGTAAGCCCAAACTTACGCCAGCAAACGAAGGGTTAAACAATGAACCTTGCCCTTCGATGATGTCCCAATCGTGATCGGTGAACTTAGGGCTGATCGCTTCTACTGCGCCGGAGATAAAATCGGCAACTACGGCATCAATCGAAATGCCACTGCCTGCGATGAGAATTCCGGTTTGACCCGTTGCTTTGAACTCTGCACGACAGTTTTTACGCTTCAATGCATGCTCAATGGCAAGGGCAGAGTACATTTTGCCAACGGAGCAATCTGTCCCTACAGTAAGTACTCGCTTGCCTGCGCGAGCTTTGCCATTGCCGACCTTGAGCGGGGCATCATAATGACGAACATCATATAGTTTGGTTAATCCGCGTTGTTCTAGATCGGCAAGAGGAGCAAATTCCGCCAAACGTTGGTGCATGCCCGATGCAATTTCAAATCCCATCTCTGCCGCTTCAAGTAAGGTTGCTTGCCAAGCTTCGGGAATGACGCCTCCTGGATTTGCCGTGCCGAGCACCAGCGTTTTTGCTCCTTGCTGCTGCGCTTGTTGTATTGTCATGTCGGTTAAACCAAGCGATACGGTTTCTGGCGTCAGGCGGATTTGGCCAAGACAAATCTCAGGTCGCCATTGATATATGCCACGTGCGGTTTTTGCTGCGAGTGGATCGGTTACATCGCCAAGAAAAAGTAGGTAAGGTTGAGCAATTTGCATGATGGTTCCCTTCGTCATCGTTATTGCTCATTAATGTAGCCAGACTGATTTAGGAAACCGAATGCTTATTTGTTAGGCAGGTATAACTTCAGGTTATACCTTTAAACCATCTGTTGTTTTAGGGCGGTGATAAATTGCTTTGTCGCAATGGATTGAGGTGTGTGCTCTGCGAATAAAATAGAGACAGAGAAGGACATATTTGGCTCCAAAGCATGCACGGAAACGGCATTATCTTGGCGATATTGTTTTGCAGTCCAAGGGTCTACAATCGCGAATCCTGCTTCGTTTTTCACCAGTTCAGCCGCCGCGGAGTAGCTGCGGACGGTAATGGCATGTTGATAATGCTCGTCACGCGCTGACAAGGTTTGATGTAACAGCAAGCCCAGAGGGTCTCGGCTATCTAAACCGATAATGGGTAAATCGTGACTGATGAGTTCTTCTAAAGTGACGGTTTTTTCTGTGGGTATCGCTGCGCTTTTAGGGGCAATTAGCGCCAAGTTTTCTTTTAATAACATGTGTCCCATGATCGCTGGTGGCGTTTCTTCACCGAACGCAATGGCGACATCCAATTCATGTTTCAGTAAACCTGAGCACAGCTCATCGCGATTGGCCGTTAAGAGCTCAAAGGAGATGCTGTGCTCTTTCGACAACAACGCGACAGTCGGCGTTAACAAGTGTGCGGCCAAAACAGGCGGAGCACCAACTCGTAAATGTTGAGTTCCCTGTTTGACTTTGTTGGTCAGAGAGCGAAATTGTCCGAGTTGTTGATAGACTTTTTCAGCCTCTGGCAATAAGGCTTTGGCTTCTTGAGTTGGAACGAGACGGCCCTTTACACGCTCAAATAAAGCGAAGCTCAGTTGTTGTTCTGTATGGGCGAGAACTCGAGTGACATTAGGTTGGGAAACGTGCAGTAAGCGAGCCGCGCCTGACACCGTTCCTGCTTGCATAATGGCGTAAAAGACTTCTAATTGCCTTAAGTTCACTGCGATTTCTCTCTGCTCATGTTGGTCACCTCAGAATACCCAACCTTGCTGATAAGCGATAGAGGCAAAAGTGCTGGCGTAAAAAATAGGAAGACGATGTTGGTTGCCTTCCTATCTCGCTTTTTCAATTTCTCAACTTCTCAATTTCTATGCTTCACTTTGCTGCTGCATGAAGGGGCAGGTCGTTAAACGGCTCGACGTCTCGGCTGAGTAATCCCATCAAAATCACTGCTAATACCATGACAGCAGCTGCGATTGCAAAACCGTATTGTGTTAGTTCGTAATGACTCAATATTGCAATCAGGACGTAACTGAGAGATTGAATGGTGGTGGCAAACATGCTGATGCCGCCATCGACGCGACCTCGTTGATGAACCGCTACGGTGTGATGCATCCAGTTGACTCTCGCAATGCGATTTAGCGCGTTAAATACGCCAAACAGCGCCGTAAACAATAAGATGGTCAGCGGGCTCATCGCAAAACTCATCCCGATAAGCGCAAAAGAGACCATAACCATCGAAGCGAACATAATGTGGCTATGGGAGGAACGGCTTAGCACTTTGGTGACAATAAAGCCGGTTAGCAACGAGCCGAGGCCAAAACTGATGTTGAACCCTGCAAACCAATCGCCAGAGATGCCTTGTTCAGAAAACCAAATCGGCACCAGTTTGCTCAAATACGTCAATGCAGGATAAGAGAGGCAAGAGAGCAGAATAAAGCCATAAAATCGGGGTTCGAGGCGGAATATTTGTTTGCTCTCTTTGAGTTGCGCGATGAAAGCAACGGATTTTGATGCCCTTAATTGTTGGGTATAAGGCGTCAGAATATAGAACATCGCTGCTAACGCAGAGGCGCTGGCCGCAAACAAAGCAAACTCTTTCATACCCCACATTTCAAGCAAAACAATACCCAACGCGCCAGCTCCGAGGGTTGTGGATTGCATTACAATTTCTTGCTGACCCGAAATTTTCGCATACTCATGGTGCTGATAATTTTCTTGGGTGAAAGCGTTGTTGGTCGTCCATGCAAAATTACTCGAAACCCAATACACCAATTGTGCAAAAGCCAGCAACCAGTGTGACTCGAACCCTAACCAATAAGCAATGAACACCACCAAAGCCATACCCGATTGAATCCATTGATTGAGCACGAGTAGTACTTTGCGTGAATGTCGGTCAATTAAAGTGGAAAAGAAAGGCGTTGCTAGAAAAGAAATCGCGGTGCAGCTCAGAGAAACTAAAGCGACGAATGTACCCATGTTAGGTTCGGAAAGCATGACCCATGGCAGTGCCATCATGAATAAGCCAGAGGAAATGCTGTCGAAGAAGCGGCCAGCTAAGTACGGCTGAGTTTTATTTTTCATTATGTTTGCCTCTAACTCCCGATGGATTTCAAAAGGTTGATGTCCAACTGTCTTGTGTTTAACAACCAAGTCGTTCGCGCTGAACACATTATCTTGAGATCGCCGGGGTTTAGCGTTAATTAAGATGGTGCAACTTTAAAACCTCAAGTAAACTTGAGGTAAAGCATTTTTTTAACAAAATTGATACACAGGGAGTCAAGGATGGAAATCAGCGTAGGAGAAGTGGCAAAACGTTCTGGAGTGAAAGTATCTGCCCTACATTTTTACGAGCAAAAAGGACTGATTTCGAGTTGGAGAAATCAAGGTAATCAGCGTCGCTACCATCGCAGTGTGTTGCGCCGTGTTGCGGTGATCAAAGCAGCGCAGCAAGTTGGGTTGTCGTTAGAAGAAATTAAACATGCGTTAGATGAACTGCCGAAACACCAAGCCCCTAACAAAGCGCAATGGGAAGAAATGGCAAGCCATTGGCATGAACAGTTAGAACAAAAGATTCAAAAACTTAAAGCGTTGCAAAACGATTTAGGCGGATGCATTGGCTGCGGGTGCTTGTCGTTAGAAACCTGCGCACTGCGAAACCCAGAAGATGTATTAGGGAAAGAACACTCGGGGTCGAACTTAACGTTAGAAGAAGAGTAGCGATTATCTCTATTCTTTGTCGAAACTGTCGACTACGATCGCGCCCATCGAAGCAGGCATTGTGATGACGATAACGCGCTTTATCGCAACCAAAGGCTCATTCATGAGTGGCAGCTTATCAAGACAGAAAAGAACTAACGCTACCACAACGGCCGCAATGAGGTACGCGATAACCACACGAAAAATAAAGATGGATACGCGATTCTTGATGTGGCTTTGAAACACGCTTTGATACGCGAAAAAACTGAGGAAAATGACAGAAAGACTTAACAGCATGAGCAAGTTTGCCATTGGTAGGCTCTCACCCAATCGCCACGCCTCCTCCGAAAATGAGATCGGGACTGCTAGGGCAAAAGCACCAACCAATACTTGGCTAGCGTCTTCTAGATTAAAGTGGCTGCTCATGCTGTTTATTCCATTATTCGCTTGCTAGATGTAAGAGCTTTTCAAAACGCTCATTACCGTGCAGCAATTCGAGGTCTCGTTCTTCTGCAAGTAAATCACGAATGGATGGGCTGTATTCAATTGCGCGTTCCAAGTCTTCAATAGCTTGCTCTTCGATACCAAGGCGAGAGTATGCACACGCGCGTTGATACAGTGCAGGGCCGTTGGTGTAATCGACTTCAAGTACGCGGTTACAAATGCTAAGTGCCCAATGGTATTCGTTGATTTCCATCGCTGCGTCGGCTTTGTAAGTCAACGCTTCTAAATCACCTGGACGAATTAATAAGATTTCATCATAGATTTCAATACGTTGTTCTGGAGTTTGAGAGCTTTGTGCACGTAGCCATAAGTTATGGATCTCGTTGATTTTCTCAATCTCTTTGTTGTTTTCACTGATAATGCGAGTTTTGCGTTTTAAATCTCGCTCAAGGGCGACAAACTTTTTCTCGTATTCTTGGGCGATCTTCTCCAATCGTTTATCAGCCATCTCTTTGGTGTTGTGTTTAAACTCGCGCAGAGATTGCCATCCGACAAAGGCAATCAGCGATGCGACACCAGCAATGATGTAGAAGAAGTATGTAACGGTCACGTTGGCATAGTTCAACGATTTATCTGCGACCGTTAGCTCGCGATCGGTGATCTCTGTGATCATTCGCTTTTCTAGGCTTTGATAGTCCTGACGCAGCGCTTTTAGTTCATCTAAAATATAGCGTTCCATTAATGGTCTATCTAACAGATCCGATTCTGAATACTTTTCCTCCGATGCCATTGTTGGCAAGGCAAGTATCAGCGAGAAAAAAATACCAATAAATAAGCGCATATAACGTCCTTTCACGAGAAGAGTACAGATAGACCATGCAACAATAGCAAATAGCACAAACGTTTAGCAAAGTTATTACAAAAGAAATAACAGTCGTCTTCGTAGAAGTCATATTCTTGTTGTTTTTCAGTTTGTTCCTGGTGGTTATTTGTTGTGATATCTTTTATCCTCCTTGCGAATTTATGATTAATGGAGTGAGCATGGACGCGCGAGCTAAGGATTACTTAGAACAATTCCTAGAATTATTATCACCAGAACAAAGGGAAGCTGTACCATCAGTCAGTGCTGACTATTATTGTGCCGATGAACACAACGCGAATGTATGCGCAGACTTGGTTCGTATTGGACAGAAAACAGCATCGTGCAGTTTGGAGCTTTGGTATCGAGAGCATGGTGAAATCATGCCCCAAGTCGGTCATTTACAAGTAGTGACGAATTGGGATGGGGACCCGGTTTGCGTGATACGAATTACTGACGTAAGTACATGCAAATATGAGGATGTAACCGCAGAGTTTGCCTTCGCAGAAGGCGAAGGTGATAGAACCTTAAACTGGTGGCGTGATGCACATACTGCATTTTTTAAAGCTGAATGCGATGAGTTGAACATCGATTGGCATGAGAAACGTACGCTGGTTTTAGAGCGTTTTGAAGTGGTGTATCCCGTCAATTAATCTCTGATAGCAGCACTGATTTGAAGTGCTGCTTTCTTTATTGAGAGACCATTTTTAGCGCTTTCGAGCGGTCACACTAAACATGTGCCAATGTTTTTGGCTTCCGACTACAGTGGTCCCGTCTTCATCTCTTTCATGCAATGAAATGAGGTCGTAACCTTCGAATAAGCTTTCCACTTCCTTTTTCGTTAATGCGGTAATGTTTGGATGCATTTCGGAGGTCACCCAGGAGTCTTTCACTCCCAAGAAATCGCCGCAGAAGATACCGCCCGGTTGTAATGCGCTGTCTATTTTTGTCCAGACTTGTTTGAAGCCTTTGTCAGGGCAAAAGAACAAACTGGCATTTGCGATAACCAAGCTGCACTGAGGATAATTAAACTCAGTAAAACAGCACTGCGAAACCGAAAATCGTTTGTTACCTTCAAAGCGTGTTAAACAAGTTTTTACTGCATCTTCATTGCTATCACATGCGTGAACCTTAAATCCCTTTTCGAGGAGAAAGTGGCTGTCTCGACCTATTCCGCAGCCAATATCAAGAGCGACTTTGCCTTCTATCTTAAGTCGATTTACGGCATTTTCCACGCTTGGGCGGTGAGGTTGGCTTAAAATTTTCTGATAGTATTCATTCCATTGCGCTGGCATTGAACTTCCTTATGTTGGTTGTGTCCCCTGCCCAAAACTAGCGTCCATTTTGTTTTGCTTGACTGGGGAGGTTTGCAGTATTGGCAGCTGTTATAGCTGATCTTCAATCGGTAATATTCCGGAGAACCAAGCGCCCATTTTTCGCCATACTCCTGCTTCTGGTTCGGAGTCGTATTCTTCGCCTGTTTTTACGTCGGTCCAGACAATGTCCCCGTCGCGCAGAGTTAAGGCGTAGGCGTTACTCGACAGTTGATTCGGCAGTTGTTCTAGAAACATTTGCACATATTCTGGCTGTTCGATAACAACGGCCATTTCGGTATTCAAAGCGGCCGAACGTGGGTCCCAGTTCATCGAACCAACGAAAAGTGTTTTGTTATCAATCGTCATTGCTTTAGCGTGTAAACTTGCTCTGCTACTCCCCGTGAGGCTCCACTTACTTTTGAGTTTCGCGCTCGCTTTTACTTCCCAAAGCTTGATTCCAGCTTCGAGTAGATCTTTTCGATATTTTGCGTACCAACCATGCACGGCAAACACATCGTTAGACGCGAGGCTGTTGGTCACAATCGTGATATCAACGCCTCGCTTGGCCGCGTTACTTAATGCTTGAGTACCTGCTTCAGTTGGAACGAAATAAGGAGAAATGAGCACAAATGAATCCTCAACACTTTTAACCAATTCCGACAAATTATCAATAAGTTGGCTCTCTCGGGTCGCGACTTTATCGGGCAGATCAAACCATACTTTCGCTTCTCCCCAGTAGAGCTTGAGTTTGCCTTGTTTTAGATCTTGGTACATATCCAGTTGGGTGAAGTCATAGCGGCCGGTTGAAAACTTTTCCTCTAACCGGAGTTTATTGACCTGCTTTTGAATCGCTTGGTCGGTAATTTGCTGTGAATTCGGTGTAATCCATTCCATTGGTATCGAATAGGCGCTATTCCAGTAGAGGTCGAACTGATCGGCAGTTTGTTGTACCGCCTCACCATAGAGCAGAAGATCAAAATCACCAAACTCAACTTGCGATTCAAAAGAGAAGTATTCATTGCCGATATTTCTACCTCCGACAATGGCGGAAACACTGTCTGCAATCAGAGACTTATTGTGCATACGACGATTAAGGCGTTCAAAATCGCTAGCAAGAGCGAACCAACGGGAGTCGCGATACTGATGCGGGTTAAATAAGCGGATTTCTATATTAGGATGTGCATTGAGGGCAGCCATCACATCGTCGTTTCGCTTTTGCATATCGTCAAGCAACAGCCTTACTCGAACACCACGCTTTGCCGCTTCATACAAGCGCCACGTTATTAGCTGACTCGTTTCGTCACCGCGGTAAATATAGTATTGAAGATCAAGGCTTTTCTGGGCGGACTCGATCAAAGAGGTTCGAGCAAGAAGGGCATCGTGTCCCTGATTTAACGGTGCAAAGCCAGTTATAGACTTAGGATCTCTCCCGTAAGCTTCAAAGTACTGCGCAAGAACAGAATCCTTTTGATAACCGAGCTGAAAGCTGGTGGACTTTTCACTGGCGTCATTCAACGATACGGATGAGCATGCCGATAAAATAGTGAGCAGCGAGGGGAAGAGCAACTTGGCGAGTGTTTGTAACAAAGCACATTTCCTTGTCTTACAGAGTGTTACCTACTCCAAATTATAGACTTAAGCTGACGCCACATGCACCCAGAACCGTTTTATAACGAGCGATTAATCAATGAATTGCCATAGAGCCTGCACTAAGTTCAACTTTTAGAGCGCAGATAATCATTTATTTTAATTATCATTATGGC
This sequence comes from Vibrio sp. 704, assembly GCF_033339295.1. Taxonomy (NCBI): domain Bacteria; kingdom Pseudomonadati; phylum Pseudomonadota; class Gammaproteobacteria; order Vibrionales; family Vibrionaceae; genus Vibrio; species Vibrio sp. 704. The sequence goes on along the minus strand of NZ_JAWOUH010000007.1, from coordinate 4,789 downwards.
CGTATTGGTCATAATCACTAATATCTGGTGATTATGACCAATAGCACACTGGATAAAATAATGCTTTTTATATAACCATATGATTTTTAATAAATAAATGCTTGGCATGTCATTTGCTGTTTAGAACAAAAGTTAAGTCAGAGCAACTTGCGCAGTTGGTTAATTTTTTGTTAATTTTATTAACTTTGAATTGGCAATAACTATCTAGTTAGCTGCTTAAAAGACTAGGCAAGTGCCGCTTTGATGTTTATTCAAATTCAATTCTCTCACCACCATGCTTACCGGGAGCAATGGACTGAATAAAAGTGTGGTGTTGAAAACAACAATAAAAAAGGATTTTCGATGTTAGCAAAACCCATATTACGTTGGCTTTTACCCTTCGTCGTCGTTGGAGGCTCTTATGCAGGATATGCTGCAATTGCCGCAACTGCGCCGGAAAAAGAGTCAACCAAAGATGCAATTACAGAACCTACTGTTCAGGCTTCTTCTCTTTTTCCTACCGATCACAAAGTGGTGATTACCAGTCACGGTGAATTAGTCCCTTTTGAAAAAACACACCTTTCCGCGCAAGTTAGTGGTGAAGTTACGAGTTGGCACCCGAATTTTGTGACGGGTGGCATCGTAAAACGAGGAGAGGTTCTTTTCACAATTGAAAGTGACAACTATGAAGCGTCGGTTTTACAAGCTGAAGCCGATTTAGCTAGTGCACGCGCAAACTTGATTGAGGAACAAGCGAAAGCCGAAGTGGCAAAACGTCAGGCAAAGAGACTGAGCGATAAGCAAGTGACGGATCTGTATTTACGCAAGCCTCACGTTTTGAGCGCACAAGCGCAAGTGAAGTCGGCTCAAGCGGCACTCAAACGAGCAAAAAGAGAGTTAGAAAATTGCAAAGTCGTTGCACCTTACGATGCGCTGGTTGTTGAGCGTGATATTGGTGTTGGTCAATTTGTTACATCTGGTTCTCGAGTTGCCACGTTAAACAACATCGAAGTGGCAGAGGTGCACGTACCCATTGCCGGTTTTGATAGTGCATTTTTACCCGAATCCATTGGTGAACTCACTGCGACAGTGACGCAGCAAGGTGTGTTTTCTACCACTAGAGAAGGTCGAGTAGTTCGTGATCTAGGCATGATTGATAGCGCTACCCGAATGATTAACATGGTCATTCAAATCGCGGACCCATACGGTGTCGATAACCAGCAGCCTCCAATTAAATTCGGCTCCTACGTTGAAGTGAGCTTCACTGGTAAGGAACTTAAGCACATCTACCGCTTGCCACAGGAATTAGTTAAAAACCGTACCGTGTGGGTGGTGAATGGCGATAATCAACTTCAACCCAGAACTGTCACGGTTTTGAGAGCAGAAGGTGAGTTTTTGTTGGTGGGCGAAGGCTTAGAGCAAAGTGATAAGTTGGTACTGACCTTACCAGAGTACCCTCAAAAAGGCATGGCGGTACAAATCGCAAAAAAGAGTGACGACTCCGAAACCGTCGTACAGTAAGTAGGAGTTTGTCATGGAAGATACTAAACAAAAGGGCTTAATTGCCTATTTTGCGAATAACCCCGTCGCTGCCAACCTTTTGATGGTGTTCATCATTATCATGGGTGTGGTGAGTTTTATCTTTATTCAAAGGCAGATGTTTCCGAATATTGAGGTGAACTACATTGATGTTCGTGCGACTTATCCTGGCGCTTCTCCTCAAGAGATAGAAGAGAGTATTCTCGTTAAGGTCGAGGAATCGATTAAAGACGTCACCGGGATTAAAAAAGCAGTCTCAACGGCCTCTAGAGGTAGCGCGTATGTTTCTATCGAGGTAGACGTTAATGCCGATATCAAGCGTGTCTTAGATGATGTAAACCAACGTATTGATACATTGTCTAACTTACCAGCGGGTATGGAACCAATCAATGTTTACCAAGTTGAATGGCGCCAAGATGTAATCGAAATGGGATTAGTTGGGGACCGACCGCTCGAGGAGCTTAAACCGATCGCTAAGCAAATCGAAGATGAATTACTTCAGTTAGAAAACGTCATGCTGGTGTACCTGAGTGCGCCAGAAGAAGAAATAGCGATTGAAGTTGACCCACTTGTTCTTCGTAAATACGACCTTACGTTGAGCGATATCAGCAGCGCGATCAGCCGTTATTCAGCTAACTTTTCTGCGGGCGAAGTAAAAACAAATTCAGGGATGATTGCAGTAAGGATTGAAAACCAATACTACCGTGGTGATGAGTTTAGAAATATTCCTGTAAAGCTTGGCGCAAATGGTGCGAAGGTTTTACTGCAAGATATAGCCACGATCAAAGATGGTTTTACGGAAGAAGAGCGCTATTTTGAATACTCAGGGCAAAATGCGATCTACATGTCTGTTGAAGCAACTCGTGATCAGAACATTATCCCTGTTGCACAGTCCGTTCGTAATTATATTGAAGCAAAAAACAAGACATTGCCGCAGGATGTTAAGCTCAAAGTCTTAGTTGATACGACTTATTATTTAAATGGGCGTCTCGACATGATGTTGAAAAACTTGCTGCAAGGCGCTGCATTAGTCGCGATTATGCTGACCATTTTCCTACGTTTCCGCTTGGCTATGTGGGTAATGATTGGGCTACCTGTCTGTTTTCTCGGTGCCGTAATGATGATGCCTGCATTAGGGATCACGGTAAACATAGTGTCTCTTTTTGCCTTCATTATGGTGCTCGGTATTGTAGTTGATGACGCCATCGTGATGGGAGAGAGCGCTTACAGCGAAATTGAAGAAAAAGGCGGTGGCGTCGAAAACGTGGTTCGTGGTGTAAAACGTGTTGCCACACCAGCCACTTTCGGTGTGTTAACCACAATTGCTGTGTTTGCTCCTTTCTTGTTGTCTAGTGGTATTGATAGTGCCTTCTTTTATGGTATCGCGGGGGTCGTGATTCTTTGTTTGATCTTCAGTTTGATTGAATCGAAGCTGATCCTTCCTGCACACCTTGCGCATACTCATTTTAAGCCAGTTAAACCAGGTGGCTGGCGTGACCGATTTAACCAACGTTTTTTTGGTTTTGTAAATGGTCCATATCGTAACTTTGTAACAACATGCACCCATTGGCGCTGGACAGTGTTTGCGGTGTTCTGTGGTTTACTGCTGATCAGCGCGGCTTTGATCAACGCGAATTATGTTCGGGTGATCCCTAACCCTAAAGTGCCGACCGACTATCCTGCGATCACTATTGAAATGAATGATACCGTTTCAAGTGAGCAGACAATCAGTGCACTCAAGACTATTGAACGTATCATGCAAAAGATCGAATCTGAGACCATTGCGGAACATGGTCAAGGAATGATTCGTGATGTGCTGTCGTACAACAGAAGCCGCACCGAAGGTCGTGTATTAGTACCTCTGGTTGATGAAGAGTTACGCCCGTTCAATACATTTGAACTGGCTCGACGTTGGCGTGAAGCTATGCCTGTTATTCCAGGTATGAAGAGCATCAAAATCCGCGAGCAGAGTGCGGGTGGTGGTGACAGAGATGAGTTTGGTTACTTGTTGTTTGGTTCTAACATCAATGAGCTCAACAAGGCTGGGCGTTACTTGATAGAGCGTTTACAGCAGGAAGAAGGGTTATATGATATTTCATCTTCTATTGATTCTGGAAGCAAAGAAGTACTCCTGTCTCTTGCGCCTGTAGCGTACGATCTCGGTCTGGATCTCACCATGATCGCAGAGCAAGTTGGTGGCAGCTTTTATGGTGGCGAAGCACAGCGCATTATTCGTGATGGTGAAGAAATTAAAGTTATGGTGCGTTACCCGCAATTGACGCGTGAAGCATTCTCATCATTGCGTTACGCTGTGATTACCACACCAGCAGGTAAGAAGGTCATGTTGGGTGATGTGGTGAAGATCAATGAGCAGCCGGGCGTGAGTAGCATTCGACGTGAAGGCGGGTATCAAACCGTTTATGTCTATGGTTCCATAGACGAAGAATTGGTTGAACCTCAAGAAATCGTTAAGGTCATTGACGACAATATCTTACCGGACATGAAGCAAGCCTTCCCAACTGTGAAAACAGAATTGGGCGGTGATATTGAAGAGCAGGCTGCGCAGCGTAATGAACAGATTTTGTTCTTTATTGCAGGCATGATCATCGTCTACATCTTGTTAGCTGTACCGTTAAAAAGTTATACCCAACCTTTGATTGTAATGTCCGTCATTCCGTTTAGTCTGACGGGGGCGATTTGGGGCCATTTCTGGCTAGGTTTAGACATCAGTATGATGTCGACATTTGGTTTGATCGCCGCTGCTGGCGTGGTTATTAACGACTCTCTGGTTATGACAGATTACGTAAACCAAGTGAGAGAAAAGGGTATGAACATCAAACAAGCGGTTGTTGAGGCGGGTTGTGCTCGTTTTCGAGCTATCACGCTCACCTCAATAACGACGTTTGCGGGTGTATTGCCGATAATGTTTGAAACGAGTTTGCAGGCGCGTTTTGTCATACCGATGGCTGTCGCTTTGGGCTTTGCGGTGTTGTACGCAACGGTTCTGACTTTAGTGTTGGTGCCTTGTTTGTATTTAATGCTTGAAGATATTAAAAATATTTTCAGATCGATTAAGAGGTTTATCCATCGTTTGATTAATCGTTTCAGAAAGTCGCCAGTGACGTCGAGCGTTGAAGCAAGCGTATCGAGTTAACAAGCTTGATATTAACGATTAGGAGCAGCCTTCGGGCTGCTTTTTTGTTTTCAGCCCTAAACCACCTACTTCAGTAGGTGGTTATCATCCGTTTCGGCTTTGCCTGTAAAACTACTC